>DASZMI010000132.1:0-5430 GCA_035551915.1 Solirubrobacteraceae bacterium | reverse complement strand
AGGCGACAAAACCCCTCCCTCGTTCGGTGCAGGGGGACAGGTGTCGGCGGCCGCCCCGTAGTGCAACCACAGGTACTTGGCGGCGTATGACCGATACGAACGCCAGGCGAGCGCCCGCTCGGCTGCCTCGGGGATGCTCGGCATCGCGCGTAGCGCGTAGAGCGACTCGATTCCGCGGCGTAGCCCGAGGTCGCCGGCGGGGAAGACATCGGGGCGGCCGAGTGCGCGCAGCAGGAACATCTGCGCCGACCAGCTGCCGATGCCGCGCAGCGCGACCAGCCTCGCCTCGGCCTGCACGTCGTCCAGCGCGGCGAGCGCCTCGAAGTCGAGCAGACCGTTCGCCACCTCGTGGCCGAGTGCCTGCACGGCCCGCGCCTTGGCGCCCGACAGCCCGACGGCACGCAGCGATGCCTCATTGGTTCGCGCCAGCGCGGTCGCCTCGATGCGGCCGCCGAGCAGCTCGCGCAGGCGGCCGAAGATCACGAGCGCGGCCTTGACGCTGATCAGTTGCCCGACGATCCCGAGCGTGAGTCGCTCGAGGTGGTCGGGAAGCACGAGCCCGTGTGAGGGGAGGGTGAAGTCGACCGGTCCATGCTCTCGCGCGAGGCGCCCGATCGGGTCATCGAGCGCGGCGAGGAAGGCCTGGGCGTCGAGCGCATCGGGTTGGGCCGGCTCGGCGGTCGGGGTGGACATCTACACCTGACCGTAGCGGTCTCAACCCCCGGGTGAGACGCCGGTTCAGCCCGTGATTCAACCCCTACCAACCGTCGGCTGATCCGCCCGCTGGTCATCCTCGGTATCGCCGTCAGCTCCTACCTGCACAGCATCCCGTCGCAGGGCAACGACCTCGCCGGTGGTTGACTAGTAGTGCCCTGATGCACAAATTCGCCGCCGCCTCGCGGCGTCTGGACGCGCGTGACGCCACTAGGCGCGGTCGGGCGAGACGGCCCAGAGCGGGGCGTCATCGGCGATCGGGGCCGGGCGGCCGATGTGGAAGCCCTGGGCCAGATCGACGCCGCGGCGGCGCAGGAGCAGCTCGGTCTCGTGGTCCTCGACGCCCTCCGCGATCGTCTGCTTGTTGAGACCGTGGGCGAGCGACACGAGCGCCTCGATGACGAGCTGGTCGGTGCGGTTGTGCAGGCAGTCGGTGACGAACTCGCGGTCGATCTTGAGGTAGTCGAAGGGAATGTGCTTGAGGTAGTAGAAGCCGCCGAAGCCGGCCCCGAAGTCATCCAGCGCGAAGCGGCAGCCGAGGCGCCTGAGCCGCTCGGCGAAGCTCCGTGCCAGCGCCATGTGGGAGATCGCGGCCGTCTCGGTGACCTCGAAGATCAGGCGCGTGGGGTCGATCTCGTGGCGGGCCAGCTCCGACTCGATCACCTCGAGCAGCCGGTCGTTGGCCAGCGACTTGGCCGACACGTTGATCTCGAACGAGCCGTGGCGGCCGCCGGCCTGCTCGCGGGCGACGAGCTCGATCGCCTGTTTGGCGACCCACTCGTCGAGCTCCTGGATCAGGTCATAGCGTTCGGCGATGTAGAGGAAGGCGCCCGGGGGAATCGTGTCACCGCTGTTATCGACCATCCGCAGCAGCAGCTCGCACTGGGTGACTCGCTCGCTGTGCAGCTCGACGATCGGCTGCGCGTGGAGTGTGAACTGGCCGTGGTCGAGCGCCGAGCGGATGCGCTCAATCCATTCGAGGCGGGCGCGCATGCGGGGCTGCTCGTCGCGGCCGCCGGCGTGCATCGCGACCTGGTCGCGACCGGCCTCCTTGGCGTCGTACATCGCCAGGTCCGCGTCGACCAGCACGCTCTCGGAGTTGACCTGGCCCTGCGTGAACAGCGTCACGCCGACGCTCGCGGTCACATGGCGGATCGACTGGCCCTGCTCGATCACGGCATTCGCATGGATGTCGGCCACGATCTGCTCGGCGACGTGCCGGGCGACCTCGGCATTGGCGTCGGGCAGCAGGATCGCGAACTCGTCGCCGCCCAGGCGAGCCACGGCGTCGGAGCTGCGCAGACGGCTGCTCAGCAGCGTGGCGACGCTCACGATCAGGCGGTCACCGGCCTCGTGCCCGAGCGTGTCGTTGACGGCCTTGAAGTGGTCGAGGTCGAGCACCAGCAGCGCACCGCGGTCGCCGTAGCGGTTGACGTGGGTGACGTGCCGCTCGAGCTCGGTCTCGAGGCCGCGGCGGTTCAGCAGGCCGGTGAGCGGATCATGGTCGGCCATGTGCCGCAGCTCGCGCTCCATCGTGCGGCGCTCGGTGATGTCGACGTAGTGCGTCAGCGCCTGCAACGGGTTGCTGTCCTCGTCGCGGAGCATGCGGACGTGCCGTGAGACCCAGACGGCCTCGCCGTTGGCGCGCAGCAGGCGTCCGTCGCGGATGTAATTGTCGATCTCGCCGCTCACGAGTTGCTCATCGAGCGCAGAGCGCTCGCCGAGCTCCTCGGGATGCGTGATCGTCGCGACGTTCATCGTCAGCAGCTCGTCGCGGGTGTAGCCGGTGATCTCGCAGAGTGAGCTGTTGACCTGCAGCAGACGGCCGTCCGGGCTGGTGATCGACATCCCGACGGGCGCGTCCTCGAAGGCGATGCGGAAGCGCTCACGTGCGGCCTGCGCGTTGCGCTCGATCGCACGCAGCTCGGTGACGTCCTGGGCGGTGCCGACGAAGATGCCCGGGCGCTCGGGATCGGCGCGGCCGCGGCCGTGAACGATGCGGCGCCTCCCGTCGGCGGCCGTGATCCGGTATTCGACCTCGAACATCGGGCTGCCCGCGACGACCTGGCGGTACGAGCGCGCGACGGGGCCGCGATCATCCGGATGCACGAAGGCGAGGAATGCCTCGGGGTCGGGCGTGGTGTCCCCCGGGGTGAGCCCGAACATCAGCTTCATCTGGTCCGACCAGACGAGCGCGTTGGAGGCGGCGTTCCAGACCCACGACCCGACCTTGGCGATCTCCTGCGCCTCGGTGAAGGCCAGCAGGGCGCGGTCGCGTGCGGCGTCGGCCTCCTTGCGGTCGCTGACGTCGATCCCGAAGGAGCCCACTGCGTCGAGCTCGCCCTGCTCGTCGAGCACCGGGTAGCGGACCACGTGGTAGGTGCGCTGCCCGCGCTGCGGGTGCTGGATCGTGACCTCGCTGGTGACGGGTTGCTTGGTCTCCCAGACGACGCGGTCGTCGTCGGCGATCTGCGTCGTCGGTGGCGTCTGCGCGAAGTCGGTCGGATAGGAGCCGATCAGCTCCCGCTCGTCGACGCCGTAGACCTGCGCGAGCTCGTTGTTGACGTTGAGGTAGCGACCGTCGAGGCCGCGCAGCGCCAGCCACACGGGAGCGTGATCGAAGATCGCCCGCAGTCGCGAGTTCGCGGCGCGCAATCCCTGCTCGGCCTCGTGCTGGGCGGTGATATCGATGAACTGCGCGATGAAGTACAGCGGAGAGCCGTCATCGGAACGCGCCATCGAGACTGACTGTTCGAGCCAGCGGATGCCGCCGCTGCGGTTGAAGTAGCGCTTCCTAACCTGGTAGGAGGTGCACGATCCGCTGAACAGCTCGACGATCTGCGGCTGATCGATGAGCGCGTCGTCGGGGTGCACGAATGTCTGGAAGTTCGATCCGACGAGCTCGGTTTCGCTGCGGCCGCTGATCTCGCAGAGCTTGCCGTTCACGCGGATCAGCGTGCCCGTCAGCGAGGTGATCGACATGCCGATCGGTGCCTCGCTGAAGACGCTGTCCATGTGCTGCTCGGCGGCGCGGACGGCCGAGCTTGCGGCGGCGGCGACCAGCTTGCGCCGCGCACGCCGGTCCTCGCTGAGCGCGTGCGCGACCGCGGCGACGACGTCGTCGAGATGCTCGATCGGCGCGAAGTCGGCTGCGCCCAGACGTAGCAGCACCGCGACCTCGGAGCCACCGAGCTCATCGCCGACGGCGACGACGGGGCGCTGTCCGGCCTCGCGGACGACGAGCTTCAGACGCTCCTGCGCGTCGGACCAGCCGGGGTCGTGCTCGAGGATCACGGCGTCCCAGGCGCCGTCGCGCAGCAGCTGCCGCAGACCGTCGGAGGTGTCGACGTGCTCGCAGGCCCAGCTCGACATCGACGCGAGATGGCGTGTCAAAGCGGTGGCGCGCTCGGAGAGCGGTGCCACCACGAGCAACTTCAGACCCTTGAGTTGTGGCCCCCCTTTGGCCATTGGCGCGGTAGGTTAGAGCCTGGGGCGGGTCACGAGGCTCAGTCTGGACGGATTGCCAGCGGTGCGATCGCCGCGCGCGTTGGCCTCAGGCGCCGAACATCGCGTAGGTGGCCTCCAGCAGCGGCTCCGCAAGGGCGTGCAGTGCGGTGCTGGAATCGGTCCGCAGGCGGTCGCGGATGAGCTCGTCGAGACCGCCGGTGAAGAGTGCGAAGACGGCCGGGGGGAGATCGCGCACGGCGCTGTCGGCCCGCTGGGCGAGCTCACCGAGGTTGGCGATCCGCGAGGCCAGGACCCCGAGCAGTTCGGCGCGATGCTCGAGCGCGGCGGGGCCGGCCGCAAGCACCTCGACATGCAGGGTCGTGGCCAGCGCCGGCTCGTCGGCGAGCACATCCAGGTACGTCGTCAGGTCGTTACGAACCCGCTCGCGCCAGGTCTGTGGCGCCTGGGCCTGCGCGGTGGCGTTCATGCTCGCGAGCGCGTGCTGCATCGCGAAGTCGTAGGCGGCGATGAAACACGCCTCCTTGTCGGCGAACTGGTCATAGAAGGTGCTGCGGGAGACGGCGGCGCGGGAGACGATGTCGGCGACGGTGGTGGCCGGGTACCCGAGTTCCGCGACGCAGTGCAGGGTCGCGACCAGCATCCGCTCGCGCTGCGAGCGCGCCACATCCTCGCGGGCGAGGTGGTGGCGGCCTGGGCGCAGCCGTTCGTGGTTGGGGAGGCTGGGCATGAGTCTGGTACGGAACAGTACCCGGAGGCTCGGCGGCGGCAACTGCGCGCGAGCTGGGAGTGGACGCTCAAGTCACGGCATTCGCCGGCGCTCGACATCTGCCGGATCGTCCGTCCGGACCTGCTGGTCCTCGATCTGGGCCTGCCGCGCCTGAACGGGATCGAGCTGCTGCGGAAGCTGCGCAACGATCGCAAGATCGGCAGCACGCCGGTGGTCGTGGTCACCGGCGATGCGCGCGAGGAGACCGCCCAGGAGGCGTACTACGAGGGCGCCAACGACCTCGTCACCAAGCCGGTCGACGCGGACGCGGTCGACGCGGACGATCTGATCGCGCGCGTGCACGAGGCCGTCGGCCTCACGGCTACATAGCCCGCTTGCGGGACAGCGGCTACCGCCCGCGTTCCAGCAGCAGGCCTCAGGCGCCGCAGCAGCAGGCCTCAGGCGTCGCGGCGCAGCAGCAGCACCGCCGCGATCACGATCACCGCCACCGTGTAACCGCAGAAGAGCGCGAAGCCACCCCA
>DASZMI010000131.1:0-8625 GCA_035551915.1 Solirubrobacteraceae bacterium | reverse complement strand
TACCACGGGATCGCCCCCAGCTCGTGCGAGACGGCGCGCGCATGCTCACGCACATGGGTGAGCAGCTCCGATCGTGGCAGCTGCGCGGTGAAGAGCCGCTGCGGCGAACCGAAGATGCCCATCGCCCCCGCGGTGCGGCCGGTGCGGTCGATGATCGCCGCGGCGATCGAGCCGCGCAGCAGCTCGAGCTCGCCGGCGTCATAGGCCCAGCCGCGCTCGCGTACCCGCTCGAGTTCGCGCCGCAGCCCGTCCGGCTCGGAGATCGTCATCTCGGTGTAGCTCGGCAGACCCGCCTCGATCAACTCCTCCGCGACGTGTGGATGCGATGCGAGCAGGACCTTACCTAGCGCCGTCGCGTGGGCCGGAAGCAGCGTGCCGACGTCGAGCGTCTGCAGGCTGTCGTCGGGCCGGAACACATGGTGCACGATCAGCACCATGCCCTCGTGCAGCGTGCCCAGCCGCACCTCCTCCTGGGTGCGCGAGGCGAGCGAGTCCGACCAGTTGAGCGCGCGCGTGCGCAGCTCGTTGCCGTCGAGGTAGGTGGAGCCCATGTGCAGAAGGGCGGCACCGAGCCGGTACTTGCCGGTCTGCGGATCCTGCTCGACGAAGCCGACATGCTGGAGCGTGCGCAGGATTCCGTGGACCGTGCCCTTGGGCAGGCGCAGCTCCTCGGACAGGTCGACGACGCCGAGCTGCCGTGAACGGCCTGACAGGAGCCGCAGGATCGCCGCGGCTCGCTCTATCGACTGAATCCTCCCGGGCACAGCATGTTGATGATCGCGGACGACGAGGTCGGATGGGGTTCTGATTAGCGGAACCGCAGCCGATTTTTCCGAATTGAGTTTGACAATGTCGAACTCCAGGTAGCTTGCCCGTCGTGACCGGCGGAGTGATGGCCGGCGGTCGCTGAGGAGAGACCGCGCTCACCAGGGCGCGTGGAAGCGTGACGCCCGCGGCGCACGTCTCCTCCGGCGACGAGCCACAGCCCGCGTCCGCGAGCCACCTCAGATCGATCAACCCTTCGAAGGAGGTCGTGTGGCAACCGTAAGTGAGACGGGCGGCAGGCGGGCCCCGGCATGGCGCAAGGGCGTCGTCGGCGAGCTATGGGCCGAGTTCTTCGGCACCTTCATCCTGATCGCGTTCGGTGACGGAGTCGTCGCCATGCTCTGGGCCCTCGTCGGCTCCGGGCGTAGTTCCGCCGGCCCGCTGCAGTCATCGGGCGACTGGCTGCTGATCGGCTGGGGCTGGGCGCTGGCGGTGACCTTCGCGGTCTACACCGTGGGAGGTATCACCGGCGCGCACATCAATCCGGCGGTCACGTTCGGCGCCGCGATCCGCAAGCAGATTGCCTGGAACAAGGTGCCGGGCTATTGGGCGGCACAGGTCCTGGGCGCGTTCGTCGGGGCCGCATTGGTCTTCCTGGTCTACAACAACGCGATCAACAACTACGACCAGGTTCACCACATCGTCAAGGGGACCCAGGCGTCGGTGGCGACCTACAGCACCTTCGCGACCTTCCCCGCCCCGTACTTCCACAACGTGCTCGGGCCGCTGATCGACCAGATTGTCGGAACCTTCTTCCTGGTGCTGTTCATCTGGGCAATTGGCGACGAGTTCAACATCCCTGTGAAGGCCAACCTCGCCCCGTTCATCGTCGGCCTGATCGTGCTCGCCGTCGGCATCTCATTCGGTGCCAACGCCGGCTACGCGATCAATCCGGCGCGCGACTTCGGACCGCGCATATTCGCGCTGATTGCCGGCTGGGGCAAGATCGCCTTCCCCGGAAATTACGGCAACATCAACGACTACTTCTGGATACCGATCGTCGGGCCTCTGATCGGCGGGGCCCTGGCCTCGGTGGTCTACGACTTCGGCGTCCGCGACTTCCTGATAGCTCGGCTCGGCGAGAAGCCGGGGATCCGCGGGTCCGGCGAGAACCCCGAGGACCTGCCTTTCGAGCCGGAGGCGTAGAACCAGGATCAGCGCTTGACGAGCGGCGGGACAAAGCCCGTCCCGCCGCTCACCGAACACGCTGATGCCCAGTGATCTGATCGACTGAGGAGCCCAGATGAAGAAACTGATCAACGCGCCGGATCAGGTCGTGGCCGATGCGCTGCGCGGGGTGCAGGCCGCCCACGGTGACCGCCTGCGCGTCAGCTTCGATCCGTACATGGTCGTGCGCGCCGACGCGCCGACCAGGGACAAGGTCGGGCTGATCTCCGGCGGTGGTTCCGGCCACGAGCCGCTGCACGGCGGCTACGTCGGGCGCGGGATGCTCGACGCCGCCTGCCCGGGCGAGGTCTTCACCTCGCCGACCCCCGACCAGATGCTGGCCGCCACCAAGGCGGTCGACGGCGGCGCCGGGGTCGTGCACATCGTCAAGAACTACACCGGCGACGTGCTCAACTTCGAGATGGCCGCGGACCTCGCCAAGGCTGAGGGGATCGAGGTCGACACGATCCTCACCAACGACGACGTCGCCGTCGAGGACTCGCTCTACACCGCCGGTCGTCGCGGCGTCGGCGTCACCGTGCTGGTCGAGAAGATCGCGGGCGCGGCGGCGGAGGCGGGGCGGCCGCTAGCGGAGGTGACCGAGATCGGGCGGCGGGTGAACGCCCAGGGCCGCTCGATGGGAATGGCGCTGACGCCGTGCATCACGCCCGCCTCCGCTGAGCCGAGCTTCGAGTTGGCAGACGACGAGGTCGAGATCGGGATCGGGATCCACGGCGAGCCGGGCCGCTTCAAGGAGAAGGCCGGACCGGCCTCGCAGGTGGCCGAGCGGCTGCTCACGCCGATCATCGAGGACCTGCCGTTCGCAAGCGGTGATCGCGTGCTCGCGTTCGTAAACGGGATGGGCGGCACTCCGCTGCTCGAGCTCTACATCGTCTACGGCGAGGTCGCCAAGCTCGCGGAGCAGCGCGGCCTGCGGATCGAGCGCAACCTGATCGGCAACTACATCACCTCGCTGGAGATGCAGGGCTGCTCGATCACACTGCTGAAGCTCGACGACGAGCTGCTGCAGTGCTGGGACGCACCCGTCGACACCCCGGCGCTGCGTTGGGGAGCGTGAGCGTGGCGATCGAGACGGCGAGCGTGCAGCGCTGGATGGAGCTGTTCGCCGAGGCGATGGCCGAGCACCGCCAGGAGCTCGTCAGGCTCGACACCGCGATCGGCGACGGCGACCACGGCACGAACATGGACCGTGGCATGCAGAAGGCGGTCGAGAAGCTGCGGGCCGACCCCCAACCCGATCCGGGTGCGGTGCTGAAGACGGTCGCGATGACGCTGATCTCGACCGTCGGCGGCGCCGCCGGGCCGCTCTACGGCACCCTGTTCCTGCAGCTCGGCGGCGGGCTGACCGACCACCCCAGGGGCGACATCAAGTCCTACGCCGCCGCCTGGCGCCGCGCGCTTGGCGCCGTCGCTGCGCGCGGCAAGGCGCAGGCGGGCGACAAGACGATGCTCGACGCACTGATCCCCGCAGTCGACGCGCTCGAACAGGCTGGCGATCTCGACACTGGCCTGCGCGCCGCGGCGGACGCGGCCTGCGAGGGGATGCTCGCGACCACACCGCTGGTGGCGCGCAGGGGACGCGCCAGCTACCTCGGTGAGCGCAGCGCCGGGCATCAGGACCCGGGCGCGACCTCGACCCAATATCTGTTTCAGAGCGCCGCCGAGGCGCTCGCCGGCTGACACCGCTCAGGAAGACCTCGAAAGGAAGCTGAAATGGCCAAGTACGCAATTGCGATCGACTCGGGCACTACCAGCTCGCGCGCGATGATCTTCGACCACTCGGGACGAGTGGTGTCGGTCTCGCAGAAGGAGCACGAGCAGATCTACCCGCGACCGGGCTGGGTCGAGCACGACCCCAGGGAGATCTGGGACCGCACGCAGGAGGTGGTGCAGGAGGCGCTGTCCGCGGCCGATGTCGCCAAGGACGATATCGCCGCGCTCGGCATCACCAACCAGCGCGAGACCGCCGTCGTCTGGGATCGCAGCACCGGCGAGCCGGTCTACAACGCGATCGTCTGGCAGGACACACGCACCGACAAGATCGTCGACATGCTCGCCGGGACCGGAGGCCAGGACCGCTTCCGCGACAAGTCGGGTCTGCCGCTTGCTACCTACTTCTCCGGGCCGAAGGTGCGCTGGATCCTCGAGAACGTCGATGGCGCACGCGAGCGCGCCGACGCCGGTGACCTCGTCTTCGGCAACATCGACTCCTGGCTGATCTGGAACCTCACAGGCGGCACCGATGGCGGCCTGCACATGACCGACGTGACCAACGCCAGCCGCACGCTGATGATGGACCTGCGCTCGCTCTCCTGGGACCACGCGACGGCGCAGACGATCGGCGTACCCGAGTCGATGCTGCCCCAGATCCGTTCCTCGAGCGAGGTCTACGCCGAGGTCAAGAGCGGTCCGCTCGCCGGCATCCCGATCGCCGGCGACCTCGGTGACCAGCAGGCGGCGACCTTCGGCCAGACCTGCTTCGCGGTCGGCGAGGCCAAGAACACCTACGGCACCGGCAACTTCATGCTGATCAACACCGGCGAGGAACTCGTGCACTCGAAGTCAGGGCTGCTGACGACCCCCTGTTACCGGATCGGCGACCAGAAGCCGGTCTACGCACTCGAGGGCTCGATCGCGATCACCGGCGCGCTCGTGCAGTGGCTGCGCGACAACCTCAAGATGATCAAGGCCGCCCCCGAGGTCGAGGAACTCGCCTCGACCGTTGATGACAATGGCGGCCTCTATATCGTGCCGGCCTTCTCGGGTCTGTACGCGCCGTACTGGAAGTCCGACGCCCGCGGCGTCTTCGCCGGCCTGACCCGCTACGTCAACGCCGGCCACATCGCCCGCGCGACGCTCGAGGCCACGGCCTACCAATCGGCCGAGATCGTGGAGGCGATGCGCACCGACTCGGGCGTCGAGCTCGACTCGCTCAAGGTCGACGGCGGCATGGTCGCCAACGACACGCTGATGCAGTTCCAGGCCGACATCCTCGGCGTTCCGGTGATCCGGCCGGAGGTCGCCGAGACCACTGCGCTGGGCGCCGCCTACGCGGCCGGGCTCGCCACCGGCTTCTGGGACAACCAGGAGGACCTGCGCGAGAACTGGGCGGAGGACAAGCGCTGGGAACCGCAGATGGATGCCGAGACGCGCAAGGAGAACCTACGCATGTGGAAGAAGGCTGTGACCCGCACCTTCGACTGGGTCGAATAGGGGGCTCCAGCGAGAAACACAAGAGCTCTCTCCGACGCAAACCCCAGGCGACGCCGGCTGTAGGCTGACCGGATGCTCTCTCTCACCACCGAGGTGCTGGTCATCGGTGGTGGCGCCACCGGCGCTGGAGTCGCCTGGGACGCGTCACTGCGCGGGCTCGATGTGATCCTCGTCGACCGCCTTGATCTGGCTGAGGGCACGAGCGGCCGCTTCCATGGGCTGCTGCATTCAGGCGGGCGCTACGTCGTCAAAGACGCGCCCGCGGCGCGCGAGTGCATCGCCGAGAACCGAATCCTGCGGCGGGTCGCGGCCGGCTGCATCGAGGACACCGGCGGGCTGTTCGTCAGCACACCGTGGGACGACCCGGGCTACGCCGACCGCTTCGTGGCCGCATGCGGCGAGACCGAGGTCGACTGCGAGGAGATCAGTGTCATGCAGGCCCTGCGTGAGGAGCCGCGACTGAACCCAGAGATCTCACGTGCGTTCCGGGTGCCCGACGCGAGCATGGACATCTGGAAGACGGTCTGGGCGATGGCTCACGGCGCGCAGCAGCGCGGCTCGCGTGTGTTGCCCTATCACCAGGTGACCGCGATCCGCCGCGACGGCGATCAGGTGACGGGCGCGCGCGTGCGCGACGTGCGGGCCGGGACGGAGCTCGAGATCGAGGCGCGCGTGACCGTCAACGCGACCGGCGCATGGGCCGGCCAGATCGCCGCGATGGCCGGCATCGAGGGCGTCCGCGTGTTCCCGGGCCGGGGGATCATGATCGCCATGAATCACCGGCTGGTGAACACGGTCATCAACCGCTGCCAGCTGCCGACCGATGGCGACATCCTGGTGCCGATCCGGACGGTGTCGGTTATCGGCACCACCGACCAGCACACCGAGGACCCCGACGACCACAGCGTCTCGCAGTCCGAGGTGGACCGGATGCTCGACGACGGCGAGAAGCTCGTACCGGGCTTCCGCCGGGCGCGGGCGCTGCGGGTCTGGACGGGCGTGCGGCCGCTGTTCGAGGACGCCAAGGCCTCCGACACCGACACCCGCGACGTCACTCGCGCGCACGCGCTGCTCGATCACCGCGAGCGCGACGGCGTCGGCGGTTTCGTGACGATCACCGGCGGCAAGGTCACGACCTTCCGGCTGATGGCCGAGGAGACGGTCGACGCCGTCTGCGACATGCTCGGCAAGCCGGCGTCGTGCTCTACCGCGACCCAACCGATGCCGGGCTCCGAGGCTGGGATCAACTACCTGCTCGGTGAGCGGCTGGCGCGCAAGGAGCAGAGCCTGCGCGAGGAGCAGACCATCTGTGAGTGCGAGCTGGTCTCACGCCACCAGCTCGAGCATGCGCTGAAGACGAGCGGCTCGACCAACCTCGACGACATCCGCCGCCGGCTGCGCCTGGGCATGGGCCCCTGCCAGGGCGGCTTCTGTATCTACCGCGCCGTGGGCGTGATGCACGGCGCGGGCGGGCTCGAGGCGAGCGAGGCCGACGCCTCGCTGAGCGCCTTCCTGCAGGAGCGCTGGAAGGGAGTCTGGCCGATCCTCTACGGCGACCAGCTGCGCCAGATGCGCTTCGATGAGTGGGTCTTCCACGGAATATTGGATATTTCGCACGTGCCCGGCGGCCCGCTGGCCGCCGGGTCCGAGGCGGACTCGTGAGACGCCGGGCCTACGACGTCGTCGTGATCGGCGCGGGGACCGCCGGGCTGGTCGCCGGGACACGCCTGGCCGAGGCGGGCGCCGCCGTCTGCGTGGTCGCCAAGGGTGTCGGCTCCACGCATCTGGCCCCTGGCACGATCGACGTGCTCGGCTACGCGCCCGAGCTGGTTCGGTCACCGCTGGCGGCGCTCGCCACGCTGCGTCCCGATCATCCCTACGCGATCGTCGGCTCCGCCCTGCCCGACGCCACCGACTGGCTGCTTGAGGCCGTCGCCCGCGGCTCGCTGCCGGGCTACGGATACGTGGGCTCGCTCGAGCACAACAAGCTGCTTCCGACCGCCCTCGGCGCCCTGAAGCCGTCCGCGCTGGTCCCCGAAACGTTTGCGGCGGGTGATTCTCGTCAGCTTGGCCGGCTTGCCGTCGTCGGCGCCCCGCTGCTGCGCGATTTTCACCCGAGCCTGTGTGCCGAAAACCTGCGAGCGGCGGGTGTCGACGCCACGGCCGTCGGCATCGAGATTGAGTCCGACCGCGCGGATTCGAGCACGCTCGGTCTGGCGCGGCGCTTCGACGACCCGGCCTGGCGCGCCGCCTTCTGCGCGCGCCTGGCGCCACTGGTCGGATCGGCCGAGCAGGTAGGGCTGCCGGCGGTGCTCGGGCTGAGCGACCCGCATGCGGTGCTCGTCGACCTCGAGTCACGCCTCGGCCGGCGCGTCTTCGAGATCCCGACGCTGCCGCCGTCGGTACCGGGCATGCGCCTGTTCGAGATCCTGCGCGGCGCGCTGTCGGCGGCCGGCGGCCGGCTCGCGCTGGGCGCGGGTGTGATCTCGCATCGGCGGGAGGGCGAGCGGGTGGTCTCCGTCGAGACGGCCACCGCCGGCTCCAATACGGTCTACGAGGCGCGAGCGTTCGTGCTCGCCTCGGGCGGCTTCCACTCCGGGGCGATCACGCTCGACTCGCACTGGCAGGCCCACGAGCAGGTGCTGGGGCTGCCACTGCGGGGAATACCCGGCGAGGGCGAGCCACGTTTCGTGTCCTCGTACTTCGACGAGCAGCCGTTGGCGCGAGCCGGGATCGCCGTCGACCTCGAGCTGCGCGCAGCCGGCACCGACAACGTGTTCGTCGCCGGTGCCTCGCTGCACGGGGCCGTCTCGTGGCGTGAGGCCTCGGGCGAGGGCGTCGCGCTGGCCAGCGGCTACCGCGCCGCCCAGCTCGCGGCGGCGGCGCTGGGTGCGGAGGTCGCGGCGTGAGTGATCTGGTTGAGGTCGAGCTGCTGCGCGGCTCACTCGATCACTGCGTCAAGTGCACGATCTGTGAGACGGCCTGCCCGGTCTCCAATGCGAGCCCGCTGTTCCCGGGCCCCAAGTACGCCGGCCCTCAATCCGAGCGCTTCCGCGTCAGCGGCGAGCCCAGCGTCGACGCCTCCGTCGACTATTGCTCCGGCTGCGGGATCTGCTCGCAGGTCTGCCCGCAGGGCGTGAAGATCGCCGAGATCAACGCGCAGGCGCGCCACGAGATGAAGCTGCGGACGGGCATTCCGTTGCGCGACCGGATCATCACGCGTCCGACCTGGCTCGGCCGCGCCGGTACTCCCGTCGCGCCGCTCGCCAACCTAACGCTGCGCTCCAGGCCGCTGCGCATCCTGGCCGAGAAGGTCCTCGGCGTGCACCGCGACGCACCCGCCCCGCGCTTTGCCGGAAGGCGCTTCTCGCGCTGGGCACGAGGACATGTCAGTCCCGC
>DASZMI010000130.1:0-10225 GCA_035551915.1 Solirubrobacteraceae bacterium | reverse complement strand
GCCCGTCACGAGGTGGCGAGCGCCTCGCGCACGCGCTTCACGGTCGCGCCGGGGCGCACGTACTCACCGGGGGCGAGCTGCGTGACGCGGAGCTCCTGGAGCAGCCAGCGTGCGTCTGCACGTTCTCCGGCCTGCTGCTCGAGCTCGTGGATGGCGGTCATGCGCTGACCGTCGGCGAGCACCTGGCGCGGCAGCCGCTGCAGTCGCAGGGCCGCAGCCCGCAGGTAGCGCTCCACGTCGGCGAGCCTCGACAGACCCATGGCCGCGAGCATCCCCGGGTACACGAGCCGGCCGAGCTGGCGAGCCACGTCCTCACGAGCCGGGCCAAAGGCAGCGCTTGCCGGGAGCAGGTCGAGCTGCTCACTGACGGCGCCTGCCGCGTCAAGGATCTGTCCCAGGGCTTCGAGTGCTGCAAGCGTCATCGGACGGATCTCACCGCGTGCGTGCTCGCCCAGCGCCGCAAACGCCTGCGCCTCCCAGGCGGGCCCGCCGTGGTCAGCCACCACCGCGTCCAGCGCCGCGTTGGTTGCGTCCTCGATCGCGGACTGCAGGTTGGCGTGCGGTGCGGCGGTGAGCGCGAGTGTCAGCGCACCTCCCAGCTGGGCGACGACCCACTGGCGCGGCGAGGGGACGCTCAGCAGCAGCAGCCGGCGCGTGCCCAGTGCCATGCTCAGCGACTGCTCGGCCGCGGTCTCACAGACTCTGATCCCGACGGCATCACCCTCGTCGGCCAGTGCCGGGAAGCCTCGCATGCCGCCTCGTAGATCCACCGTGTGGGGCAGCGACTCGATCTCGAAGCTGTGCATCCCGTGCCTGACAAGGCTCGGGACCTCGAGCTGAAGACGCTGTTTGAGCACAGGACGTAGCTCCTCCCGGAGCTGGTCCAGGGAGCGCCCGGACGCCAGCACGGTTCCGTCGGTGTCCTCGATCGAGAAGCTCATTCGCAGATGAGCGGGCAGGCTCTCCAGCGTCCAGTCGCCGGAGCCGATGTGCGGGCCGCGGCCTTGCTTGATCGCCTCGGCCAGTACCTCGAGCAGCGGCCCCGATCGCGGCGTCATCTCGGCGAGCAGCGAGGCCGCGGTGTCGGGGATCGGAACCAGCGGCGTGCGTAGCGCCTTCGGCAGCGAGCGAAGCAGCGCGATCACGAGCTCCTCGCGGAAGGCCGGCACCAGCCACTCGAAGTTGGTGTCGCGCACCGCGCCGAGCGCGTCGAGCGGGATGTGGACGGTGACGCCGTCGGCAGCTGACCCGGGATCGAAGCGGTAGGAGAGCGCCAGCTCGAGCGAGCCCTGCTTCCAGATCGACGGCCGCGTCCGGCCGCCGGCGACCTCACCCTCGATCAGCAGATCCATCGGATAGTCGAGCAACGACGGATCGGACCGGCGCGCCTGCTTCCACCAGCGGTCGAAGTCGCGCCCGCTGAGAACATCCTCCGGCACGCGCTCCTCGAAGAACGCCGCGCGCTTGGCCTCGCTCGCGAGCAGGTCACGCCGCCGCGCCCGCGCCTCGAGCGCCTGAACCTGCTCGACGCGCTGCTCGTTCTCGCGCAGGAACGCATGGTGCGCGCCCCAGCCGCCCTCCACCAGCGCCCGTCGGATGAAGAGCTCGCGCGCGACGGCGGCGTCGATCCGTCCGTACTGCACCGTGCGCGACGCGACGATCGGCAGCCCGTAGAGCGTCACTCGCTCAGCGGCGACCACCGCGGCGCGCTGGCGAGCCCAGCGGGGCTCGCCAAAGGAGCGTTTGACCAGATGCCCGGCGAGCGGCTCGACCTGCCTGAGCTCGACCGCCGCCGCCGTCCGCCCCCACAACCGCGTAGTCTCGACGAGCTCGGCGACCATCACCCATGACGGTGCGCGCCGTGCAAGCGCCGAGCCCGGGAAGATCGCGAACTTCGCGCCGCGCGCACCGGTGTACTCGCGGGTCGCGGCGTCCTTCATCCCGAGGTGGGAGAGCAGCCCGGCGAGCAGCGCCGCGTGGATCTCCGGCGCCTCGCCCGCCGTGTCGTTGAGCCTCAGGCCGACCTCACGCGCCGCATCCTCGAGCTGTGCCACGAGGTCCTGCCATTCGCGGATGCGGAGATAGTGCAGGAACTCCGTCCTGCAGCGTTTGCGGACCTGGGAGCGCGAGAGCTCACCCTCGAGCGAGCGCAGGTAGCCCCAGAGGTTGAGGTAGGCCAAGAAGTCGGAGGATCTGTCGGTGAAGCGAGCATGCGACTGGTCGGCCTGACCGCGCTGCTCGGTCGGTCGCTCACGCGGGTCCTGGATCGAGAGCGCGGCGGCGATCACGATCACCTCGCGCAGGCAGCGGAGCGGATCGGCGGCCAGCACCATGCGTGCGAGGCGGGGGTCGATCGGTAGCCGCGCGAGCTTTCGTCCCAGCGGGGTGAGCGGCTCGGGGGCTGCCGGATCCAACGCCCCGAGCTCGTGCAGCAGCGCCATCCCGTCACGGATCTGGCGGCGATCGGGCGGCTCCAGGAACGGGAACTGCTCGATCTCGCCCAGTCCGAGCGAGGCCATCTGCAGGATCACGCTCGCGAGGTTGGTGCGCAGAATCTCGGGATCGGTGAACTCCGGTCGAGCTTCGAACTCCTCCTCCGAGTACAGCCGCACGCAGATCCCGTCGGCCACGCGTCCGCAGCGCCCCTTGCGCTGCTCAGCGGAGGCTCGTGAGATGGCCTCGACCGGCAGGCGCTGGACCTTGAGTCGCGTGCTGTAGCGGGAGATCCGGGCGAGCCCGGTGTCGACGACGAAGCGGATGCCGGGAACGGTCACCGATGTCTCGGCGACGTTCGTGGCTAGCACCACCCGACGCGAGCGTCCTCCCCGACCGAAGACCTTCTGCTGGTCGGCGGCGGCCAGCCGTGAGTACAGCGGCAGGATCTCGACGTGCGGTCCCAGACGCCTGCTGAGCAGCTCCGCCGCGTCGCGGATCTCTCGCTCGCCGGAGAAGAACGCCAGGACGTCACCGTCGCGCTCGGCAAGCAGCTCCTCGATCGTATCGGCGAGGGCGTCCAGCAGTTCCTCGTCCTCCTGCTGCGGCCGGTAGCGGACATCGACCGGATAGGTCCGACCCGAGACCTCGACGATCGGGGCGTCCCCGAAATGCCTGCTGAAGCGCTCCGGGTCGATCGTGGCGCTGGTGATGATCAGCTTGAGGTCGGGGCGCTGGGGGAGGATGCGGTGCAGGCAACCGAGCAGGAAGTCGATGTTGAGGGAGCGCTCGTGCGCCTCGTCGACGATCAGGGTGTCGTATCGCCGCAGCAGCGGGTCCCGCCGGATCTCAGCCAGCAACAGACCGTCGGTGACGAGCCGCACCAGTGTGTTCTCCGAGCCGCGGTCATCGAAGCGCACGGCGTACCCGACGGCACCGCCCAGCGGAACCTCGAGCTCATCGGCGATCCGCTGCGCGACGGTCCGTGCAGCGATCCGTCGAGGTTGCGTGTGGGCGATGGCGCCGCGTATGCCGCGCCCTAGCTCGAGGCACAGCTTCGGCAGCTGCGTGGTCTTGCCGGAGCCGGTCTCGCCGGCGACCACGACCACCTGGTGGTCCCGGATCGCGGCCAGTAGATCATCCCGCCGTGCCGAGACGGGAAGCTGCGGTGGGTAGGTGAGCTCGGGAACGGCCGCGCGACGCCGCGCCACACGCGCCTGTGCTTCGGCAAGCTGCTGTTGCAGGCGTGCGCGGGCCTTCTCGTCGTCGTTGCGCATCCGGCGAGCCTGCCGGCGCAGGCGTTGCTCGTCCTGCAGCGTGAGCTCGCGCAGTTTCGCCTCCTCAACCAGTGGCATCGATCACATTCACGTGGTCACGGATCGGCTGTAGTGAGCCAAGGGTTCGAGCTCCGGCTGTGACCGCGGGTCCTCGACGGCGGCAGCGCCAACCGCGCAGGCGGTCCGCAGGGCGTGAGTGTCGGAGTCGCCGCGGGCCAGACACAGGGTCAGGGCGGCGCAGAAGGCATCGCCCGCGCCGACGGTACTGACGACCGTCGCGGGAAAGGCGTGCACCTGAGTGGTGAGCCGGCCGCCGTGGTAGATCGCCGCGCCATCGGCTCCACTCGTGACCGCGACACAGCGTGCTGCGCCCAGCTCGGGAAGTGCTGCGTATTCGGTGTCGTTGACGATGATCAGGCCGCTGGCTTCGACGACCTCAGCCGGCAGCTGCCTCGCGGGCGCCGCGTTGACGGCGAAGAAGCCCCTGGACTGCCGCGCGGCCGCGGCTACGCAGTCGACGGAGATCTCCAGCTGACACAGCGTCGCCTCAGCGTCACCGAGCGCAATGTCTTCGGGCATCAGCGCGTCATTCGCACCGGCGTTGACGACGATCGTGTTCTCGCCGCTCGCGTCGACCGTGATCATCGCCGCGCCGGTCGGCTGCTGCTTGCGGACGATCCCGGAGATATCGACACCAGCTGCCGAGAGCCGGTCGAGCGCAAACGTTCCATCGAGGTCTTCGCCGACGGCGCCGATCATCCGTGCGCGCCCCGTCAGGCGCGCCGCCGCACGTGCCTGGTTCGATCCCTTGCCGCCGAGCTCGCGCACAAGCGGCTTTGACGCGAGCACGGTTTCTCCCGGCTGTGGGAAGGCGACGACCGTGCTGGTCAGGTCGATGTTGATGCTGCCGACGACCGTCAGCAGCAGGTCTGGCGTCATGCCAATACCTCTCCCGTCGGCTCCAGCGAGAGGATCTGCTGCAGCAGGTCGCGTGCAGCGGGCGTCGTCACGGCCGTGATGACATCCACCTGGGGACCCGTCGTCGCGGGCGTGGTGCGGCCACGGGAGTCGACGTCGCTGGGGTCGACCGCCAGGGCCGTGTTGCGAACGGTCGCGGGGGTGCTGTCACCGACGGCGATCATCGCCGCGAGCGGGTCATGCAGCGCGCAACGGCGCTCTCCGAAGAAGCGCTGGTAGAAGTCGAGATAGGTGTCGAGCATCTCGGCCAAGGCGGTGTGGAAGTGGGTGCCACGCGCAGCGATCTGCCGCTGCTCGTCGACGCCGATGGTGTGTTGCAGCGTCACATCCAGCGGAACGAGCGTGATCGGCCAGGCGGCGGTGAAAACTGCCTGCGCTGCCTCGGGATCGTTGGCGATGTTCGCCTCGGCG
The DNA here is from genome assembly GCA_035551915.1 of Solirubrobacteraceae bacterium. Taxonomy (GTDB): domain Bacteria; phylum Actinomycetota; class Thermoleophilia; order Solirubrobacterales; family Solirubrobacteraceae; genus Palsa-465. The sequence continues at coordinate 5,126 of DASZMI010000130.1, read as the reverse complement.
TGCTCGGTGATGTTGCCTGGAACCCAGACGGCGCCGCCCATGACCGTGAGGTGCTTAACCAGAGTCGGGAGTTCGGGCTCGAGATGGAGCGCCTCGGCAAGGTTTGTGAGCGGGCCAACGGCCAGCAGATCGAGTTCTCGAGGGTGCTCTCTGGCCGAGCGGATGATTTGCTCGGCGCCGGAGATCGTCTCGGGGTTGTGTGCCGCGTGGGGCAGATCAACCTCGCCGATGCCGTTGTTGCCATGGACCTGCGGCGCTCCTCCGCGGAAGCCCCCAACGATCGGACCAGGCGCTCCGACAGCCACCCGAATGCCCTCGTGGCCCGCGAGTGCTAACAGGTCGAGCGTGTTTGTCGCGGCCTGCGCAGCGGTCGTGTTGCCGCTGACGGTGCTGATCGCGACAAGGTCAACGTTGGGCCGCGAGAGCAGCTGCGCAAGCGCCAGGGCGTCATCAATGCCGGTGTCGCAGTCGAGATGAACGTGATGGGAGATTGTGGCCATTGGGGTGACTCCTGGAACGGGGTCGAAGGATGTGGTGCGAAGTCTGCTCTAGGGCGGTTCGATCGGTTGCAGCGTGTGGCACCCGCGCCTCGGACTTCCGTACCGTTGACGGCGTGAACGATCCTGCGCCGCCCGTCGAGCAAACCGCCCAACATGTTCGCAGGGTCCTGTCCGGCGACAGCTCTCACGACTGGAGTCACGTCGAGCGTGTCTGGGAAAACGCGAGGGCGATCCTCGAGAGCGAGCCGGGCGCCGATGCCGAAGTGGTTGAGCTTGGCGCCCTGTTGCATGACATCGCCGATTGGAAGTTCCATGACGGCGACCTCGATGCGGGTCCGGCGGCGGCTCGGGCCTGGCTCAACGAGATCGATGTCCCTGCCGAGCTGACCGAGCAGGTCGTTGAGATCGTCGCCCGCGTGTCTTTCAAGGGGGCCGGGGTGCCCGATGAGATGCCCACGCTCGAGGGTCAGATCGTCCAGGACGCCGACCGGCTCGACGCCCTGGGGGCGATCGGGATCGCCCGAGCGTTTGCCTACGGTGGCCACCGCGGTCGGCCGCTTTACGATCGCGACGAACGGGCCGTCCAGCACGAAAGTGCCGCCGCATACATGGCCTCGACCAGCTCGACGGTCAGCCATTTCCACGAGAAGCTGCTGCTGCTTGCCGAGCGCATGCACACCGCGGGCGGCCGACAGCTCGCTTCCGGGCGCCACGCCTACATCGTCGGCTTCCTCGAGCAGTTGGAGGGAGAGATCTCTGGCGAACGGTGATCCTGCTCCGCGCGGCCACCGCCGGCCGTCCCGCCCGCCGGCCGAACCGTGCCCTACCGGATCGGCGGCGGATCCGCCTCTGCGCTGGCAAGCAGGGCCGGATCCCAGTCGCAGGCGATGCAGGCGCGGCGGAGCGCCGATCGCGCGAACGTCAGCCCTGCGGCGTGCGGATCTTCGCTGTCACACACGTCGTTCCAGTCGAGCACGAACTCACCGAGAGTCTCCTCCCATCGGGCCGCCTCTGGGCTCAGCCTTGCTGCCGCGAAGCCCTCCACGTGAGGGTGCGTGTACGCGTAGAACGCTGCCTGCGGGTAGCGCTGATCTCCTGGCCACCAGCCGACTGCGACCTCCTGCGAGTCCATCGCGTTGCGCATGATGAAGTCGTCGGCGGGCGCCTCAGCAGGCAGCCCGGAGAACAGGCTCACGGCCAGATCGAACGATCCCCACCAAGCGTTCACCGGAGTTGAGCGTCCGCGGTACGGGGCCCGGTAGGCCGCCAGCACCAGCGCGGCCTGTGTCGCAGCCGCGAAATAGCGCTCTATCGCACTCGTGTCGTAGGTGGCGTGCTCCTCATCCTGATCGAGCGGCACTGTCCACGACACCTCCTGCGGGTTCAGCTCGAGCTCGACGGGGCCGGCCAGCGCGGCCACGGCCGCGAGCAGTTCACGCGTGACCTCGCCGACAGATCGGTTGGGGGTGAGCGCGACACGGTGGCTTGCACCCGTGGTGTGCTCGATAAATGCCTCGTGCATTCGCAGGTCGAACCCCGCGACGAACGCCCCGGAGCGATCAGGGGCGGCCAGCGATGGCGTCTCCCAACCGCGGGCCGTGAGCCGTAGCGCCGCATGCTGCAGCTGCGGCTCGGGAGCGCCGAGCGTGGCGGCCAGCTTGCCGAGCACCTGTGAATGCGCGTGCAGCGTGTCGCAGCTTTCGGCCCAGTTCCGGTAATCGACCGATGGCGATCTGCTCACGGCCAGATCCTACTGCCGCGCCCCGGAGCAGGGCAGCGCATGAAGCTGGGCACACGCTCGCGCTCGACGAGGCCGTTGCTGCTTCGAACGGAGCAGATCACTGGCGGGTCGCCAGCGTCGAGTTACTGCCTCAAACCGCAGCCGCACGAAGGTTGATCCCCAGACGAACCTCGACGCCGAGTGTCGCCATGACGATCGGACCGCGCGAGCTGGGGGTGCTCACGAGTCGATCGCAGCGAGGAAGGCTTCGCCTTCTTCTTCGGTCAGATCGTCGATCACCATCTCGTCGCGCGGGGGCAGTGGCCGTGCGCGACGCAACAGCTCGTCGACGGGAAGCTCGAGATGTTGCTCGTCGATGCTGTGGGCACTGTCGATCGACATGGCTATTGAGTGTACGGGGACCAGCTTCCATCACCGGCGGGCCGTTGTGCGCGGACCGCGCCGAGGGCCTCGCCGCTGGTTTGATGGAGTGTGCGGGCTTCGTGCTAGCTTGCGCCAGGTTCTCGCCGGGGGCGGTCGTAAGCTGCGGCGGATGAGCGAGAAGCGTCAGCGTCAACAGCAGCGGCGTGCCCGGCGCCAGGCGGTCGGTCGCACGCGAAGGTCGAGCGGATCGGGCCGAGTCCGAGCCGGGACCCCCGGTGCTGTCGACTTCGAGCTCGCGGGTATGCTCGCCGGGCTCGCGGAGATCGTTGTCGGGGATGCGCATGAGCCCAACGATGCGCTGGAGGCCGAGCACTGGGCGTCATGCCTGCTCGGGGCGCTGAACGTTGGGCGGATCATCGATGCCGAGATTCGGCAGCGGTTCCGAGCGGATCTCGTGCCTGCAGTCGAGGAGCTTGCCTCCTCGGAGGCGCTGGCAACGCTGCGGGCGTTGAGCGGCGTCGGCGTCAGCAGCGAGCGCGAGCGTGCACGGGCGGCCGCGGACCGCCTTGCGGCATGCGGCGTTCGTGAGCCGGCCTGGGCGAGCGGAATCGGGGTTGGCCGCCCGGTCTCGGCGGCGTTGCAGTACGACCAGGCGTTCGATGACGGGGTTAGCGTGATCGTCGAGTTCGACGGGTACGGCAAGGAACCGCACACGCTTGGGATCTACATCGACCACAACATGGACGGGCTCGTCAAGGACGTGTTCTTGGCGGGACCGCTGATCGACGTGCGTGCCAAGCTCAACGTGCGGGCACCCAACGGTGTGGAGCTCGCGGTCCGCGAGCTCGAGCTCGCCGAGGCGCGCGCGCGTATCGTGGCCGCCTTCGACGTTCTCGACGAGACCTACGACCCTCCTGTCGACGAGGACGTTTCACGGTTGCGGGCGCTGGTCGAGGCGCGGATCGATCTGTTACCCGCCGGACTCCAGCACGACGCGGTGTATCAGGACATCCCGCAGGCCGATCGCGAACGGATGCTGGAGGAGTTTCTCGACTCAACGCCCGGCAAACAGTGGGCGGGCGATGAGCACGCCGAGGACGTGGTAGCGACCGCGATCGACTTCGGCGCCGACTACAACCATGGGGGCCCGCTGCGCTGGAGCCCCGTCGTAGTGGAGATCTTCATGACTAACTGGGTCGCGCGAAAGGTCGTTCGAGAGCCCGCCTTCTTCGAGCGACTGCCCGACGTGCTCGTCGACTGGGTCGCGTACGCCGGGGCTCTGCGGCACGTCCCACCGGCGGGGCTCAACGAGGCAATCGAGGCGGTCGCCGCCCATCGGCACGAAATGCTCGAAGCCGTGAGCGACCCCGACAGATGGGGCCCCGCGAAGGCGTTCGCGCTCGCGGCGCGCAGCGCCGGCGTCGATCCCAGCGACCCGGCCGCGCTCGACGAGTTCGTCGAGCAGTACAACGCACAGCTCCAGGCCGACTGAGACCACCTCACAGCCGCGGCGACAGTGACCTGAATGCGACGTCGGCAGCGCTCAACAAGAAGCCGCAAGGATCACTCAGCAAGCGAAGCGAAGCGACTAACTCGACCGCGGTTTCAACGGTTGCGGATGCCGCGCGAAGCACGTCTGGCGCGTCGGGCCATGACGTGCCCGTCGCTAGCGCGAAGCGGGACTCGGACGTCAGGGTTGGGGGGTCGACGCCAGCCCGAGGAAAACCATCAGCGATCGGTTCAGCTGCACAAGTTCGTCGTCGCGGAGGCGGCCGAGTCGCTGACCCAAACCCGATCTCGGCACAGTCGTGATCTTGTCGACCATGAGGCTGCTCGGCCGCTCCAGACCGTTGGTGTCTGACGGCTCGATCCGAATCCTCATCAGCGGAGCGTCCACCGGATTGGTCGTGAACGGGCAGACCGTCACGGACGCTGTCGCGTCGAAACGGTCGTCTTGGACGATGAGCACCGGGCCCGGCTTACCGGTATAGGCTCCGCGAGCCGCTGCCGTGTAGACCTCGCCACGCGTCACGAGGATGACACTTCGTCGTCTTCGTCCAACCCGACGGAGATCGCATCGACGAACGCCTGATCGTCAGCTTCGTTCTCGCTGGTTGCGATCGCGGCAGACTGGCGGTGAGCCTCAGCGATGAACTGAGGCGCCCGCACATCGGGCACCCAGATCTGCACCGGCCGCAGCCCCTGGCGCCGCAGCCGCTCGCGATGCTGGCGTACTCGGTCGCGAGTTGAAGACATACCTGAGGGTTACATGTAACGGACGGTTTTGTCAATTGGCCTGACCTGTGCGGCAAGAGCCCAGCTCTCCAATGTCTCCGACCCGTCGCACCCAACGGCACGCTCTACATCGCCGACGGTGGCCGCGTCCGCACGGTCAGCCGCGACGGCGTGATCCGCACGATCGCCGGCAACGGCCGGCCCGCGAGAACGGTCACCACCGGCATGCCAGCGCTCTCAGCAGCACTCGGCACACCGCTGTCGATCGCGCTCAGCCCATCCGGCCG
>DASZMI010000129.1:0-10307 GCA_035551915.1 Solirubrobacteraceae bacterium | reverse complement strand
CGCAGCCGGGGCTCGGACCGCCCGCCGGTGTGACGCGAGGGTACGGCCCCGCCCGATTCGTATCTGGCAAGGTCTAGGGGAGCCTCGACCGGTGCGCCGACTGTCGCGCACGGTCAGGAAACCCTCTCCTTGAAGCCTTTTCCCATCACATGAAGATCATCTACACCTACACCGACGAGGCGCCGGCGCTAGCCACCGGCTCCCTGTTGCCGATCATCAGCGCCTTCGCGGCCGCTGCCGATGTCGAGGTTGAGACCCGCGACATCTCGCTGGCGGGCCGCATCCTCGCGCAGTTCCCCGACCGCCTCACTCCCGAGCAGTTCACGCCCGACGCGCTGATGGAGCTCGGCGAGCTGGCGAAGACGCCTGAGGCCAACATCATCAAGCTGCCCAACATCAGCGCCTCGGTGCCGCAGCTGAAGGCGGCAATCAAGGAGCTCCAGGACCATGGCTACGCCGTGCCCGACTACCCGGATTCACCCGAGACCGATGAGGAGCGCGAGACCCGCGCCCGCTACGACAGGGTCAAGGGCAGCGCCGTGAATCCGGTGCTGCGCGAGGGCAACTCGGACCGCCGCGCGCCCGCCTCGGTCAAGGCCTACGCCAGGAAGCACCCGCACTCGATGGGTGAGTGGGCGGACGATTCGGCCTCGCACGTATCGACGATGAGCGAGGGCGACTTCCGCTCGACCGAAGTCTCGGTGACGATCCCGGCCGCGACAGACATCCGCATCGAGCACGTCGACGAGCGGGGCAACATCACGGTCCTCAAGCCGGACTTCCCAGTCCTGCAGGGCGAGGTGGTCGACGGCTCGGTCATGCACGCCGCCGCGCTCAACGAGTTCCTGACCGAGCAGATCCAGGATGCACAGGCCAAGGGGCTGCTCTATTCCGTGCACCTCAAGGCGACGATGATGAAGGTCTCGGACCCGATCATCTTCGGCCATGCGGTGACGACCTTCTTTCCCGAGCTGAAGGGCACTCCGAGCTGGAGCCCGAATGACGGCCTCGGCGCGCTACCGCCGACGGTTGAGCTCGGCTTCGCCGGCAAGCCGGCGCTGGCGATGGTCGATTCCGACCGCGGCATCACCAACCTGCACGTCCCCAGCGACGTGATCATCGACGCCTCGATTCCGGCCGCGATCCGCGCCTCGGGCCAGATGTGGAACGCCCAGGGCGAGCAGCAGGACACCAAGTTCGTGATCCCCGATCACTCCTACGCCGACCTCTACGCCGAGACGGTCGAGGACTGCAAGCGCAACGGCGCCTTCGACCCGGCGACGATGGGCACCACCCCCAACGTCGGGCTTATGGCGCAGGCGGCCGAGGAGTACGGCTCGCACGACAAGACTTTCGAGCTCGAGTCGGCCGGTGCGGTGCGGATCGTGGATGCCCAGAGCGGCGCGGCTCTGATCGAGCACGAGGTCGCCGCCGGCGACATCTGGCGTGCCTGCCAGACCAAGGACGCGCCGATCCAGGATTGGGTCAGGCTCGCCGTCGCGCGCGCCCGCGCCACCGGAGCGCCGACGGTCTTCTGGCTCGATCAGACGCGCGCCCACGACGCCGAGCTGCTCAAGAAGGTCAGACCGGCACTCGACCAGCTCGACACCGACGGCCTGCAGATCGAAATCCTGCCCGTGGCCGAGGCGATCCGCTTCACGCTCGCCCGCGCTCGCCGTGGCGAGGACACGATCAGCGTCACCGGCAACGTGCTTCGCGACTACCTCACCGACCTGTTCCCGATTCTCGAGCTCGGCACCAGCGCCAAGATGCTCTCGATCGTGCCGCTGATGGATGGCGGCGGCATGTTCGAGACCGGTGCCGGCGGCTCGGCCCCCAAGCACGTGCAGCAGTTCGTGCGCGAGGGCCATCTGCGCTGGGACTCGCTCGGTGAGTTCCTCGCGCTGGCGTCCTCCTTAGAGCTGCTCGCGGACAAGAACGCCAACCCGCGCGCGACGGTGTTGGCCGAGACGCTGGACCACGCCACCGGCCGTCTGCTCGAGGAACGCAAGTCGCCTTCGCGCCGCGTCGGCGAGCTCGACAACCGCGGCAGTCACTTCTACCTGGCGCTGTATTGGGCACAGGAGCTGGCCTCCCAAAGCGATGACGCCGAGCTGGCTGAGCGCTTCAAGCTGCAGGCCCAGCAGCTGGCCGCCGGCGAGCAGCAGATCGTGCAGGAGTTGTCCGCAGCACAGGGTCAGCCGGTCGAGATCGGCGGCTACTACCACCCCGACCTCGAGCTGGTCGCCGCCGCGATGCGGCCCTCGCCGACGCTCAACGCGGCGCTCGAACGCCTGAGCTCAGCCGTCGGCTGAGTTACACGGATTGCTACGCCGGGCGGCCCGCTGGCCGCCCGGCTGCCCCGGCGCCGGCGGTTCTCATCCGGGGCCGCAGCGCGAGCCCGTGTCCGCCGGCGCGGCTCTACATGAGCAGCCGCGAGATCTGCTGGAGCAGCGCCTCGCTCGGCGGCAGCAGATCCGCCTTGTGCAGGTGCATCTGCCGCCGCGCGACGAAGCCGAAAGCCTCGTCGATCACCATCAGCGCGATCGCGTCGGGATCGGCGTCGGCGCTCACCCGACCCGCCTCCTGCTCGGCGCGCAGGTAGCCGCCGAGCAGTCCCACGCCCTTGTGGGGCCCGATGTCCTTCTCCTCGATGAACTCGGCCAGCGCCGCCCGCAGCTCGGGGTCGGCCTGCGCCGCATGCAGAACCGGGAGCACGTCGTCAAAGAACTGCTCCAGCGCGGCGAAGGCCTGGCGGATCATGGTCGGTGGGTCGAGCAGCCCGGGCTCGATTCCGGCCATGAACTTGAGCGGCTTCATTCCGTGCTCGAAGACCGCCTGCAGCAGGCCGGCACGGTCGCGGAAGTGGTAGTAGACGCTCGCGTCCGAGACACCGGCACGGGCGGCGACCTCGCGGCTGGTGAGATTCGCGATCCCCTGTTCCCGCAGCACGGCAAGCGCTGCGTCCAGGATCGCCTCACGGCCGCCCGAGGGCGGGCGACCCCGCCGTCGGGGTGGTTCTTCGGTGGCGCTCATGTCAATCGATTGCAGCCTAGCTGCTCGGGGTAAAGATTTCTGAGCGGGCGCTCAGTATCCATGATATTCTGAGCGGCGACTCAGATAATCAGATTGGAAGGAGTGGAGTGCGTATGGACCGCAAGTGGTGGACGCTGATTGCCGTGTGTACCGGCGTCTTCATGCTGCTCTTGGACATCACGATCGTGAACGTGGCGCTGCCCCAGATCGAGACCGCGTTCAAGGCGAGCCTGTCCGATCTGCAGTGGGTGATCGATGCCTATGCCCTGACCCTCGCGGCGCTGCTGCTGACGGCGGGTTCGATCGCCGATCTCGCCGGCCGCAGGCGCGTGTTCGCGGCTGGCATCGTCGTCTTCACGCTCGGCTCGATCCTCTGTGGAGCGGCGCCCAGCTCGCTGTTCCTTTCGCTCGCTCGCTCGCTTCAAGGCGTCGGCGGGGCGATCATGTTCGCGACCGCGCTGGCGCTGCTCGCGCAGGCCTTCCCACCGCGTGAGCGAGGCGTCGCCTTTGCCGCCTTCGGCGCGGTCACCGGCGTCGCGGTGGCGGTCGGGCCCGTGATCGGCGGCGCAATCACGAGCGGACTCACGTGGCGCTGGATCTTCTTCGTCAATGTCCCGATCGGGATCGCGGCGCTGGCGATCACGCTGCGCAAGGTCGACGAGTCGCGCCTGCCGCACGCCCCCCGCCCGGACTTCCCCGGCTTCATCAGCTTCAGCCTGGCACTGGCCGGACTCGTCTTCGGGCTGATCCGCAGCCAGGCCGCGGGCTGGGGCTCGTTCCAGGTACTCGGTTCGCTGATCGCAGCGGCCGTGCTGATGCTGGCCTTCCTCGCGATCGAGATGCGCTCGCGTGAGCCGATGCTCGACCTCAGCCTGCTGCGCGTGCCGACGTTCAACGGCGGCCTGGTCGCAGCCTGGGCGGTCTCCGCCTCGATCTTCTCGATGCTCACCTATCTGGTCATCTACTTCCAGGACCTGCTCGGCTACTCGGCGATCGGCGCCGGCCTGCGCTTCCTGCCATTGACCGGCGCCGTCTTCCTGATCGCGGGCATCGCCGGCCGGCTCACGACCAAGGTGCAGATCCGCTACCTGATCGGTGTCGGCTTTGCCTTCGTGGTCGCCGGCATGATGCTGATGCGCGGGCTCACTCCGACCGATAGCTGGACGCACTTCCTGCCGGGCTTCATCCTCGCCGGCATCGGTGCCGGCTTCATCAACGTGCCACTTGCCTCCACAGCCGTGGGCGTCGTGCCGGCGGAGCGCGCCGGCATGGCCTCGGGGATCAACTCGACGCTGCGTCAGGTGGGCATCGCGACCGGTGTCGCCGCCCTGGGGACGATCCTCACCAGCCGGATTCGCTCGGAGGTCGTGGCCCATCTCGCGCACACTTCGCTGGCGGCGCAATCGCATGCGCTCGGCACGATGATTGGCGCCGGTGGCATCAACCAGGCGGTCAGGCACGCCTCGCCGCAGATGCGTGGCCTGATTCTCGTCGCCGCCAAGAGCAGCTTCGTCGACGCGCTCAACACGATCCTGCTGGTTGGAGCGGGCGTCGCCCTGGTCGGCATGATCGTCGCGCTGTTGGCGATCCGCCAGCGCGACTTCCACGATGCTCCAGGTGAGGCTCCCGGGGCCGCACCGTCGGAGCAGGCACAACCACTGGCCGCGCTCGCCGGCGGTCACTGATCGTTGCGGCGGGTCGCGGGTGGCCGGCTCGCGGCCCGCGCCCGTGACGTCGGTGCCCGCGGCGTGCTAAGATGCTTGCCAGCAAGCAAGTAACTGACCAGAAGGGCCGGCCGTGGCACCAGGAGTCGACACCGAGACCGCACAGCGTCTGCGCATCGTGTTCGGGCAGCTGGCGCGCCGGCTGCGACCGACCGAGGCGGTACGTGCCGCCGGTCTCACACCGACCAGGGTGTCCGTGCTACTGAACACCGTGCGCAACGGCCCGATCCGGCTGGCCGAGGTCGCCGAGCAGGAGGGACTGAACCCAACGCTGCTCTCGCGCACCGTCGCGCACCTCGCCCAGGACGGCCTCGTCACGCGCAGCGCCGACGAGACGGACCGCCGTTCCGCCTGGCTCGACGCGACGCCGGCCGGTCGCGAGCTCGCCGAACGCATCCGCGCGCAGCGTACGCACGCGGTACAGGTCGCGCTGGCGGAGCTCTCACTCGCGGATCGCGAATCGGTCGAGGCGGCGCTGCCCGCGCTCGAGCAACTGGCCCAGCAGCTGCAGCAGGGGAGTCGATGAGCCCCGCGGTCAGGCGCGTCTCGCGGACGACATTCGCAGCGCTCGCCGTTCCCAATTACCGTCTGTACCTCGCCGGGCAGGCGACCTCGCTGGTTGGCACCTGGATGCAGATGGCGGCGCAGTCGTGGCTGGTGTACACGCTCACGCACTCCGCGACCGACCTCGGTCTGATCGTCGCGCTGCAAACACTCCCGGTGCTCGTCCTCGGCCCATACGGCGGCGTCGTCGCGGACCGGGTCGACAAGCGCAGGGCGATGATCGGGCTGCAGGCGATGATGGCGCTGCAGGCGCTGACGCTCGGCCTGCTGACCGTCACCCACTCGGTGCACCTGTGGGAGATCGGCGCGCTCGCCTTCGTCCTCGGCCTCAACAACACCTTCGAGAACCCGGCACGCCAGTCGTTCATGCTCGAGCTCGTGGGGCCGGACCATCTGCGCAACGCGGTCAGCCTCAACTCGACGATGGTGAACGTCGCGCGGGTCATCGGACCCGGTATCGGCGGCATCATGATCGCCGTCGTCGGCAGCGGTTGGTGCTTCCTGATCAACGCCGTCAGCTTCATCGCCGTGATCAACTCGCTGACCCGCATGGACACCTCGAAGCTGAGCCCGGTCCCGCCGTCACCACGGGCCGGCGGGCAGCTGCGCGAGGGCCTGCGCTACGTGCGCCGTGAACGCAAGCTGGCGCTGCCGCTGGCGATGGCCGCAGTGGTCGGCTGCCTGGCCTACGAGTTCCAGGTGTCGCTGCCCTATATGGCGGCGCACGGCCTGCACGTCGGCTCGGCCGGCTATGGCTTCATGACCGCCGCGATGGGGGTCGGCGCCGCCGCCGGTGGCCTCTGGATCGCGGCCCGCGGCAGGATTGGCTCCTCAGCGCTGATCATCGCCGCGCTCGGCTACGGCGTCGCGATGACTCTCTCGGCGGCCGCTCCTGACCTGGTGCTGGAGCTGCTGGCGCTCGCGCTCGTGGGCGCCAGCAGCGTCGCCTTCATGTCGATGACCAACGCCACCTTGCAGCTGCGCGCCGCGCCGGAGATGCGCGGACGCGTGATGGCGCTCTGGTTTGTGTCCTTCCAGGGCTCGACGCCGATCGGCGGCCCGATCGTCGGTGCCGTGATGGCCGGCTACGGTGCTCGCGCCGGGCTCGGCATCGGCGCGATCGCCTGCTTCGTGGTTGCCGCCGCCGGTGCCTTCACCCTGCGCAGCCTGCGCGCACGCTCGGTGGACGCGTCGGTCTCGGCGGACGCGAGCGCGCCCACCGACGTGCTCGCCGTCTGAGGGCTGAGTCCCGGGCGTCAGGCCGGAACGGCGGGCGTCTGTACGGCGACGATGCGCCACGGCTCGGCGCGCTCACCGGTGACCGCAAGCTGCCAGCGCTCGGTGAACCCGACGAGGTGCGTGGAGCTGCCCGACAGCACCCGTGCGGTGTCGCGGTCCTCGATGTAGCGGCGGCCGCGCAGGTCGACGTCGATCGTCATCGTCGCCGGCTCCGAACCGGCGTCGAGACCGACCACGCGGATGCGCTGCACCTGGGCGCCACGGACGACCAGCCGCGTACGGCCGCTGGAGTCGCCCGGATGCAGGAGCTCTGAGGCGGCGGCCGGCGTGGCGACCTTGCGAAGTTCATCGTCGGGACCATCGACGGCCTCGGCCCAGGCGGCTACCGCGCGGCGCGCCGCGACTTCGAGAATATCGGGTGCGAAGCGCCCGTCGGCGAGGCTGAGATCCAAGGCCGCCGCATGTGCGTCACCGGAGAACTGCAGGTCGGCGAGCTCGGCCAGCTTGAAGCCGTCGGGTGTGCTCTGCGCGACGGCGCCCTCGACCAGCGCCTCGTCGCGCATCGAGTCCTCATCCGCCCAGTGAGTCTGCACGATCTTGTCCTGTAGCGAGTGCTCGCCGGCGGCGCCTGACTCGATCGAGGCGAGCACCCAGTGCTCACCGCGCCGCTCGAGCGTCCAGTACTCGCGCATGCGCACCGACTCGTTGACCGAGCCGTCGCGCCTGATGTGCTGGCCGTTGCGATCCACCACGTAGTCGCGCAGCTTGGCCTCGATGCGGACGACCACGCGGTCGAGGTCCTCGTGCCCGCGGTCGCGCCGCATCAGCCCCACGTACTCGACCTTGGGCGGGCCGGAGGGCTCGACGATGTTGCGCCAGCCCCTGCGCTCGAAGTCATCGAGCCGGCGCTCCCACTCGACCAGCAGCTCGGGCGTGATCAGGCCGCGCAGCTTCAGGCGGTTGTCGGCCGACCACGCGCTCTGGATGTCGGCGAACAGCTGCGCCGCGCCCTCGCGCACGGCGTTCGGTCCGAAGATCGGGTTCTCGTCCTGCGCCTCCGCCGCGGCCAGCTCCACGCGGCGCTCGCGCCTGCGGCTCTCGCGGCGGTGCGCGTGCCCCTGCTGCTGGCGCGCACTCCAGAACTTGAGGAATTCCGGCATGCCGCGGTTCATCACCCACCAGGCGAAGCCGAGCCCGATCAGCACCAGCAGGAAGATGCCGTGGGTCGCGATCGTCAGGTCGATGATCGCCCGGAAGATCAGGAAGACGAAGAATGCGTGCCCGGCGCCCCCACCACCACCGCCTCCGCCTCCGCCGCTGAAGCCGGAGCTGCCGCCGCCGGCGCTGGCCAGCGCGCTCGGCGCGAGCGCCAGCAACGCCAATGCCGTCAGCGCGAGCGCGACAAGCAGTGTTCGTCGGTGCGCTTTCACGGCTGCTCGGCGATCAGCCCGCCGCGGCTGCCTTGAGCGGGCCGACGCCCGGCTCGGATTGCGGTACGTGCTGATCGGCGTGATAGCTCGAGCGGACCAGCGGCCCCGCGGCGACGTGGTCGAAGCCGAGTTCGTAAGCGGCCTGCTCGAGTGCCGTGAATTCCTCCGGGTGCCAGTAGCGCACGATCGGCAGATGGTTCTCGGTCGGGCGCAGGTACTGACCGATGGTGATCACCTGGACATGGTTGTCACGCAGTGTTCCGAGCGCGTCCAGCATCTCCTCGTAGCTCTCACCGAGCCCGACCATCAGGCCCGACTTGGTCACGACCTCGTCGCCGCCGATCTCCTTGGCGGTGCGCAGTACGCGGTTGGAGCGCTCCCAGGTCGAGCCGCGGCGGGCGACCGTGTAGAGCCGGGGCACGACCTCGACGTTGTGGTTGAAGACGTCGGGACGCTCGGCGATCACCTTCGCCAGCGGCATCTCCTGGCCGCGGAAGTCAGGGGTGAGCACCTCGATCTTGGTGTTCGGCGACTGGATGCGGATCTGGCGGATGACGCCGACGAAGGCGTGGGCTCCATAGTCGTACATGTCGTCGCGATCGACGCTCGTGATCACCGCATGCCGCAGGCCCATGCGCGCCACGGAGCGCGCCACCCGGGCCGGCTCCAGCGGATCGTTCCAGGTCGGCTTGCCGCTCTTGACGTTGCAGAAGCCGCAGCGTCGCGTGCAGGTCTCGCCGAGGATCATGAAGGTTGCCGTGCCACGCTGCCAGCACTCGCCGATGTTCGGGCAGGCGGCCTCCTGGCAGACGGTGTTCAGGTTCTCGGCCTTGATCAGAGCCTGCAGCTCGCGATAGCGCGGACCGCCGGGCGCCGGAACCTTGAACCACGGTGGCTTGCGGCCCTTGTAGGGCTCGACCTCGGGGCCGAGCACCTGCAGGACATCCGCGATCCCACCGGGGTTCGAGCGTGATCGCGTGGCACTCATCTGCTTCACAGGTTACCGACGCCGACGGGGCGGGCGATGCGCTCTTCGAGTGCTCTTCGCTGGATGCGGTGGGGTAAATGCCCGAGCGCCGTCGCGAGCGCGTCTGAGACGAGCATCCCGAATCCCTCGAGGCTGGCCTCCACCGCCCGCAGCTCACTCTCGACCGCGGTCATCTGGACCTCGGGCAGCCCGCACGCCACCACCCAGGTGAAGGGCTCGAGCGCGCGCGTCTCGATGTTGATCGCAAAGCCGTGGGTCGTGACGCCGCGGGCAACGTGCACCCCGATCGAGGCGATCTTGCGGTTCTCGACCCACACGCCGGTGTAATCAGGCCCCTCGTCGTCGCGTGCCCGGGCGTCGATCCCAACCTCGCGCAGCGCGGTCACCAGGGCCTGCTCCAGCAGGCGCACGTAGGCGACCACATCCTGCACTGCCACGATCGGGTAGCCGACCAGCTGTCCGGGACCGTGGTAGGTGACCTTGCCGCCGCGGTTGGTCTCGATGATCTCGATCCTGCGCGCTGCGTACCACGCCTCGCCCATGCTGAGCTCGCCCGCTGCGGAACGGCGACCGCGCGTGTAGACGGCGGGGTTGTGCTCGAGCAGCAGCAGCGTGTCCGGGATCAGTTCCTGCTGGCGCGCATCGCGCACCCACTCCTGTAGCTCGAGCGCCTCTCGGTAGCCGATCTGGCCCAGCTCACAGACCCACAGCTCAGTTGCCGCCATCAGTTGATCGTAGACACCCACCCCCCCGCGCAGGCGCCGCAAAAGGCCCTACCCTTCACACGGATGGACGCTGCGTCACTGGCTCGCCTGCGCTGGCGCCTCAGTGGCGCCTGGCTGTGGCCGTCCTTCTTCGTGCTGACGGTCACGGACGCGGTCATCGTCCACGATCTGCCGCTGTCCGGCGACACCGGCCTCTCGCTGGTCGGCGCCTGGGTGTTCTCGGCCGTGATCAGCCTGCTGGCGATCGCGCTGCTGGGCGGGCTCATCGGGCGGCTCGTGCGGCGTCTGCGGCCCGACATGCCGCGCGTCGTCGCGCGCAACTATGGCGGAGCGCTGATCACGCTCGCCACCAGCTTCGTGATCCTCGCGGGCGGCCTCATCCACCATCCGTCGGTGGTGGCAGACAGGTCCGCGCTCAAGGAGGCGGTCGCGCGCGCGACAGAGTTCATCGGCGTCCACGCCCCCGCCGTCTTTCAGGAGAACCTGCAGGAGCTCTTCACAGTTCAGTTGCTGGGCCCGGTGCTCTACCGCAGCTGTGTTCCGGACCGCGCCGGAGATCGGCTCTACTGCGTGATCGTCAACGTCAGGCGCCCGTTCCCTC
>DASZMI010000128.1:0-28583 GCA_035551915.1 Solirubrobacteraceae bacterium | reverse complement strand
GTGATCGTGTCAGCGATGACGGTCTTGCTGGGGATCGCGGCGTTCGCGATCGACACCGCCAACTGGATGGTCCGCCATCACGACGCCCAGGTGGTGGCCGATTCAGCCGCGCTCGCCGCGGCGCAATGTCTGGCCAACCCCCACCAGCCGGCCAACATCAAGGTCAACGGCGCGCAGCAGACGCTGACCTGCAGTTCGTCGACCGACACGCCGGACGCGCAATACGTGGCCGTCGCGTACGCGGCGGCCAACGGCGTCACGATCCAACCGTCCGACGTGACCTTCAGCGGCAAGGTCGTCACGGTCAGCGCATCGACCACCACCCCGAGCATCTTCGCGCGGGTGATGGGCATTGGCACGACCTCGCAGTCGGCACGGGCGGGGGCCGGCTGGACGGCCGGCAGCGCCTGCACGACCGCCGGCCAGAACTGCGACTTCATGTTCGCCAACAGCAGCTCGTGCTCCAGCTCGTCGGCGGCGCTCAACGTCTCCACCCAGGGCAAGGCCACGATCGAGGGCAACATCCAGACCAACGGCTACCTGTCCGCCGATGGCACCGGCAACGCCGGCGGGATAGACGGGACCGGGAACTTCGGCTCCAATTGCCCGAACGGAAGTGCGGTCACCGGCAACCACGACCCCTGGAAGACGGGCGACCCGACTCAGGCGAGCGCACCGATGACCTGGCCGATCGATTACACCAAGGACTTCCCGGCATGTGGGACCGCGGGCGACCCATGCCAGCTGAACGGCTACCCAAGCTTCTGCAAAAACGAGGGCACGAACATCATCGTGGGCACCACCGCAGGCCTCCCCCCGAGCGACAAGCCAAGCCCCGGACTTATCTACTGCGCCAGCGGGACGAGCACGAACCTCGGTGATCCCAGCACCTGGAATGGCTCGGTCACGATCTCGATGAGCGGCAGCAACACGATCAACGACTCGTTCGTCGGCGGCACGATCAGTTATTCGGGCGATGGCGGCGACACGATCTCAGCGTGCGGATGGACAGCCAGCGGCTATTCCTCTTCGAGTTGCTCTTCCCCCGCCCCGGCCACGCCCAACTACCCGCTGTTCTACGCCGTCGGCAAGGACCCCAACAGCGCGGCATGCGCGGCCGGCACGAATCCCGCCACATCATGCGCGTTCTCCATGCAATCCGGCGGCAACCTCACGCTCGACGGGGACATGTTCGTGGAGAACGGCACCGGGTCGTTCAATTTCACCGGCGACCAGACGGCCGCCAACACCTTCATCGAGGCCAACACGATCGTCGCCAGCCTCGACGGTGACGTCAAGGGCGACGGGCCACCGGTCGACAACGGCAACGGTACCGGCGGCCCCGGAACGATCTCACTCGTCCAGTAGCGCACGGCGCTCTGAGCCCGGGACGCTCCAGCCGGGCCACCCGGCCAGCGGGCCGGTGGCCCGGGAACCGCGCTGGTGCCCTGACCAGAACGGTCAGGACGCTAGATCGAGGTCGGCGAGTTGTTGACGAGCCCGCCGACGGGTGCCGGCGCCAGGTGCTCGCGACGCAGCTCTCCGATCAGCGCGCGCACCTCACGCCAGGCGGCCGACTGGTTCGTGATCTTGATCTCGATGATCTCGCCCTTGGAGACCGCGTGTGGCAGCTGCCCGGTCCTGCTGAGCTTGATCTTGCCCTCCACGAGCTTGCCGCCCGTGCTGTCGCCGAGCAGCACCTGCATGAGGCTCGGGCCACTCGAGGTGTAGAGGAAGTGATGGCCCCAGCCGTAGTGGTGCTCGAGCTGGGCGAGCGCGAGATCGCGCTCAAGCCGGCGCAGCTTGCCCTTGGTGCCGGCCCAGCCCAGCAGACCGCTGTCATTGAGCTCGGGGATCGGCTCGTCGCCGTAATCGAGCAGGCGCTCGGCGACGGCGGGTGATGCATTGCCCAGCGCGAACGAGACCCTGATGCCCTTGCGCTTCAGCTCCTTGGCGAGCGCAATTGCCTGCGAGCTGGCGCCCGGTTCGATCAGCACGCCCACCTGCTTGGACTTGGTCTTGACGCCCGTCAGCGCCCCCGGTCCACCGAAGTCGGCCACCAGGCCGTAGGCGACGCTCGAGAGCAAGACGGCGCCCAGCGCGGTCGCCGAGGCGATCGCGCGCGTGGTCGTGCGCACGGTGCGCACGCGCCACTTCGGCAGCGGCGTCACGCGGCGGCTGCTGTTCAGGATCATCGCGGCGCTGGTCGGGCGCGCGGCAAAGGAGATGTTCGGCTCGGTGCGCTGGGCGAGCGCGCGCTCGATCGCCGGAGAGAGCTCCGCGGCGGAGGTCGCAACCTGCGCGAGCTCGCAGCGCTGCAGCGCGTGGTTGGAGACGCGCACGTGGCCGTAGCCGAAGCCGTAGGAGATCACAGGGCAGCCACGCACGATCGCCTCGAGCACGGTCAGGCCGACGCTCGAATGGATCAGCACGTTGGAGGCGGCGAGGATCTCACCCATGCGGTTGGTGAAGCCCAGCACGCGCACGCGCGGCTCGCCGGCGAAGCGGTCGCTGACGCGCTCGCGCAGTTGCTCGTTGCGGCCGCAGAGGCAGAGCACCTCAGCACCCTCGGCGACCTGCAACGCGACCTCGACGGCGCCGGCGACGTCACCGACGCCCCAGCCGCCGCCGGAGACGGTGATCAGCGTACGGTCCTGCGCCAGACCAAGGCTGGCGCGCGCGTCCTCGCGCGAGCGTGGCTCGAGCACGGCGTCGGCCGTCGGCGGGCGCGCCCAGCGCACGCTGCCGGGGCCGGCGATCCGCTCGACCTCCTCGATCGACTCGGGGTGGGAGACCATGTGCAGATCGATCCCGGGATGCGCCCAGAAGCGCAGGCCGGCGATGTCCGTGATCGACGAGTAGACCGGAATCTTCAGGCGGCCGGTGTGGCGCATCTCACCCAGCACCTGGGTGGTGCCGGGGTAGGTCGAGACGATCAGGTCGGGATCGTGCGCGCGGATCAGGCGCCCGAGCCCGCGCCTGCCGGCGCCCGTCAAGAGCCTCGACGCCAGCCAGCGCGTCGGCGGGAACTCCATGAACAGCCGGTACTGCAGGTCGAACAGCCAGGGGACCCAGCGGAACATGAAGGCGGAGTTCTCGCGGAGCACCGCGGTCGCCAGGGGCCCCATGGCGGGGAGCCCATTGACGACCGCGACAAATGCGTCCGGATCTTCCTGTTTGAACTCGCGTGCGATTGAGCGCGCGGGAAGGTCATGCCCCGCCCCGATGTCGGCGGAGATGATCAGGACCTTTCGCGGGCAAGCCTCTACCTCGTCAGACTCGCCCGCCACTGCTAAAGGGTCGGGGGGCCCTCCGGTCGTGCTGTCGGCTTTCTTGGCGGCCTGCTCGCGACGCCAGGCGACGTAGCGGCTGATGCCCTCCCCAATCGGCGTCGACGCCGACCAGCCGAGCTCCTCGCGGGCGCGGTCGGAGAGCACGATCTTGGAGCCGAGGTCGCCGGGGCGCGCCGGGCCGAACACGATCTCGGTGTTGCCGACGGTCTCCTGCACGAGCTCGGCGATCTGGCGGATCGTCACGTCCTCGTCGCTGGAGAGGTTGTAGACGCGGTTCTCGGCGATGTCACCGAGGCCGGCGACCACACCCTCGGCCAGGTCCTCGACATAGACGAAGCGGCGCGACTGCATGCCGTCGCCTGACAGCGTCAGCGGCTCACCCGCGAACGCCTTGTTCACGAACGCCGGGATCACGGCCGCCTCACGGGCACGCGGCCCGTAGGGGATGCCGAAGCGCAGGATCGTGTAGTTGATCCCGTACAGCTCCTGGTAGCTCTTGCAGTAGAGCTCGCCCGCCAGCTTGGTGGCCGTGTACAGGTGCGCCGGCGGCGGCAGCAGCGTCGTCTCGGAGACTGTCGTCTCCTCGGTGTCTGAGTAGACCCAGATCGTCGAGGCGTAGACGACGCGGCTGACGCCGGCGCGGCGCGCGCCCTCGAGAACGGCGGCCGTGCCGCGGGCGTTGACCTGCTCGGCGTCGTGCGGCTCGGCGTGGACGTCGTTGACGTCGGCGACCGCGGCGAGGTGGGCGACGGCGTCGCAGCCCTCGAGCGCGGCGGCCAGCTCCGCTACGTCGGTGACCTGGCCGATGACCGTGTCGACGTCGGCGTGCTCGGGCCACGGCGACCGACGCAGGTCATAGATCACGGGCTCATGGCCGTGATCGCGCAGCTTGTCAACGACATGGGAGCCGATGAAGCCGGCGCCACCGGTGACAAGGACTCTCATAGGGTCCCCCTGTCGGTCATGTCCTCTGCTTGCAGCGGACGGTAATAGAGCGGCGGGCAGGAATGGTTCTTCGCCACCCAGTCCGTGTTGGGCAGATCGACCTGGTGACCGAGGATGCGGTGACACGGTTCGTCGTAGACACGTCCGGTTGATTTCTCAAGCCAGTCGAACACCACGTACTTGTACAGCCCGGAAACCATACCGTCCGGGAGCTCCAATTTGGAACCGGCGAACTGCGGGTCCATGAAGTCGCGGGCGGTCTCGTTCTTCCAGGCGACGATCTCCGGCATGCGCTGCACCTGGATCAGCCCCAGCGCCGCGGTGAACTCGTTCATGCGGAAGTTCAGGCCCTGGACGTTGTAGCTCGGCTTGCCGTAGTTGCGGAAGCCGCGCGCGAACTCGAGCACCTCGGGGCGCTTGGAGACGAGCACGCCACCCTCACCCGTCGAGATCGTCTTGGTCGCATACATCGAGTACACCCCGGCGTCGCCGTAGCCGCCGGCCTTGCGACCGTTCCAGGAGGCGCCGTGCGCGTGCGCGCAGTCCTCGATCAGGAAGATGCCGTTCTGCGCGCAGTAGGCCGCGATCTTCTCGGACTCGAAGGCGATGTGACCCCCGATGTGCACCAGGAAGGCGGCCCTGGGCTTGAATGCTTCAGCCTTCTGCTCGAAGTCGGCGAACGACATGCAGAGGTCGTCGCGGTTGCAGTCGACGAACTGGACGCTGGCGCCGGCGCTGATCGCCGCGAACGGGGTCGCCATGAACGTGTTGGACGGGCACAGCACCGTCTCGCCCTGGACGCCGGCGAAGTGCAGCGCGGCCAGGGTGCCGCCCGACCAGCTCGAGGTCGCGACGGCGGGAACCTCGTTCCACGCCTCCCACGCCTGCTCGAAGCGGCTCGTCATATCGGCCTCGGACCACCGGTTGGAGTCGAGGACCTCGTCGATCATCGCGTGCAGGCGCGCACGATCGCGGTGGTCGAACCCGATCGCGAAGCGCCCATAGTCAGGCGTGATCTGGGTCTCTTCAGGAAAAGTCGTCATGAATCCTTCACAGGTCTTTGTTTGGGCCGAACCAGGGCTTGCACCGCGCTGGGCGACACCCCCAACCCTGGGGGCCTTGGCAACGTGCGTCCCAGCTTAACGTGGGTTAAGCGTACGTTAGGCGTAAGCAACGGTATCGAAGCCGGCGGACTTCAGCATTCGCAGAATCTGCGGAAGTGCCGCGGCTGTGCGCTTGTGCGAGCACCGCGCACTGTAGTAATCGGCATCGTGCAGCAGGATCACATCACCGGCCTCCAGCCCGGAGGTCACCCGCCCGGTGATCCGCTCGGGCGTGGTGACCTTGCGCCAGTCCTTGCCCCACCGCGACCACAGCAGCGGCTGCAGCGCGCGCTCGCGCGCCAGGCGCAGGCTCGCGGGGCTGTAGATCCCGAACGGCGGGCGGTGCAGCAGCGGCGTGGCCCCGGTCGCGTCCTCGATCGCCGCCAGCCCACGTTCGAAGTCCTCGACCAGCTCGTGCGGCTTGCGCAGCGGGTGCGGGCGGTGGAGGTAACCGTGCAGGCCCACGGCGTGCCCCTGCGCGACCACCAGGCGGGCGAGCGCCGGGCGCTTGGCGACCTGCTCGCCGACCATGAAGAAGGTGGCCGTCGCCTGTGCCTGCGCGAGCGCCTCGAGCATCCTGGGCGTGCCCTCAGGGTGGGGGCCGTCGTCGAAGGTGATCGCCACAGCAGGCGGCCCGCTGGCCAGAGATTGGTGTTGAGTCACGGCTGCTGGCCCGCTGGCCAGCAGCGGTGGGAACCCGGCGTCGCGCAGCTGCTGCAGGTTGAGCGGCAGATCGAGCGCACGGCCCCAGGCCGGGACATGCATGGCGAAGACGTATCGGATCATCTTGTTGGTGTCATTTTCGGCACAAATCGGCTGCTCCCGCCTCTTATGGCACTAAGTTCATCCTCATGTCTGAGCCGTTCGACCGTGAGGTGATCATCCGCCGGCAGCGCTTTGCCAATACGGACAACGGCTTTGCCGTGCTCGACGCCGACGCGGCCGAGGATCCGGTGGTGCTCGTCGGGCCGCTGGCGCACCTGGAGATCGGCGAGCGCGCCCACATCAACGGGGTTTGGGTGACGGACAGCCGCTACGGCGAGCAGGTATCGGTGACCGCGGCGCGGCCTCTACCTCCGGAGGACCGGGCCGCGCTGATCTCCTACCTGCGGAGGATCAGGAACATCGGCGACAAGCGTGCGAAGAAGCTGATCGACCGCCACGGCGCCGAGCACGTGCTCGACGCGATCGACGAGGAACCGGCAGTCGCCTTCCGTCGGGTGGGCCTGAACCCGTTCCGCGCCGAGGAGGCAGCCTCCTCCTGGAACGAGCTGCGCACGATCCGCCGCCTGCACCTGCTGCTGGCGCCACACGGACTCGCCTACCTGGCCAAGCGCATCAGCGACGAGTACCCCAATACCGCTCACCGCGTGATCACCGAGAACCCGTATGAGCTCACGCGCCTGTTCGGGGTCGGCTTCAAGGTCGCCGATCGCATCGCGCGCGCGCACGCGGACTCCGTGGAGTCGATCCCGGGGCGCGTCAGCGCCGCCCTGGTCTACGCCCTGTCGGAGGCCGAGGGCCGTGGCGGCAGCACCTGCCTGCCGGCCGGACAGCTGCTCGCGGCGGCACGCGATCTGCTCGGTTCGCTGCCCGACGAGGACGCCGTAGATCAGCTCGTCGCCGACGGAGATCTCGTGCGCGACGGCGATTGGATCTACCGCACCCCGACCTGGGAGCTCGAACAGGAGCTCAGCGAGCGCGTGCTGGAGGTGCTGTCAGGTGATGCTTGCGCGGGTCGACTGAGTGCGGTGGGTGATGCGCTGCTGGAGAGTGGCGAGCTGACGCTGACGCCCGAACAGGAGGCCGGCGTGCGCGCCGCCTTCGAGCACCGCCTTTCGGTCATCACCGGTGGCCCCGGTACGGGCAAGACCGCATCGATCCGCACGATCGCCAAGCTCGGCGAGGCCCAGCACGCCAAGGTGCTGCTGGTGGCGCCCACCGGCCGCGCCGCCCGGCGCATGACCGAGGCCAGCGGCGTCGATGCCAAGACGGTCCACTCGGCGCTCGGCTGGGTGCCGGGTGAGCTGCCCGAGCACGACGAGGACGACCCCCTGCCCTACGACCTGCTGATCGTCGACGAGTCTTCGATGGCGAACCTCGAGTTGATGGTGACGCTGCTGCGGGCGCTCGCGGCGCGCGCGCACATGGTGCTGGTCGGCGACGCCGATCAGCTGGCCCCGGTCGGGGCGGGCAAGCCGTTCGCGGATCTGGTTGCGTCCGAGGTGGTGCCGACGGCGAGGTTGAGCCACATCTTCCGCCAGGCAGCCGGAAGCATGATCGTCCAGGGCGCGCACGCGATCCGTCGCGGCGAGGCACCCGAGTTCAAGCCCGCCGAGGGCATGCGCCACGACCTCTTCCTGATGGAGCGGGCGAGCGCCCGCGACGCGCTCGAGCTGATCGTCGAGCTGGTCAGCAGGCGCCTGCCGTCACACTACGGCGTCGACGCGGTCGAGGACATCCAGGTGTTCGCGCCCGTGTACAGGGGCGAGCTCGGAATCGACGCGCTGAATCGCGCGCTGCGCGAGGCTCTGAATCCGGCGGGCCGGCCGGTGGGCGGCGGCCGCCTGCGCACCGGTGACAAGCTGATGATGACCGGCCGCAACCTGCACGAGAAGGGCCTGATGAACGGCACCGTGCTGTATCTCGAGGACGAGATCCCGGGCGCCGAGGGTGACGACGCCGCGCTGCTGCTGCGCAGCGATGAGCAGCTCTTCCGGCTGCCGCCCGAGGAGGCCGAGAGCCTGCGGCTCGGGTACGCGTGCTCGGTGCATCGCGGCCAGGGGATCGAGCTGCCGGTGGCCGTGATCGTCGCGCACGAACAGGCCGGCGCCTTCTTCCTGCGGCGGGAAATGCTCTACACCGCGATCACGCGCGCGAGGCTGGCGACGGTGATCATCGGGAGTCGAGCGGTGGTGGCGCGGGCGGCGCGGACGCCGGATACGGATCGGCGCTACTCGCGGCTGGGCGAGCGGCTGCTGGCGGCCTCCGCAGGGACGCAGTAGCGACACCGCCGAGCAGCACGACGCCGCCCGCCGCCTCGGCGACCGTCGGCACCTGGCCGAGCACGATCCAGGCACTGACGGTGCCCGCAACCGGGACGAGCAGCGCAAACGGGGTCACGGCGCCGACCGGGTAGCGCGTCAGCAGCGAGTTCCAGGTCACGTAGCCGAACAGCGACGAGAGCGCAACCGTGTAGAGCGTGCTGGCGACCGTCAGCAGGTCGGTATGCGCGAGCGCGCGGCCGACGGCGTGCGGTCCGTTGACGAGCAGCGCCATGCCCAGAGCCGGCAGCGGCACGACGATCGCCGACCAGACGACCAGGCCGGGGCCGCTGCCGAGCTGCGAGCGCCGGCTGATCACGTTGCCGACGGCCCACGAGAGCGCCGCGCCGAGCGTCAGCGCCAGCGGCGCGAGCGGCGCGTGGGCGCTGTATGAGAGCGCGACCGTCCCCAGCCCGGCCAGACCGACGACCACGCCGGTCACCTGTCGCCGGCTGGCGTGCTCGCGCAGCACCACGCTCGAGATCACGATCCCGAACATCACCTGCGCCTGCAGCAGGATCGAAGACAGCCCGGCCGGCATGCCCAGCTGCAGCGACAGGTAGAGCAACGAGAACTGGCCGAGGCTCATGAACACGCCGACCAGAAGGATCGGCCTCCATGGCCCGGGCCGGGGCACGAACAGGATCAGCGGGAAGGCCACCAGCAGGAAGCGGGCAGCAAGCAGCAGGAACGGCGGAAAGCCCTTCAGGCCCTCCTCGATGACGACGAAGTTGGCGCCCCAGACGATCGCAACGAGGGTCGCGCGCAGGCTGTCACGTGGCTGCATGGCGCCCTATCTTGCCGCGGTCGCGCTGCTACCGCGTGGCGACGGGCCAGCGCCGAGAACCCCGCGGGCCGGCACGTGCAGGAGCAGCTGCAGCGGGTCGCGGCCTCGACCCAGCCATGACCAGCCACTGAACCCGATCAGAAGACTGAGATCCAGCGCGTGAACTGGATCGTGTCCACGATCAGCATCCCGCTGCTGAGCAACATCACCGCGCTGGTCACACGACGCTCGGAGATCCAGGCCGCGGCACCGATCCACAGCGGAAAGACCGGGAGCATGTAGCGATCGAAGCCCTTCAGCGGCTCCAGCGTGACCGCGCTCGAGCTGCAGAGCAGGATCGCGAGCAACCCGTAAACGGCGTACTCCTTGGGGAGGCGCCGCCAGGTGCTGACCAGCGCCAGCACCGCCACCGCGAACACGACCAGATAGATGCAGTTCTGGGTCCCCAGCGGCAGACCACCCGTGGGTGGCGCGTTGCCGGCGAGCTGATCGCCGAGCCCGACGAAGACGTCCTTGACCGCGTAGAAGAGCGTCGCGGGTGGGCCCGTCAGCGTGCGTGCGGCGGTCGGCATGTCCTGGTTGGTGACCGGCGCGAGCCAACCGAAGCCGCGCGCATGCAGATACAGGAGGAAGCCGCCCAGTGCCAGCGGCGGCAGCGCGAGTGCGAGCAGCTGCCCGGACCAGAGCCGCCGCGGGTCGAAGCTCCGCCCATGCTGCTTGAAGTAGATGATTGCGAGCGGCGCGACCAGCAGAATCCCCTGGACGTGAGTCAACGCAGCAGCTGCTGCCGCCGTGCACGCGAACACGAACGACCACGGCGCGAACGCCAGCAGCAGAACCGTCAGATCGGCAACGCGTGACCCAAGCTGCTCGCGGGCGAGCCTGTGTATGAGCGCCAGCCCGATCGCGAATGCACTCAGGTTGATCACAACGCCCGCGAGCACGATCGACCCGAAGACCGGGGCCAGCAGGTGGATCAGCAGCGGATACAGCGGGAACCGCACAGTCGAGGCGGCACCTGTGTATCCGTGCACGGCGACCGACAGGTACGCGATCGAATCCCAGCGCACCACCGAGGCGGCGAGCACATTGCCGGCCGCGCCGAAACTGGAGCTCAGCCGTTGCGGGTCGAAGTTCTGCCAGCCGGGGACCGGCTGTGTCGCCAGCGCGCCGGCGGCGCCGGCGGCGAGCACGAGCAACCGCGAGAGCAGCACGGCCTGCCAGAGCCGGATCCGCGGCCTCGGCATCGCGACCGCCGGCGCAAACGTCCGCCGTCTGTCAGTGACCAGTGTCGCCATCGTGCACTCTCGCTGTCATCCATGAATCCCCGGACCGCGATGTGGTCCGCCCCAGAGCCTGCACGCGGCTCGACACCGGCGGGTGCTCGATCCCGCCAGCGCTGATTGAACAGTAACCCGACTGTCAATGCAATCAGTGAGAATCTGGTGAACTGAGCGAGCGCCGGTGGTCACCGGGTGCTGATGCGGAACTCCGACTCTCCGACCTCGACCACATCGCCGTCGTGCAGTTGACGGCCGCGCCGGGTCTCGATGCTGCCGTTAACGAGCACCGCCTCAGCGGCGAGCAGGTCCTTGCCCTCGGCGCCGCTCGCGACCACGCCGCCGAGCTTCAGCAGCTGCCCCAGGCGAATCATGTCGCCGGTGATTTTGATCTCTTGCACTGGCCCGAATCCCCGAGCTTCAGCGCGGCGGCATCCTGATCGCGCCGTCGAGGCGGATGACCTCGCCGTTGAGCATCGGGTTGGTGATGATGTGCTCGACCAGGTCGGCGTACTCGGAGGGGCGGGCGAGCCGCGGCGGGAACGGGATCGAGGCGGCCAGCGAGGCGCGGACCTCATCGGAGAGCTCGGCCAGCATCGGGGTGTCGAAGATGCCGGGGGCGATGGTCATCACGCGGATGCCCTTGGAGGCAAGCTCGCGCGCGACCGGCAGCGTCAGCCCGACCACCCCGCCCTTGGAGGCCGAGTAGGCGACCTGGCCGATCTGCCCGTCGTAGGCGGCGACCGAGGCGGTGTTCACGCAGACGCCGCGCTCACCGTCGTCGCCCGGCTGGTTGCCGATCATCCTGGCCGCCGCCAGGCGCAGCGCGTTGATGGTTCCGAGCAGGTTGATGTTGATGACATTGGCAAAGTGATCGAGCGGCGTGGGACCGTCGCGGCCGATCAGCTTTGCCGGCCAGCCGACGCCCGCGCAGCACACGGAGATCCTCAACCCGGCCGGGGCGGAACCGGCGGCGGCGGCGACCGCACGCTGCACCGCCTCGGGGTCGGTGACGTCGGCGGCCTGGGCCATGCCGCCGATCTCACCGGCGACGAGTTCGGCGCGACCGGCGTTGAGATCCGCAACGGTGACCGTCGCGCCCTCGGCGGCCAGCCGCCGCGCCGTGGCCTCACCGAGGCCAGACGCTCCACCGAAGACGATTGCTGCCGCGTCCTGGATCCGCATGGGACCTCCTTTATGAGATCGAGTCGACCCGCAGCCTGCGAACCCCGGCGGGGATCGCGATCTCCACCTCGTCACCGGCGCGGCTGCCGATCAGCGCCTGCGCCACCGGTGAACTCGAGGAGATCAGCCCCTGCTTGGGGTTGGCCTCGTTGGGCGAAACGATCTTGAAGCTCTGCGTGCCGCCCTTGCCGATGTCGGTGACCGCGACGGTCGAGCCGTGGCGCACGTCGTCGCCGGCGGCACCCTCGACTACCACCGCCGCGCGCACCTGCTCCTTGAGCCTGAGGATCCTGGTCTCGAGGTGCGCCTGCGCCTCCTTGGCGGCGTGGTATTCGCCGTTCTCCTTGAGGTCGCCCCACTCGCGTGCGGTCTTGATGCGAGCGGCGATCCCGGCGCGACCGCTGCTCTCGAGCTCGTTCAGCTCGTGCTGCAGGCGCTCCAGCTCGTCGGCCGTCATTTCGATTGTGTCCATCAGGTCCTCTGCCTTTCCGGGACGTGCCGCTACGGCAACCCCGGTACGACGTTAGCTAGACCTGGTCACGCGGGCAACGACGAGGCAACCGGACTCATCACAAAACGTTTTCCCTAACCCGCCGCGCAAAATCTGTAAAGTGGCCGAGCAATGGGGGGACGGCACCGCATCCGCGGCGCCAGGTCCATCGTCGTAGCGTGCGCGACGGTCGGCGTTCTGGCTTTCGCATTGGTAACTTCAGCGATCGGCAGTGGCGCGTTCGTGGGCGGCAAGGCCGCGACGGTCCACTCGAGCACGCCTTCGCATTCGATCTCCGCGACCACCTACGTGTCTGCGATCTACTGCGGCGGTGTCGGCCGGCGTCAGTTCGCGGGGCAGCGGTCGGGGGTCCAGCTGCTGGGCCGCTACTCACGCCGCTCGGAATCCGTCGCGGCCCTCGACTTCGCCGGCTACTACAGCTACTGCCGCGCCCGGACCGCTGTCTACAAGGCCGAGTTCATGGTCAGCAACTCGACCACCGGTCTGATCTATTTCAAGCCGGCACGCTTCAAGATCGCGCCAGGCGACCCGCTGGCCGTCAGCGTCAAGCGCGGCAGCTCCGGGATCACGCTCACGATCACCGACCTGAACACGAAGAAGTCCCGCACCGTGCACGGTCCCACGCTGACCCCGAACTCGGGCTGGGCGGCAGGGGCGCTGGAGCTCTTCGGCCGGCAGACCGGCGCTCCGTTCCTGACCGGGTGGGTGTCGCTGATCAACCTCTATTCGCCCACCGGCGGGCCGGCGGCCGTCCCCGGCCCGGTGCCGTGGGCGCCGATGGTCTTCCAGCATTTGCGCGTCAACGGACACATCGTCGGCAGGAAGACCAAGCATGTGGAGCTCACGATGTGGCGCGTCGGCGGAGGCATCGCCTCGGCTCACGTCAGGGCGACGGCGGCCGGAACCAAGCCCACCAATGCGACGGTCACCCCTCCCAGCAACGGCAGCTTCGAGTCCAGCGACGGTGGGCTCCCGCCCCCGACCCTCGGCAAGAACGTCGATATCACGCCGGTCAGCGGGAACGTGCTGGTCAAGGAGACCGGCCAGAACAACTTCAAGCACGTTCCCAAGGGCGCGCTCGTACCCAATGGGTCCGAGGTCGACGTGCGCGGCGGGTCGGTGCAGATGACGCTGGCGCTGCCCGGTGGCAGGTACGAAACCGGCGTCTTCTACGCCGGCCAGTTCAAGCTCCACCAGGACGGCACGTCCGGCGCTACCACGGCGACGCTGGCCGACGGCAGTGGCCTCAAGTACTGCCCGGCGACGGCCATTGGCCCCGGCAACGCGGTCGGGATCGCATCGGCCGCGCGCGCCACTGCATCGGCCGCCAAGGCCAAGAGCAAGGGGAACGGCAAGAAGGTGGGGAGCCTGTGGGCCAACGCGCACGGCAGCTTCACGACCAAGGGTTCCGGCGGAGCGGCCGCCGTGCTCGGCACCAAGTGGTACACCGAGAACACCTGCGCGGGCACCTACTTCAGGGTGGTGCGCGACAAGATCAAGGTCACCGCCTACTACCCGCGCCCGCACACCGTGATCGTCACCGCCGGTCACTCATACTTCGCGCCCGACAAGGCGGTGCCGATCATCCAGGTCTCGCCGGTCACGACCACCGGCGGGCACTTCAACGTGCACGTCACCGACACCTACCGGCTGACCGTGATCAGCGCCCAGCAGCCCTCCTACGTCGACGCGGCGGTCGCGCCCAACCTGCCGGGCAACGGAACCACGGCGCTGTTCCGCGACGGAAGCGTCAACGGAGTCCCGCGCTGGACCGTGCTGTTCGACATCACGCCCAACCTGATCAACTTCCAGTACTGGAACGTGGGCGTTCAGATCGGCTCGACCACGTATCTGGTCAAGCTGCGCGTCAGCGGCTGACGTTCTACAGCAGCGCGCTGACCAGCAGCGCCGCGCCGAACAGCGCGATCATGTGCAACGCCTGATCGACGATCGCGGCCACCACGTGGTTGGCGACCGGATCCATGCCCTTGACGCGACGCAGGTAGGCCCGCAGCAGGCGGCCGTCGTCCTGGACCAGGTGCGGGATCGATACCGCCGCGGCGACGATCAGTGTGTTCCAGCCCAGGCGCGTCTGGATCCATATGAACGCCGGCACATAGGCCAGCGAGTACGTGAAGGTATGCGTGAACAGGGCGCGGCGGGCCGCCGGGTCCGTGCCGAGACCGTTGCGCTTATGCGTCGCCTGCCAGTCGGTCTGCAGCAGGTAGTCGCCGCACTGATGCGTGACGAAGAAGACGATGAAGATCTCGGGCCAGGTCATTGAGGTACCTCGCGCTCCATATCGTCAGGCTGCTGCGAATGGTCAAGTCCCAACGACCCAACCGGATCCGGGATCGAGAAGATGCGCATCTTCGCCTGGCGGCCGCGGACCTCGAATTCATCGACGAATTTCAGGTCGTCGACGGGGGTCTTGATGGCGTCGCGCGTGGCCTCTGCCACGAACAGCATGTGTGCCTGGTCCTTCGTCATGCCCTCGAGGCGTGAAGCCGTATTGGTGGTGTCGCCGATCGCTGTGTATTCGACCCGCTGCTCGGCGCCTACGTTGCCACACATCACCGGCCCGGTGTTGAGACCGACGCCCATGCGGAAGCCGGAGGGGTAATCCTGCGCCGCAAGCCAGTCGTTGAACGCCTGCAGGCGTGGTCCGATCATCTCGCGCGCGGCGCGCAATGCCCGGTCGGCGTGGTCGTCCTGCTCCAGCGGCGCGCCGAACACGGCCATGATCCCGTCCCCCATGTAGGCGATCAGCGTACCCCCCTGATCGAGAATCGCCTCGGTCATCTCGTTCAGGTAGTGGTTGACGACGGCGATCACCTTCTCGACCGGCTCCGACTCCGAGAACTTCGTGAAACCGCGCAGATCGCTGAACATCACGGTGCAGACGCGCTCGACGCCCGCCAGGCGTAGGTCATCGTCGGTGCTCGAGAGCACCTCGTCGACGACACCCGGCGGCACGAAGCGGGCAAAGGTGGACCGCGCGTACTGGCGTTCGAACGCCTCACCGAGATAGATCACCGCCATGGTGCCGACGATGCCGACCAGCAACGCGAACTCCGGATCGACCAGCGACACGATCCAGCCCGAGTCGAAGACAAGCTGCGAGGCGACCGCGAACAGCACGCCGGCGAGCACCCCCGTGCCGAGCGCGCGCAGCGCCCAGCTACGCACGCCGAGCAGCGGCGCGACACTGCCGAGCAGGATGATCAGCAGCACGTTGATCCACCCCGCATCGAAGCGCAACGGGATCCCGTGGGCGACCGTTGCCGCGGCATTCGCGACGATCTCGGTGCCCGACATCAGGCCGGCTGACATCGGCGTGGTGTGGACGTCCTGACCGATCGAAGCCGTCTCGCCGATGATCACCGTCTTGCCGCGCACCAGCGCTGCGGGGAACCGCCCGGTGAACGCCTTCCAATATGAGAGGAACGGAACCGTCCCGGGCCCGCCGGCGTAGTCGATCGGAACCGGCTGGGTGCTGCCGCCGAACAGCCCCGGCGAGACCGGCCTGCCGAGCACGCGCGCGGCAATCGCCGTGGGGAACGTCTCCAACCCTTGGAACGAGTACTGGATGCGCCGGTAAGCGCCGTCGCTGTCGACGAGGAAGGTCGCGTCCGCGGCAACGGCGTGCCCGAGCTGGTTCCAGAGAATGCTGTTGCCGCCGAAGATCTGAGTGGAGCCGTGCGCCCCAACCAGCGTCGTCGCGAGCACGACATTGCGTGCGGCACGGATTGCCAGCGCGATCGCGTTGTCATCGCGATTGTCGGTCGGCTGTGAGAACTGAAAGTCGATCGCGACGTGCTTGGCGCCGGCCTTCACGAGGTTGTTGACGACCTGAGCGTCGAAACGCCGCGGGAAGGGGAAGTTCCCAGCGTGGTAGCGCTGGTTGAGGTAGAAGTAGTTGAGCGTCGGCGAGTCAACTCCGACAACCAGGAAATTCTTGACCATCGACGCATTTGACCCGCGCACCTGGTAGCGCGCGTCGATCGTCTGCAGCTCGGTCCGGTGAAACGCGCCCGTCGCGTGCGTGATGATGCCGACGCCCGCAGCGATCACCGCCACGAGGGCGAGCAGGAAGCGGCGCCGGCGGCGCCACCGCCGCCTGCGCAACTATCCCCCCACCCGTTCAGCACCCCGGAGCATTCGCGCGCATCCTATTCGAGCACCGCCTCAGCTGCCGACCGCGGGCGCGAGCCGCTCGCGCAGCAGCGCGAGCTCGGTCTCGGTGAGGCCGTTTGCCAGCAGCCAGCCGGCGGCGCCGCCGTGCTGCGCATCGACGATCTCGAGCACACGCTCGATGGTGCCGGGGACCGGAGCATGCCTCTGTGGGTCGTGTCCCTCGAGCTCCTGGCGGTAGGTATCGGAGCTGCATAGCCGCTCCATGATCTGCTCGATGCGCTCGCCACTGGCGAGGTAGTCCTCCGCGATCAGCTCGCGCGTGGCACCTGAGGCCTCAAGTGCCACTGCCACGATCGTGCCGGTGCGATCTTTCCCGGCCGCGCAGTGCACCAGTGTCGCGCCATCGGCGGTGGCGATCTCACGCACCGCCGCGACTACCGAATCGGGCCGCGAATACATGTACCCGAGGTAGGCGCGCACGAGCGGTGTCTCGTCGGGCAGGCTGACCGCGTCGTCGCTACCCCACGGACGCGTGCCTGGCTTGATCGTGTCGGCGTCGACATCGGTGTTGCCCTGCGAGGGGTACAGCGAATGATGCGCGACGCGCACGCGCGACTCACTGATCAGCGGTCCTGGCCCTTCAAGCGTGACCTCGACCTCGGTGCGCAGGTCGAGCACGACCTCGAGCCGGTGCTCACCGACCAGCTCGCTGACATCGCGCTCACTCAGGTCCTGCAGATTGTCGGAGCGCAGCAGCACGCCGGGAACTACCGCGCGCGCGTTGACGGCGCCGTCAAGCTCGATCCACTGGGTGTCCGCGTCTTGAAGGGTCATGGGTCCATGGTGACAGGCCCGGTCGACCGGGCCGATAACAAGCTGTTACCACGTAGGGTTCACGACTAAATGATCGACGGTTTGTGCGGCCACCCCGCGGCGCCAGACGCCACCCACTCACTCGCAATAGCCCGCTATTGCTTCGCTCGCGTGCGTCGCCTGCCATCCGCAGGTCGACCACCCAATCCCGTCACTGATTTCGTCGTGAACCCTTCGGCGCAATGAGCAGCGGCGGCCGCAACCTCGTAAACCTCAGCTCCGTCGCCAAGGAGTACGCCGCCCGCACGATCCTCGACGGCGTGACGCTCGGGATCGCCGATCGCGACCGCATCGGCGTCGTCGGCGGCAACGGCCAGGGCAAGTCGACGCTGCTCGGGCTGATCTCCGGGACCGAGACACCCGATAGCGGGCAGGTGACCCGCATCGGCGGACTGCGGCTGGGCGTGCTCGACCAGAGCGACCGCCTGCCGCCGGGAGCGACGATCCGCGCGGTACTGGTCGGCGATCGCGCCGAGCACGAATGGGCCGGCAACCGCGAGTTCCGCGGCGTGCTCGACGGGCTGCTCGGCGGTGTCACGCTCGAGCGCTTCGGCGGCGGGCTCGACACCGCGGTCAGCGGCCTCTCCGGCGGCGAACGCCGCCGCGTCGCACTGGCGAGGGTGCTGCTCGACCATCCGGACCTGCTGCTGCTCGACGAGCCGACCAACCACCTCGACGTCGAGGCCATCACCTGGCTCGCCGGTCATCTCGCCGCGCGTGACGGCGCGATGCTGATCGTCACCCACGACCGCTGGTTCCTGGACGCCGTCTGCACCCACACCTGGGAGGTCAGCGACCGCTCAGTGCACCAGTACGAGGGCGGCTACGCGGCCTACGTGCTGGCGCGGGCCGAGCGCGACCGCATCGAGGCCACTCGGGAGGAGCGCCGCCGGCAGCTGATGCGCAAGGAGCTCGCCTGGCTGCGGCGCGGACCACCGGCGCGGACCTCAAAGCCCAGGTTCAGGATCGAGGCCGCCAACGCGCTGATCGCCGACGAGCCGCCGGCACGCGACGGCACCGAGCTGCTGCGCTTCGCCGGTTCGCGCCTGGGCAACAAGGTGATCGAGGCCGAGGACGTCTCCTACAGCTACGGCGAGACCAAGATCGTCAACCGCGTCACCTGGCGCCTGGGCCCGGGTGACCGGGTCGCGCTGGTCGGCGCCAACGGCTCCGGCAAGTCGACGCTGCTGCGCCTGCTCGCCGGCGAGCTGACGCCATCGGACGGCGCCGTCCAGCGCGGCGAGACCGTGAAGCTCGCGCACCTCTCTCAAGAGCCGGCCGAGATCCCGGAGCAACGCACGGTGATCGAGGCCGTCGAGCAGGTCAGGCGCCGCGCGACGCTCGCCGGCGGCGAGGAGCTGACCGCCGGCCGGCTGGCCGAGCGCTTCGGCTTCCGCGGCGAGAAGGCGATCACCAGGGTGCGAGACCTGTCCGGCGGCGAGCGCCGCCGGCTGACGCTGATGCGGCTGCTGATGTCCGAGCCCAACGTGCTGATGCTCGACGAGCCCACCAACGACCTCGACATCGAGACGCTGACCGCGCTCGAGGACCTGCTCGATCACTGGCCCGGGACGCTGGTGGTCGTCAGCCACGACCGCTACTTCGTCGAGCGTGTGGCTGACAACGTCTTCGCGCTCGACGCGCTCGGCGGCATCCGCCACCTGCCGGGCGGGATCGACCAGTACCTGGCCGAGCTGCAATCCGGCCCGGATCGCATCCAACCCAAGCGCGGCAAGGACGCAACGAGCGTGGCGTTCGGACGTACGCCCGCGAGTGACGACACAGCCCTGCGGCGCGGTGGGGTGATCCGGCAGGCGAAGAAGGATCTGCAGCGGCTGGAGCGGGAGATCGAGCGGCTGAGCACCCGCGAACAGGAGCTGCACGCGGCGATGGCGCAGAGCGCCACCGATCACCAGCAGCTGGGCGCGCTGACGACCGAGCTCGATGCGCTGATCAGCGAGCGCGAGCTCGCCGAGTCCAACTGGCTGGAGACCGCGGCGCTGCTGGAGGGCTGAGGGCCCGTCGGACCCGAGCGCAGGGCGGGCCTTTGGGGCCGCGGTGCGACATGGCGGTCATTACAGTCTTGCCTCATCGCCACCTTGGAACGCCTCGACCACTCCGCGCTCGCGCGGCTGCGCCCGGCGCCCGGCGCCGTCAGCGCGGCCCTGCGCGAGCACCGGCTGATCGCGCTGCTGGTGGCGATCGGCGCCGCCGTCCGCGTGCTGGCGATGATCGCCTACGCGCCGGCGCTGCTGTTCCCGGACTCCTGGGGCTACATCGCGACCGGCCTGACCGGCTCGTTCGTGGGGCTGCCGACCGTGCACCCAATCGGGTACCCGATCCTGATCCGACTGCTGACTCTGCCCGGCCGCAGCCTCGCCGAGCTCATCGCCTTCCAGCATCTGGCGGCGCTCGGCGTCGGGATCGCGGTCTACGCGGCGCTGATCCGCTCGCGGCTGCCCCGCTGGGCAGCCGCGGCAGCCGCGGCGCTGGTGCTGCTCGACGGCTACAGCATCACGCTCGAGCAGTACGTGATGTCCGACACGTTCTTCACCGTCGGCCTGGTGGCGGCGCTGCTGCTGCTGGCCTGGCCGCGGCTGCGCTCTGACCGCTCCCCCACCCCGACGCTCGGACGCGCCGTGCTGGTCGGGGTGCTGGTGGCAGGCACGACGCTCGTCCGCGAGGTGGCGCCTTTCACGATCCCGGTGGTGCTGATCTACCTCGTCTGGACGCGCAGCGGCTGGCGCCCGCCGGCCGCCTTCCTGCTGGCGGCGGTGCTGCCGCTGCTGGTCTACAGCGCGCTGATCGACAGCCGCTTCCACGTCTTCAGCATGACCGCGACACCGGGATGGACGCTCTACGGGCGGGTGGCCGGGTTCGCCAACTGCAACGGCGTCAGGCTCGAGCCGGCCGCGCGCAAGCTGTGCGAGACGCGCGCGCAGCGGGCGACCCATCCGAGCGCGCCCGACTGGTACATCTGGGGCCCGTCGCCGGCTCAGCGGCTGTTCCACCCGGGCACGCAGTCGGTCGCCGACGTGGCTCCCACCAACCGCGTGCTCGAGTCGTTCTCGCGCACGATGATCCTGCAGCATCCGCTGGACTTCGTGAGCGCGACCATGTCTGACTTCGTGCGCTACCTCACGCCCGGCGCGGTTCCCTACAACGACGCCGTCAGCGCCACCTCGCTGCCGCGCTCGACTCGCCGCGAGGCTCGCAGCCTCATCACTCAGCGGCGCGATCTGCCCGGCCTGCGGCTGCATGTGCGCGCTCCCGCCGCGTTCGTGCGCGCCTACCGTGGCGTGCTGCACGTGCCGCGGCCGGTGCTGGCGCTGCTGGCGCTCGCCTCGCTGCTGGCCGTCTGCCTGCGGGTCCCGGGGCGACGCGAGATCTTCCTGATCGCGGGCAGCGCCTTGATGGTCCTGCTCGGCACCGCCGCGACCGGCGGCTTCGCGCTGCGCTATCTGCTGCCCGCCGCGCCGCTGCTCGCGATCGGCGGCGCCATCGCCACGGCACAGCTGCTCGAGCGCCGCCGGGCCGTGCGCGGTTAGTCCTCCGTTAGTCCGCCGGGCCGAGCGCGGCGAGCGCGTCGGCCGCGTCGTCGTAGTGCACCATCTCGACGACCTTGCCGTCGCGGAAGCTAGTCAGGTTGGCGGTCCGCTGCGGTTGCGGGTCATCGTGGCTGGGATGCGGTTGCATCACCACGACGACGCGGTTGCCAGCCTCGACCACGTCGACCAGCTCCGGCACCGTCGCGCCTCCGGTGCGCTGAGGGCGGCCGCGGATCCAGGCCAGCGCCTGCCCGCGGTTCTGGCAGCCGTCAGCGGGATTTCCGCCGTGCCACTTCACGTCTGGATCGAGGAAGTCGCTGACGGCGTCGAAGTCCCCCCGGGCGATCGCGGCGAATCCCTCTCTGGCGATGTCGGCGTTGCTCATGCGTTCGCTCCTGCCGTGGTGGCGATCCGTGCAGGTCCCACCAGAGCTTCCTGCAGCCGCCGTGCGGCGTCAAGGTGATCGCCGGTCCAGATGACGCGCACGCCGGTGGAGTTGGCGTGGCCATCGCCGTCCTGCAGGTCGGCGGCGACCGCATCGATCAGCCGGCCGTCCGCGATCTCGTCGGGCAGCAGCGGGTCCGGCACCTGACCGGCGCCGGCGAGGCTGGCCGCGAAGCGGTCATACCAGCCGGTCAGATGCTCGGCGGAGGCGACCAGCTCCTGGCGCGCCGCGGTGCGCTCGCGGCCGCCCGGGGGCGGCGCTCCCTCGGCGGTCCAGAGGTCGAGCACCGCGTCGGCCGCCAGTCGCAGCCCGGCCACGCCCGTGACCAGCGCCGTCACCTCGGCCAGCGGGATCTTCTTGGCGCCGCGCTCGGCCAGGTAGCCGCGGAAGGTGTCGTCCAGGCGCCGCGCGGAGGCCGCGGCCTGAGCACCGAGAGCGCGTGGGAACTCGGTCCTGGGGGCGGTCGGGTCGCAGCAGGCGACCGCGTGCGAGACCGCCTCGGCGAGGTAGCCGCTCGAATCGACGTAGGCGCGCCCGAGCGCGCGGCTGAGCTCGTTGGTGGCGCCACGTGGCCAGAACAGCAATCCGATCAGCAGGCTGACGCCGCTGCCGAGTGCCACGTCCTCGATCCGCACCAGGCCGATCTTCCAGCCGATCGGGACCAGCAGGTTGAACACCACCAGCAGCGTCAGCGTGAACGCCGCCTGTCCGGCGAGGAACGAGATCACCGCCGGCGCCAGGCCCGCGAACAGCACGACGAACGGGAGCACGATCCAGAGCAGGGTCGTGTTGGTCCCGATCAGCGCGACCAGCGCACCGCCGACAAGGAAGCCGAGCGTTGTGCCGGCGATCGCGCGGGCCACGGTCTGGCCCGTGCTGAGCGCGTTGGAGCGCAGCACCGCGAGCGCACCGAACACGACCCAGAAGCCGTGCTGCACCGAGGTCGCGTCGGCGACCAGCACCGCCAGCGCCAGGCCGGCGGCACCGCGCAGGCTGCTATGCAACCACGATGAGCTGGCCTCGGCGTGCGCCAGCGCCCGCTCGCGCGCGGAGCTGAGCGGACCCGCAAAGCCCGAGGGCTGGCGCCCGAGCAGACGCTGCAGCCATGTGCGGCGCGAGGCGGCGGTCGCGTAGTCGACGTTGGCCGCGATCTGCTCGATGATGTAGGCGAG
Source organism: Solirubrobacteraceae bacterium (assembly GCA_035551915.1). Taxonomy (GTDB): domain Bacteria; phylum Actinomycetota; class Thermoleophilia; order Solirubrobacterales; family Solirubrobacteraceae; genus Palsa-465. The sequence goes on along the minus strand of DASZMI010000128.1, from coordinate 6,260 downwards.
CTCCTGCGTGCGGAAGCTGGGGTCGAGCGCCGAGATCATCGTCAGCACCGCGGTCCCTCCCCGGTCCTCCGCCTGACCGACCGGGACGCTGGTGGCGTGCGCCTCGAGCGCGTGCAGCGCGTCGCGCAACCGCCCACGCGCCGCCCCCAGCTCGACCACCGCGAGTGGGACGTTGAAGTCGCCGGGAGCGAGCGCCTCGGCGGCGCTCTCGAGCACCTCGGCGGCTGCGATCTTGACCTTGCAGATGGAGGGGGCGACCTGCACCGTGCGGCGTTTCAGCCGTGATCGGAGCACGGCGCCGTTCAGCCAGCGCAGCTCGTCGACGAGCCGGATCACGGCGCGCGCGCGCGTGCTCAGCCCGGTCGGGCGATAGGGCGTTGCCAGGAAGAGCTTGTCGAGCGCGCCGACGGCGGCGTCGGACTGGGCCCGCGCCTGCTCGGCGGCGAGCTCCAGCTCATCGGCATAGCCGCCGAGCACCCACGCGACCTCGGCGCGGATCCGTGCGGCCAGCGCCCGGCAAGCCGCGATCGCGCGCTGCTCGACCGGGAACGCCACGGGCGAGGGCCAGAGGATCGTGATCGCGAGCAGGGACACGGCGGCCGAGATGCCCCAGCCGGCCACCCTGTCGGGGATCTGCGAGAGCGGCCCGGGACTGGCCACGGGCAGCACGAAGGCGAGCAGCAGCGGCGTCGTGGCGCTGGCGATCACCGAGCTCACGACGGCGCCGAACAGCACGACAAAGCCGACCAGGAACATGCCGATGACAGCCAGCACGGTGACGTTCGAGACGAGCGTGCCCAGGCAGATGTTGACCACGCAGGCGAGCCCGAGCAGCGACTGCGAGCGCAGGCGGTCCAGGCGACTGCCGGAGAAGTCGACCATCAGCAACATCGCGAAGGCGCCGAACACGAGGAAGTAGCTCATCACCGGGTTGGCGATCACCTTGGTCCCGAGTGCGAGCAGTGCCGGCATCAGGATCGCGGCACGGGCCGCGCGCCGGAGCGCGCTGTAGCCGAGGTCGTGAGCGCGCAGCCAGTCGCCGAGTCGCCGCGGATCGAGTGGATGCGAGGGCTGAGTGGACAGGCACTGAATCTAACCAGGCCGACGGCAGAGCGTGACTTCCTCGTAATCTCCCGCGGAACGGATGACGCACGAAGACGGAGGTTTCCATGCCTGAGCCGCGCCAGCGGCCGCCACGGCGCAACGTGGCGGTGCAATCGGTCGCGCAGATCACGCCGCGTCTGCGGCGGCTCGTGGCCCGCGGTGAGCTCGAGCAGTGGGACCCGTCCAGTCCCGGAGCGCATTTCAAGGTGTTCGTCCCGGAGCCTGGGTCCGCGGAGCCGGCGATGCGCACCTACACGGTGCGGCGCTTCGAGCCCGGATCGCTGACGATCGACTTCGCCGATCACAGCGACGGGCCGGCGACCGTCTGGGCCAGGACGGTTCAGGAAGGCGCCGAGTTCCAGATCTCGGGCATGGCCCGCTCCGGTTTCGTGCCCGATTCCGAGAGCCAGTGGTGCCTGTTCCTGGCCGATCACGCCGCGCTGCCGGCGGTGGCGGCGATCCTCGAGTCGCTGCCGATGGAGCTGACGACGCTCGTATTGATCGAGCTCCAGGATCCGCTGGACGCGCTGCAGCTCGAGTCCGACGCCGATCTCGAGATCCGCTGGCTGACGGAGTCGGGCGCGCCCTGCCATCAGCTGGTCGCAGCCGCGCGCGAGCTGACGCTGCCCGACGGCAGCGGTGAGATATGGGTGGGCTGCGAGGCCGGCCAGATGCGCCAGATCCGCGCGCACATGCTCGGTGCGCCCGGGGTAAGCCCGCGCTCGCTGCACACGCGCGCCTACTGGAAACACGACGTGAGCAACCACTCCGATCACGACACCGGCGAGGACGACGAGTAAGCGATGACGAGCGGCGAGAGCAGAGTCGCGCTATGGGTCGGCTGCTACACGCGCGACATGGGCGGCAGCGGCGAGGGGATCCTCGCGCTCGCGCGCGACGGTGACGGCGGATACGAGCCGCTCGGGCCGGCGACACCGGTCGCGTCGCCGTCATTCCTGGCGCTGCATCCGTCGCAGCCCGTGATCTACGCCGTCAGCGAGGGCGCCGAGCAGGTCCACGCGTTCCGCCACGACGATCGCGGCGCGCTGACCCAACTCGGCGACCCCGGTGCGGCCGGCGAGCTCGCCTGCCACGTCGCCGTCGCTCCCGATGGAGCCTTCCTGGTGGTGTCCTGCTGGGGCGACGGTTCGGTGTTGGCGTTCGAGCTCGAGCAGGACGGGTCTCTGGGCCAGCGGCATCTCGGGCCCGCGTCCGCGGACCCGTCAGACCAGGGGCGCCAGAGCCGCGCGCACTCCTGCCTGATGCTCGGCGATGGGCGCATCGTGACCGCCGAGATGGGCCACGACCTATTGCGCTTCTGGAACTTCTCAGCCGAGCGCGGCCTCGGGCCGGCGGGCACGGTGGCGCTGCCGCACGGGAGCGGACCACGCCACTTCGCACGCGCCGCCAACGGCCGGGTCTACGTGAACACTGAGTACTCGGGAGAGGTCGCGGCGCTCGTCCCGTCAACGGACGGCTGGCTAGAGCTACTCGGCATGTTTCCCGCGTCGGCAAGCGGCGTGCAGGCAGGTGATGCGGCCGCCGAGATCTGCCTCGATCCCAGCGAACGTCACCTTTACGTGGGCGTGCGCGGCTCCAACCGCATCTGCAAGCTGGCGCTCGACGGCGAGGGACTGCCCCAGCCGCTCGAGGAATTTTCGTGCGGCGGCGATTGGCCACGGCACCATTGCTTCGACGGCGAGCGGCTGGTGGTCGCACTCGAGCGCTCCGACGCGCTCGCGACATTCACGCCGGGCGTCGAGGGTGGCGTCTTGCAACCGCGGCAGCTGCTGGCAACCGGCTCGCCGACCTGCCTGCTGCCCGCGCGCTGAGCGCTCGCGCGGCGCGCTCGACCTCAGGTGAGCGAGCGGATCACCTGCGCGTGCTCGCGCATCGTCTCGTCGCCGTCCTGGCCGGGCTGGCGCCCGAAGCCGCAGTACATCGCCACGCCGAAGTCCCGGAGGTAGCGGGACGCGGTCTGGTGCCGACGGCGAAGCCCCGGCGAGCCGTCGAGCGGAAGCACGATGCCGAGGAAGACGCGTGCGGTGCGGGGCTCGAGGTCGACCAGCGGGCGGAAGAAGGTTCTGTCCTCGCTGCGCAGGTAGCGGGGACCGGCCAGGTGCAGCCAGTCCACCGTCCGACCCGACTTGGCCACGGCGAAGTTCGCCATCCGCACCAGCACCTGATAGTCGCGCGCCTCGTACATCGGCCATTCCGGGAAGGTGCCGTAACAGAGGTGGTAGCCGACGAGCGTCTGCTCGGGGATCAGCGGCGTGAGCCGCGTGACCGGTCCGGCGAAGCGCTCCCAGGCGCCCTCGTCGGTCCAGGCCAGCACGCCCTCGATGTCCTGGGTCTCATAGGCACAGTCCCACTGGATCGCGAGATCCTCGGGTGGGATCGCGTCGAACAGGCGCGGCAGCTCGCGCCTGATCAGATCCTCGTATCCCGCCTCGGCCCTGGGGTAGTCGGCGCCAAAGTCCTGCTTGAAGGCGTTCATCGCGCTGGCTGGGAACGGCAGCCCGACCTGGAAGCGCAGCTGCGCGGGGATCACGCCGGCGTCGCGCAGCTGCTTGAACAGGCCATATGACCCGATCGCCACGTCGATCCGCGGCCAGCTGTCGAAACGGACCGTCTCGACTCCCTCACGGACGCTGAAGACCGGAGTCTCGTAGGCGTGGCGCGGCAGGCCTGTCGGGGACTCAGTCTCCGACACCACCACAATGTCGGCGCTGGGGCGGATCAGGCGCTCGCGCTCGAAGCTGACCCAGCCGCCCATCGCACCCGTCTCGCCGTCAGGCAGTGAGAAGACCATGTCTCCGAACAGCTCGGCGCCCGCGCGGAAGGCCTGCTCGGCGGACTGCGCCGGGAGGCTGCCGACCAGCAGCATCTTGCTGTTCACACGACGCTCGGGCACGGGCTCATGTTAATCGGAGACACTGACGGGGTGAGTGGAGAGACGGAGCGCTATGACGCGGTCATCGTCGGTGGTGGCCACAACGGGCTGGTCGCAGCCACCCTGCTGGCACGGGCCGGCAGGCGGGTCGTCGTGCTCGAGAAGCTCGAGCACCTCGGCGGCGCGGCGGTCTCGGAGGCACCGTTTCCGGGGGTCGAGGTGCGGCTCTCGCGTTACTCATACCTCGTCAGCCTGTTTCCGCGCGAGCTGCTCTCGAAGCTCGGGATCGAGCTGGAGTTGCGCCGCCGCCGCGTCGCGGCCCATCCGCTCAACGATGCGCCCGCCGTGTATGCGCTCACCGGCCGCGTGGCCCGTGCACTCGCCCCGACGCTGCTTGAGCCGCTGCGCTCGCGCGAGCGGATGCGAAAGCTGGTCGGTGACGAGGAGGCGTGGGAGGCCGTGTTCGAGCGGCCGCTCTCGGAGATGTTGGAGCGCCTGGTTCCCGACGACATGACCCGCGGAGTTGTCGCGACCGACGCCCTGATCGGGACCTTCGCGTCGCTCGACGATCCGGGGCTGCGGCAGAACCGCTGCTTCCTCTACCACGTGATCGGCAACGGAACCGGCGACTGGGACATCCCGGTGGGCGGCATGGGCGCGCTGACCGCGGCGCTGGCCGCGGCTGCGCGCGCGGCCGGGGCGACGCTGCGCACGGGCGTCGAGGTCGTCGCGATCGATGCCGACGGTCCGGGTGACGTCGACGTACTCAGCGCCGACGAGGAGCGCTTCGTCGCCGGCCATCTGCTCGCGGGCGTCGCGCCCGCCGTGCTTGCGAGACTGCTCGGGGATCCGCCGGCCGAACCCGAGCCCGAGGGCTCCCAGCTGAAGCTGAACATGGTGCTCAGCAGGCTGCCGCGCCTGAGCGACACAGACGTGACGCCGGACCATGCCTTCGCCGGCACCTTTCACGTCAACGAGGGCTACTCGCAGCTGCAGGCCGCCTACCGAGAGGCCGCCGCCGGCTTCATCCCATGGCTGCCTCCCGCCGAGGCGTATTGCCACTCGCTGACCGATCCGTCGATCCTCTCGCCGCAGCTGATCGCGGCCGGCGCGCAGACGCTGACGGTCTTTGCCCTGCACATGCCGGCGCGGCTGTTCCTCGAGCCGGAGGCGAAGCAGCAGGCTGTCGAGGCGACCCTGCGCTCGCTGAATTCGGTGCTGGCCGAACCGATCGAGGATTGCCTGATGCTGGACGCCGCCGGAAGACCGTGCCTGGAGGCGCGTACGCCGCTCGAGCTCGAGGCCGAGCTCGGCCTGCCGGGCGGCAACATCTTCCACCGCGACCTCAGCTGGCCGTTCGCCGAAGCTGGCGAGGAGGTCGGGCGCTGGGGTGTCGAGACGCGGCGACCCAACGTCTGCATCTGCGGCGCCGGCGCCCGTCGTGGCGGCGGCGTCAGCGGCATCCCGGGCCACAACGCCGCGATGGCTCTGCTGCAGAAGCCGCCCGACTGAGGCCTGGGGGTCGCATCGGTCTGGCGCCGGCCGCTCACATGTTGCGCCGGTATTCGCCGCCGACCTCGTAGAGGGCGGAGGAGATCTGCCCGAGCGACGCCCACTTGACCGCCTCCATCAGCGACTCGAACACGTTGCCGCGTGCGCGCGCGAGCTGCTGAAGCTGCGCGAGGGCCGCGGGGCGGCGGTTGGCGCCGCGCTCCTGGAAGGCGCGCAGGTTGTCGATCTGCTGGCGCTTCTCGCTCTCGGTCGAGCGCATCAGCTCGAGCTTGTCGATGTGTTCGCCCTGGCCGTCGCGGGGCAGGAAGGTGTTGACGCCGATCAGCGGCAGCTCACCGGTGTGCTTGAGGCGCTCATACAGCAGGCTCTCCTCCTGGATCTTCGAGCGCTGATACATCGTGTCCATCGCGCCGAGCACCCCGCCACGCTCGGAAAGGCGTTCGAACTCGGCGTAGACGGCCTCCTCGACCAGGTCGGTGAGCTCATTGACGATGAACGAGCCCTGCCACGGGTTCTCGTTGAAGTTCAGGCCGAGCTCGCGGTTGATGATCAGCTGGATCGCGACGGCACGACGCACCGACTCCTCCGTCGGCGTCGTGATCGCCTCGTCGTAGGCGTTGGTGTGCAGGCTGTTGCAGTTGTCGAAGATCGCGTACAGCGCCTGCAGCGTCGTGCGGATGTCGTTGAAGCTGATCTCCTGCGCGTGCAGCGACCGGCCGCTCGTCTGGACGTGGTACTTGAGCATCTGGCT
>DASZMI010000127.1:0-5048 GCA_035551915.1 Solirubrobacteraceae bacterium | reverse complement strand
GAGGTCGTCGAGAAGATCGCCTTCTATGTCGACCTCGGCTTCCAGGACCTCGTCTTCCACTTCCCCGGCGAGGACCAGGAGCGGGCGCTGAGCCAGTACGCGGCCGACGTGCTGCCGCGCCTGCACGACCGCTGGAGCTAGATACCACCCACCCTGGGGCGGTCCAGCGGGACCAGCCCCAGGCGCGGACCCCTACGTGAGCTCGTCGAAGTCGCCGCGAACCCAGCCGATGTAGCGCTCCGCGGAGCGCTGCACGGCTGCGGCGGCATCACGCTTCGGCCCGCGTCCGAAGTTGTCATACATCCGCTCGAACGGCAGGTCGGCGACACCGGCGGCGAGCCGCGCTACCACCGCTGCGGAGAGCGGGATGCGGTTCGGGTAGCTGCGCATGAAGGTCGTGGTGGTCCCGTCGGGGTTGCCGTGGATCGTGTCGGAGCTGAGGAGCACGCCGCGACCGTCCGCGCCGGCCGCCCAGTGCAGCAGTGAGGAGCCGCGGAAGTGCCCTCCGAGCTCGCGCAGCACGAGTCCGGGGGCGATCTCTTGACTACCGCTCCAACCGGTGATCGCCGAATCAGGGCGCTGCACCCACTCCAGCAGCGGTTCGCAGACGAAGATCGGCGCTTGCTCCAGCGCGTGGCTCCAGGCGCTCTGTACGCCGAACATGTGCGGGTGGCTCGCGGAGATCGCGAGCACGGGTCCGTGCCGGCGGATCTGATTCACAGCGGCACGGTCGATGAACGGCGGCACGTCCCAGAGGACGCTGCCCCGCGGCGTCACGACCAGATGGGCCTGCTGTCCGATGCCGACGCCGGGCTCGACCCTGACGCCGTAGAGATCTGGCTCGAGCTCGGCGATCACGATTCGGTGTCCGGTCTCTCGCAGCTCGCGCAGGCTGGTCCATGCCTGGCCGTCGCCCGGAACCCACTGGCGGTCATCGGCGCAGATCTTGCAGGTGCCGGCCGCCTCGGCGTGCTCGACCCCACAGGTCGCGCATTGCACGACGGAACCCGAGTGAGCGGCTTCGGCGCTCATCGCGGGCTATACACCAACGGCGAGCTGCTCGACCGCGGCGCCCAACTGAGGCCGCCGGCTCTGATGACAAGGAGGTGGACCTGGTCTGACACTGCCCGTGATTCCCTTCGAGACGCTGGGTCTGGGCCACAAACTGAAATGCCGGAGGAGGGACTCGAACCCCCGACACGCGGATTATGATTCCGCTGCTCTAACCGACTGAGCTACTCCGGCCGGAGTGGTTGCCGAGTCTATAAGCTCGCGCTGCCCGGCCGCCTTGCGACGCGCGAGCGCCCCGCGGAAGGATGCGCGAGCGCTCCGCGAGGGGGCGCTCCACGGAGGCACCAGGATGCTGGCGATACCAAACTTCTCCGAGGGCCGCGATCCGCATAAGATCAGCGCTCTCGCCCGCGCACTGACGAGCGTCGACGGCGTCCGGCTGCTTGACACCCACACCGACCCCGATCACAACCGCACGGTCTTCACGCTCACTGCACCAGTCCTGGCGGACACTGCCTACGCTCATCCGGCCCACGCCGATCCGGCCCGCGCCGCCATAGCCGACATGCGACCGAGCCTGGCAGACGCGCTGACCGCGGGTGCCGCCGCGGCCATCGAGCAGCTCGACATCGCGAGCCACGAGGGCTCACATCCGTACGTGGGGATGCTCGACGTGGCCCCGATCGTCTACATGGGCGAGTGCGAGCGCGGTAGCGCCTGCGCACAGGCCCTGGTCCTCGGCGACCGGCTCGGAACCGAACTTCAGATCCCCGTCTTTCTCTACGGCGTGCTGACCGAGTGGCGCGTCACGCGAGCCGCGATCCGCCGAGGCGGACCAAAGAACCTCCAGAGCAGGATCGACACCGGCGAGCTGACACCCGACTTCGGCCCGCGAGTCCTGCATCCGCGTGCCGGCGCGGTCCTGGTCAGCGCGCGCCCACCGCTGATCGCCTTCAACGTCGACCTGGCGCCGCCGGCGACGCTCGAGACCGCGCAGCAGATCGCTGCGCTGATTCGCGAGGGCGGCCCAGAAGGGCTGCCATCGGTCAAGGCGTTCGGCCTCACGCTGCCTCATCGCGAGGGCATCGCCCAGGTCTCGACCAACGTCGAGGATTACCGCCAGACGAACCTCGCGGCGCTCGTCGCGGCGATCGCCCGACACGCCCCGATGGTCCGCGCCGAGCTCGTCGGCGTCCCACCCAGAGCCGCCTTCGATGGCTTTCCCGATGATCTGCCGGTCGCCAACCGCCGCTACCTCGAGGATGCGCTGCAAAGCGCGCCGGAAAACGCCGCCGATACCGACTAAAGTCCGTTCCAGAGATGGCTCAGACGAAGCGCAAGCGCCAGACCAAGCACCGCGGCAACGCCGGGGGTGTCGTGGAGGCGCGCGGACGCACCGGGCGCCCGCCGAGCGCCGAGGAGAAGAAGCGGGTCACTCGCGAAAGTCGCCGAGACGAGCGTCTGAACCGCAAGCCGACCGTCAGGGGTGCAGCCCGGAAGGCTCTGCTCGGTGCCGCGTTCATGTTCGTCTTCGTGCTGGTGTTCATCCATGCGAAGAGCGAGAGCAGCAGCAGCCGGGTGATCTCGGCGGTGATCGAGGCCGCGATCGCCGGCCTCCTGTATTTCGCCGGCATGTACTACTTCGAGTCGGCTATGTGGCGCCGACGCATGAAGAAGAAGGCGGCCGCGGCGCGACGATGATCGACGTCCGCGCCTTCACCGTCGGCCCGATCCAGGAGAACTGCTACTTCGTTCGCCGCCCGGACGCGACGAGCGCGGTGATCGTTGACCCCGGGGAGGAGGCTCCGCGCCTGCTCGAGGCCCTCGAAGCTCTCAACATCAGCTCGGTCGAGGCGATCCTGCTGACGCATTGCCACTTCGACCATGTCGGCGCGGTCAAACCGATCCATGACGCCACCGGTGCGCCGGTCTGGTGTCCCGAGCTCGAGACCGACCGGCTGGCCAACATCAACGAGTACACCTTTCCCGGCTTCGGCCCGTTCGAGGGCTGCAGCGCCGATCACACGGTCGCCGGCGGCGAGACGCTCGCGCTCGCCGGCCTCACCGTCGACGTCCGCTTCACCCCAGGCCACAGCCCGGGTCACGTGACCTACTCGGTCCGCGGCGAGGACACGCTGCTCTCCGGCGACGTGCTCTTCGAGGGTTCGATCGGCCGCACCGACCTTCCCGGTGGTGACATGGCCACGCTGCTTGCCTCGATCGAGTCGCTGCTCGACGAGTTCCCGGCGCAGGCCCGTGTCTGCCCGGGCCACGGCGCGGTGACCACGCTCGGCAACGAGCAGGCCAGCAACCCGTTCCTCCGCCAGCTCGCGCATCACTCGTGAGCCGCCCGATGCGGAAGGCGGCGCGGCGATGATCCAGGCGCCGAAGGGAACCTATGACGTCCTGCCGCCGGACGCGGCCGGACGTCGCGCGCTCACGGTCCAGGCCGAGCGGATCCTCGGTGCCGCCGGCTACAACCGCATCGAGACGCCGGTGTTCGAGTCCACCGAGCTGTTTGTGCGCGGCGTCGGCGGCGCCACAGACATCGTCCAGAAGGAGATGTACAGCTTCGACGACGGCGGCGGGCGCTCGCTGACGCTTCGGCCCGAGGGCACGGCTCCGGTCTGTCGCGCCTACATCGAGCACGGCATGCACAAGCTCCCTTCGCCGGTGAAGCTCTGGTACCTGTCGTCGTTCTTCCGCGCCGAGAACCCGCAAAGGGGCCGCTATCGCCAGTTCTGGCAGGTCGGCGCCGAGGCGATCGGTTCCGAGAGCGCGGAGACCGACGCGGAGCTGATCGTGCTGCTCCACGAGCTGCTCGATGCGATGGGCGTCAGGGGCACCCGGCTGCGGCTCGCGAGCCTTGGCCAGCCCGAGACCCGCGGGGCCTACCGCGAGGAGCTCACAGCCTTCCTGCGCGCTCACGAGTCCGGGCTCGCAGAGGAGGTCCGCAACCGCATCGACCTCAACCCGATGCGCGCGTTCGACGCGAGCGACCCCGGAACGCAGCGGGTGATGGCCGACGCGCCGAAGCTGCTGGATCGCCTCGCTCCCGATGACGCCGAGCACTTCGAGCTGGTCAAGGCACTGCTCGACGCCGCGGGCGTCGACTACGAGCTCGATCCGACGCTGGTGCGCGGCCTCGACTACTACACCCGCACGCTGTTCGAGTTCACCAGCGACGCGCTCGGCGCCCAGTCGGGCGTCGGCGGTGGCGGCCGCTACGACCGCCTGATCGAGCAGATCGGCGGCCCCTCGACGCCCGGCATGGGGTGGGCCGCCGGCCTCGAGCGGATCCTGCTCGCCGCGCCCGAACAGCCCAGCGCCCCCGAGGTGGTCGACGTGCTCGTGACCGTCGCCGACCGCGACAGCCGCGACGCCCATACCGCCGCCTTCGTGATCGCCCGCGAGGCCCGCCGCGCCGGCCTGGCCGCGCAGCTGGAGCTCACCGGCCGGTCTTTGAAGAGCGCGCTCAAGCATGCAGACCGCATCGAGGCCCGCTACGTTGCGATCGTGAACGACGCTGAGCAGACGGGCCTCAAGGACATGGGCAGCGGCGAGCAGAAGGACCTCGCAACCGGCGCCGTGATCGCGGCCATTCTCCGAGGGAACCGGTTGTAGATGAAGCAGTCACCGCGAGCCAACAGCTACCGCGACGCCTGGGCCTCAGAGCTCACCTCGGCGCGCACCGGAACCACCGCGCGAGTCGCCGGCTGGGTCCACCGCCGCCGCGACCACGGCGGCCTGATCTTCATCGACCTGCGCGATCGCTCCGGGCTCGTGCAGCTCGTGTTCCATCCCGAGTCGGCCGCCGCCGCGCACACGACCGCTCACAGGCTGCGCTCCGAGGACGTCATCAGCGTCTCCGGCAAGGTCGCCGCCCGTGAGCCCGAGAACGTCAACCCGAACCTTCTCACCGGCGAGATCGAGATCGACGTCGACCAGATCGAGATCCTGAGTGATGCCGAGACACCGCCCTTCCAGGTCGACGACGACGGTCCCGTCGACGAGAACCTGCGCCTGCGCCACCGCAC
>DASZMI010000126.1:0-25656 GCA_035551915.1 Solirubrobacteraceae bacterium | reverse complement strand
GTGGCTGGATTTGACGAGTGGCTGGGCGTGTCTGGCGGGAGGGGACGAGCCAAGGCGTACCGGGTGTACGGCGGGCTCGGCCCCTCCCGTCAGGCGCGTTCAGACGCCGTCAAAGACGTCAATAATTCTTGCGTGTGCCCTAAGGGCTCACGACTAAATGATCGATGGTTTGTGCGGCCACCCGCGGCGCCGGGCGCCACCCACTCGCTCGCAATAGCCCGCTATTGCTTCGCTCGCGTGCGTCGCCTGCCATCCGCGGGTCGACCACCCAATTCCGTCACCAATTTCGTCATGAACCTACCCGGCGACGGGCTCCGGTTCGAGTGGCTGCGCGGGCGTCACATGCGCAGGCGACGAACCCTCGATATTGAGCTCTGGCAGACGTGCGTCGAGCCACCTGGGCAGCCTCCACGTCGCGCCACCCAAGAGCTGCAGCACCGCCGGAAGCATCACGCAGCGCACCACCAGGGCATCGAGGAAGACCGCGATCGCGAGGCCGAAGCCGAACTCCTTGATCGCGCGCTCGTCGCCGAGCATGAACGACAGGAACACGCAGACCATGATCGCGGCGGCGGCCGTGATCACGCGCCCGGTGAAAGCGATGCCGTCGGCGACGGCGCCGTGCGGGTCACCGCGGTGCACCCACTCCTCGCGCACGCGCGAGATCAGGAACACCTCGTAGTCCATCGACAACCCGAACACGACCGCGAACAGGATCACGGGTATCCACGGCTCGATCGGCCCCGGGGAGACGCCGAGCAGGCTCGAGCCCCAGCCCCACTGGAAGACCGCGACCATCGCGCCCAGCGCCCCGCCGATGCTCAGCAGATTCATCACCGCGGCCTGGATCGGGATTACGACCGACCGGAAGATCACAAGCAGCAGCAATGCCGAGAGCACGACGACGATCGCGATGAACAACGGCAGCTTGACCGTCAGCACATGCGAGAAATCGATCGAGCCGGCGGTGAAACCACCGACCGAGGCGACGACTCCGAGCCGGCGCTGAAGCGGCGGGAACACCTGCTGGCGCAGCGTGTTGACGAGATTGGTCGTGGCCTTCGCCTGCGGCGCCGAGTGGGGGTAGGCCTCCATCACCGCGACCTTCCCGGACGGCGAGACCCGCGCCTGCGTGACGGCGACGACGTCCGACGTGGAAGCAAGTGCGCTGCGCACCTGCGGCAGCGCCGTCCTATCGCCGGCATGCGGCAGCTCCACGGCCACCAGCAGCGGTCCGTTGAAGCCGGCCCCGAAGCCCCGCGACAGCATGTTGAACGCCTGGTAGCTGCTCGTCCCCGAGGGGTCGTTGCCGGCATCGGAGCTGTCCAGTCGCAGCGCGAAGAAGGGGACCAGGCAGAGGATCATGACCGCCAGCGATCCCAGCGCCAGCGACCGCGGACGCGACTGGACGATCACGCTCCAGCGCCGCCATGCTGACTCATGCGGGCGGCCACTCTCGGCACGCCGGCGCTCCGCCCGGCTCGGCCGCACGACCCGGTGACCGAAGCGCGACAGCAGCGCCGGGACCAGCGTCAGCGACGCCAGCAGCACCAGCAACACGGCCAGGATCGACGCGATCGAGAGCCCGTACATGAACGCGACGCCGGTCGCGAACATGCCGAGCAGGGCGATGATCACGGTGCCGCCTGCAAGCAGGATCGCTCGGCCCGAGGTGTCCATCGCCTCGTTGACGGCGGCCTCGACGTCCCCGAGCCTGTGGTAGCTCTCGCGGAAGCGGGTGACGATGAAGAGCGCGTAGTCGACGCCGACCCCGAGGCCGATCATCAGCGCCAGCTCCGGTGCGACGTTGGACATGCTCGTGAGGTGCGTCGCGATACCGACCAATGCGACGCCGGTGATCAGGCCAAGGCCGGCGGTCACCAGCGGCAGGCCGGCGGCGATCAACGACCCGAAGGTGATCAGCAGGATCACCATTGCTGCGATCACACCGACGAAGGTGGCAGGCCCGATGTTGAAGCCCTCGGCCTGCTCGATGACCTGCCCGCCGGCGGCGAGCCGCAGGCCCTTGACATGGATCTTGCCTACCTGGTCGAGCACCGGCTTGCCGGTGTTGTCCGCCAGCAGGTTGGCCCGCTTCGTGTAGTTGATCGTCGCGAACGCGGTGTGGCCGTCCTTGGAGACCTGCACCGCTCCCTGGGGCGTGAACGGACTGATCACGCTCACGACGTCAGGATCACGGGCGACCTTCGCCAGCAGCGGCGTGATCGCCGACTTCACCGCGGGCGCGTCAAAGCGCCCGGCGGAGTTGCGAAAGACGATCGTGTCGACGTCCCCGCTCTGCGTCTTGAACTGGCTGGTCAGCAGGTCCGACACGCGCTGCGACTGCGTGCCCGGCAGCGTGAAATCGGTGGCGTACTGGCGCCCCACGGCACCCGCGATGACGTTGGCGGCAACAGCGATAACCAACCAACCGATGGCCACCCACCGTCGATTGGCCATACACCAGCGACTCAGTCCGATCATGTTTGGCGCCTCCTCGAGGAGAGAGTAGAAGGGCGTTTTGTCGCGCAGCTCGGCAGATCGGCGTGGGCGCCCACCCGCTGCAGCGCAGGCGCAACTCTAACATAATTACTGAGTGCTTGCTCAGGCGTGTGGCGGCTCCCGCGACGGTGGCGAGCGCTACTCGGAGGCGCCGCTCGAGAAGAGGACCTCGCCCGCCTCGACGACCCCGCCCGCGCGTCCCGGCGCCTCGTGGTACCTCCAGTACAGGTTCGTGTGCGCGATCACCTGCGCAGGTGGCGGCGCGCCGTACTTGGAGAGGTCGGTCGTCGTGTGCGCGTCGCCGACCAGCGTCGCGTCATAGCCACGTGCGATCGCGCCATGCAGCGTCGAACGGATGCACTGGTCTGTCTGGGCGCCGGCCACGATCAGCTGACCGACGCCGCGCTCGGCGAGCAGCGTCTCCAGGTCGGTGCCCTCGAACGAGTCGCCGTACTGCTTCGAAATAACCGGCTCGCTGTCGGCAAACCGCAGTTCTGGCACGTATTCCCACTCCGCTGAGCCCTCCGGCAGCTCCTCGTCGTTGTGCTGAACCCAGATCACCGGAACGTCGGCCGCGCGGGCCCGCTGCACCAGCGACCCGATCCGCGCGACGACGGCGTCACGCTCGTGGGCCTCGTCGACGACACCGTTCTGGACATCGATCACCAGCAGCGCGGTGTTCGTGCGGTCCGGCAGGGTGGTCATCGAGCTCGCTTTCTGGTTTCGGAACGGAGTGACCTCGGACATTACCGGCCGGTGCGCGTGCAGCGGGGGCCCGCGTTAGGCTCTGGGGCCACCGTGATCTTCGCTGTGACACTCGCGCGCGGCGGACCCTGGGACTGGTCATGTGGTCTGCGTGAGCAGCAGGGCTTCGAGCAGCACGGGCGCTTCATGGACGCGCTCGTGGACGATGGCTTCATCCTGCTCGGGGGCCCGCTGGCACTCGAGCGCGAGGTGCTGCACATCGTCAGGGCGGACTCCGAGGACGAGGTGAGACGACGGCTCGCCGGCGACCTCTGGCACCAGAACGGGATGCTCACGGTCAGCTCGATCAGATCGTGGACGGTGCTGCTCGACGGCCTCGGCGCAACCGCCCCTGGGGCAGAGCGCTGATGGTCACCGCGGCGGTGGCCACAGAGGTGGTGTCGGTCGAGGACCTCAGGGTCCGCTACGGCGAGACCGTCGCCGTGGATGGGGTCTCGCTCTCGATCAAGCGTGGCGAGATCTTCGGCATCCTCGGCCCCAACGGCGCCGGCAAGACGACGACGGTCGAGTGCATCGGCGGTCTGCGCAAGCCCAACTCCGGCTCGATCACCGTGCTTGGCCTGAACCCGAGTACGCACGCCGGCGAGCTGCGCGAGCGTGTCGGCGTGCAGCTGCAGACCTCGGAGCTGCCGGAGAAGATCTACGTGCGCGAGGCGCTGGAGCTGTTCGCCTCGTTCTACCGTGACCCGCTGGAGCCCGGCGAGCTGCTGCGCCTGCTGCGACTCGAGGAGAAGGCCGAGGCTCGCTACGCCAACCTCTCCGGCGGGCAGCGCCAGCGACTGTCGATCGCGCTCGCGCTGGTTGGACGACCCGAGCTGGCGATCCTCGATGAGCTGACGACGGGACTCGACCCGCAATCGCGCCGCGAGACCTGGAAGCTGATCGAGGGCATCCGTGACCAGGGCCTGACCGTGATCCTCGTCACCCACTTCATGGAGGAGGCCGAGTACCTCTGCGACCGCGTTGCATTGCTGCACCACGGTCGCATCCGCGCGATCGACACCCCGGCCAACATGGGCGCAGGCCTCGGTCAACGGATCAGCTTCCGGTCCGACCCGGCGCTCGAGCTCGGCGCCCTGCGTGCGCTTCCCGAGGTGCGGGAGGTTCAGGAGCAGGGTGGCCGCATCCACATCGAGGGCGACGGTGACGTCGTCGCCGCCGTGATCGGGCTGCTCGTGCGGGAGCGGATCGTGCCCGAGCAGACACGCGTCGAGCAGTCGACCCTCGACGACGCGTTCGTCGCGATGACCAGCGAGGCCGACGCCGAGCTGACCGCACCGCCGGCGACGGAGACGGCGTGAGCGCGCTCGCCACGCCCACCTCAGGCAAGCCGCCGCAGCAGCGGCGCGGCGGCTTCCAGAGCCTGATCATCACCGAGCTGCGGTTGCTGCTGCGCGAGCCGATGATCCTCTTCTGGGCCCTTATCTTCCCGCTCGGGCTGCTGGTCGTGCTCGGCTCGAGCACCTCCAGCAAGCCTCAGCACTCGTTCGGAGGACTGCGCTTCATCGTTGTCTACACGCCCGTGCTGATGACCTTCACGCTGACGCTGCTGTCGATGAGCGCGATGCCGGCGACGCTCGCCTCCTACCGCGACAAGGGCTACCTCAAGCGGCTCTCGACCACGCCGGTCGGGGCCTGGCGGCTGCTGGCCGCGCAGCTCGTGCTGGTGCTCGGGCTCTCAAGCTGCCTCGTGATCCTGATCATGCTCGTCTCGCACTTCGCCTACAACGTGCCGCTGCCCAGCGAGTTCGGCGGCTTCGTGCTCGCGATCCTGCTGACGATGACGGCGATGGCCTCGCTCGGCATGCTGATCGCGTCGATCGCCCCGAGCCAGCGCGTGGCCGGCGCGATCGGGTCGATCCTCTTCTTCCCGCTGATGTTCTTCGCGGGCCTGTGGGTGCCGCAGCAGTCGATGGGCCCGACGCTGCGCACGATCAGCCAGTACACGCCGCTCGGCGCCGCGGTCCCGTCGATCACCAACTCGGACTTCGGCAGCTGGCCGGGGACCACGCACCTGATCGTGCTGGCGGCCTACACGCTGGTGCTGATGCGGGTCGCGATCAGGCTCTTCCGCTGGGATCGGTGAGAGGAGTCGGTTCGGCCGGCTCGCCGCTGCTTCGCCGGCCTCGGCGGGCGCGGGTTGGTGGGATCACTTGGGAGCGATCCACTTGAGACGGTCGTCGTCACGCTGGCCCAGCATGGCGACCTCACCCTCGCCGTGCAGGGCCCGGCGCAGGCGCAGGTACTGCGAGACCTGGGCGACATCGTGCACGCGCACGATCTGGGCGCCGACGCTGACTCCGAACTCGAGCGCGGCGATCGTGCCGGCGAGCCGGTCCTCGGGCACGGCGTCGGCCAGCATGCCGATGAAGTACTTGCGTGAGACGGCCAGCAGCACCGGGCGCTCGAGCGCGGCGAGCTCGCCGAGCCGGCGCAGCACCTCGACGCTCTCCTGGGGGGCCTTGGCGTAATCGAGCCCGGGGTCGAGCAGGATCTGGTCGAAGGCTACGCCCCGCTCGGTCGCGAGCGTGATGCGGTCGCGCAGGAAGTCGAGCACGTCCGCGACGGGATCCTCGTAGCCCGGGAAGTGCACCTGCTTGGGCGCGGCGCGGGTGTGCATGAGCACCAGGCCGGCGCCCGAGCGTGCGGCGATGTCGGCCACGGTCGGGTCGAGCAGCCCGCTGGTGTCGTTGATCAGTGCGGCGCCAGCCCCGACGGCTGCCGCGATCGTCTCGGCGCGCCAGGTGTCGATCGAGACCAGCACGCCGTGGCCGGCGAGCGCCCGCACCAGCGGGCAGAGCTGATCGATCTCCTCCTGCACGGAGATCGGGGCGGTGTCGGTGCGGCCCGACAGCACGCCGACGTCGATGATCCCCGCACCCGCCGCGGTCAGATCGAGACCGCGCAGCAGCTGCTGCTCAAGGTCGTCGAAGGTGCGCGAGTCGGCGACCGAATCACGGCCGATGTTGAGGATGCCCATCACGACCGGTTCGCCGGCGCGCAGGTGCAGCGTGGTCTGTGCGAGCTGGAGCTGCACTAACCCAGACGGTACCTGAGGAACAGGAAGCCCTCCGCTGCCGTTGCCGCCAGCAGCCGCAGATCCACTCCGAGCGCGCCGCTATGGCTGAGCAGGCGCTTCTGGGCATCGTCGCCGACGATCTGCGGCGAGACGCACAGCACGAGCTGGTCGAGCAGCCGGTGCTCAACCAGCAGGCCGAGCAACGTGGGTCCGCCCTCGCAGACGATCAGCCGGTCGGGGTGGCGCTCGCGCAGCTGGCGCATGAGCTCGGGCGGGCTCGGGCTCGCTCGCGTAAAGACGACGAGCTCCGGCTCGGGCGGCAGGCGCCGCGCCTGGCGCCTGGCCTTGGCGTCGTCTCCCAGCAGGCCCTCGTAGCCCTCGGCCCGCACCGTCCTGCCCCCGACCACGACCGCCGCGGCGTGCTCGCGGGCGCCCAGCAGCACCCGCTGATCGGCGCCGCCGGTGAGCTCGCCGACGCGTCCGCCAACCGTCGCGCGGCCGTCGACCGAGGCGACCATCACCGCGGCGGTGAGCGGGCCGGCGCTCGTGAGCGGCTCGAGCAGAGCAGGGATGTCCCGCACGTATGCGGCTTCTGTCATGGCGGCATCACAGCAGATCCTCGTTAGCATCGCCACACATGCGCCATGAACTACGTCCCCTCTTTGATCGCGTTGTGATCAAGGAACTCGACCCGGACCGCGTGCGCCGCTCCGGATTGCTGGTCCCGCCCGGCAACGACGAGCCGCCCCCGCAGCACGGGATCGTGCTGGCCGTCGGGCCCGGCCTCGACTGGTGGGACCACGTCGGCGTGAAGATGCCGGTCAGCCGCGGTGATCACGTCGTCTTCCCCGCCTCGGCGGGCGCCTGGGTCGAGATCGACGAGGAACGTCTGCTGGTCTGCCGCGTGGGTGAACTGCTCGGCGTGCTCGGCGAGCTGCCCGACGCGCCGGTCTAGCGCGCTGAGTCGCTAATTCGCGGCCGCCTTGCGGCGTCTGGACGCGGCGCCACCCGTTTCGCGGCAGGTACCAACCAGTATCTGCCTTGCGAACCGGGTGACCCCACACACGCCCAGGCCCCTCGCGAGACTGCACCCGAATTACCGGCTCACGGCAC
This sequence comes from Solirubrobacteraceae bacterium, assembly GCA_035551915.1. Taxonomy (GTDB): domain Bacteria; phylum Actinomycetota; class Thermoleophilia; order Solirubrobacterales; family Solirubrobacteraceae; genus Palsa-465. Next base: position 18,257 of record DASZMI010000126.1, on the reverse strand, counting down.
TCGCGCGCAGCAGGCCGCGTGCGCCGGACGAGGGAGGGGAAATGTCGCCTGGGGCGACAAAACCCCTCCCTCGTGGAGGTCTAGGCCGCCGTGCGGCGCGAGAGCTCGTGGGGGAGCGCCGCCCTGGTGCGCTCCATCAGGTCCCGAACCTCGGCGTCATCGCCAAGCCCGAGCGCATGCTCGCAGGCGGCGACGCACTCCTGCAGGCGGTCGGTTCGCGCCAGTGCGTGGGCGTAGGCCGACCAGGCCGCGGGCGAGTCCGGGGCGATCACCGTCGCCGCCTCCGCCGCCGAGACCTCGGCACCGACATCGCCGCTCAGGTGGTTGGCGAGCGCGAGGTCGAGCAGGATCTCGAGCGAGGGCTCGAGCAGTCGCGCCCGTTCGAGCGCCTCGATCGCGGCGTCGCGCTGCAGCAGGCGCAGGCGCAGGCGCCCGATCCGCCCCCAGGCGGACGCATCCTCGGGGACGCGCCGGGCGACGCGCTCGGCCGACTCGACGGCCAGGTCGATCGCGCCCATGTCCTCATAGATGCGCGAGGCGTAGCGCTCGGCGGTCGGCCGGTCGGTCTCGGCCCGGCCCCACTCGCGCACGGCGCGTCCGGCGGCGGGCAGATTGCCGGACTGCCAGAAGGCGACGGTCAGCAGCCGCAGCACGGCCGGATTCGACGGGTCCGCGTCGCGGGCGTAGATCAGCCGCTTGGCCGCGAGTCCGGGGTCGCCCTCGGCCAGCGCGTGCTGGGCGGCGGTCATGAAGCGCTCGACCCGGTCGGCGCCGGGGTCCGGCTTTGAGAAGTCCACGAACTGCAACGAGCCCGCCGGCACCGTGCGGACGCCGACCGAGAAGGACATGCGTGCCCACTGCTGCACGTCGTCGCCCTCGCCGGAGAAGTAGATGCCGCTGACAGTGCCGACGCCCCACTCGGGATAGGAGATGCAGCGCGCGTAGCGGTGCACCACCGAGTGGTCGGGGACACGCGCGCCGAACGGGTCGTACTTAGCGCGGTCGGCGGCCTGCTCGCGGGCGCGCTGCTCGGCCTCGTAGGCACGACGGCCCTCCTCCTCGCGCGCTTTGCGGGCCGCCGCCGCGGAGACCTTGACGGCGTTGCGGCTGACGGTGCCGTTGCGCGAGGTCTCGGCCAGCCGTTCGAGCTGGTCGGCGGCCTCGTTGATCGCCTGCAGGTGGCGCTGATGCTGGTGCTGGCGACCGGGAGGAGCGATATCTGGGTGCCAGACCTTCGCCATCCGGCGGCGCGCAAGTTGCACCTGGCGCTTGTCGAACGGCGCCTCGAGCTCGAGCAGAAGCAGCGATTGTTCGAGATCCAGCACCCGTGGCATCGCCATTACGTTAGCGGCCGGCAGGCTGGCCCGATGGCGTATCCGGTGACCAGAGTCCGGGCAATTTCGGCCGCCGATCGAACGCTCTGTGCCGAGTCTGTGCCAATCGCAGAGGGTGCCACCGGGCCGGCGTAGCTTGGCCCCGTGAGCTCGGTCAGGAAGCGCTCCGGAGGTCCGCTGCTCGGCGCAGCGATGCTTACGATCGGCTTTGGCTGCGGGCTCTGCCTGACGCTGCTCGCCGCGCTCGGCGGCATCAGTGCAAGCTCGTCCCCCGGAGCGGCCTGCGGCCGGCCCCAGACGGTCGGCGCCACCGAGTACGGCGGCCCCGGAGACCCGTCGAGCGGGACTGTCGGCGCCTCCGGCGTGAGCCTGATCACGCAGCCGGACAGCTTCGCGGAGCTCGGCGGCACGAGCTTCGCGACGGCGAGCGCGCTTGGCGGGCTGCCGTACGGCACGCCGCTGCAGATCCGCGCCGCCGGCCACTCGGTCATCGCCTACAAGGAGGACATCGGCCTCGGCGGCGGCGTGATCGACGGCCGCCCGCGCGCGATCGATCTCTGGTGGCAGCTGGCCCGCAGCCTCGGGATCCCGTATGAGGACGGGCGCTGGTCGGGAACCGTGCGGGTCACACCGCTCGCGGGCGCGTGCGTCGAGGGCACGGCGGCGGTCTCGACCGGACCACGGGCGCAGCTGCTGCCGGACGGCGAAGCCGCCGCGCCGGCGTCGGCACCGGCGGCGGTCGCGGAGATGATCGCGGCCGGAAATCAGATCGCCGGCAGGCCGTACGTCTACGGCGCGGCACATGGGCTGCCACTGAACCTCGTGGCCACCGCGTATGACTGCTCGAGCAGCGTCGCCCACCTGCTCTACGGTGGCGGCCTGCTGGGGCTCGACGCCGATATGACCTCGGGCGAGTTCGAGTCCTGGGGTCTGCCCGGGCCCGGCCGCTGGGTCACGATCTACGCCAACGCGACCCACGTCTACATGTACGTCGCCGGCTTGCGGTGGGACACCTGGAACGCCGCGGGCGCAGCTGACGGCAGCGCCGGGATCGGCTGGCATCCGCTGGTACGCAGCGATGCGGGCTTCGTCGTGCGGCACCCGGCAGGGCTGTGAGGCGAGCGCGCAAGGCGGGCGCCGGCCAGCGGGCCGGCGCCTGAGGCGGACGGCAGATGCTCTCCCGCTAGTCTCATCTGCGTGTCCTCCCAGTACATCTACACCACCTACAAGCTCTCGCGCCGGCACCCACCGGACAAGCAGGTCCTGACCGACGTCTCGCTCTCGTTCATGCCGGGAGCCAAGATCGGGGTGCTCGGTTACAACGGCGCCGGCAAGTCGACGCTGCTGCGGATCATGGCCGGCCGTGACCACGACTTCGACGGGCAGGCGCAGCTCGCGCCGAATGCGACCGTCGGCCTGCTCGAGCAGGAGCCCGAGCTCGATCCGGACAAGGATGTGCGCGGCAACGTCGAGGACGGTGTCAGGGAGACCAAGGCGCTGCTCGACCGCTTCAACGAGCTGGCGATGAACTACACCGATGACACCGCCGCCGAGTTCGCGCGGCTGCAGGAGCAGATCGATGCCGCGGACGCCTGGAACCTGGACACCAAGCACGACTACGCGATGGACGCGCTGCGCTGCCCGCCCGCAGACGCCGACGTGACGCAGCTCTCCGGCGGTGAGCGCCGCCGCGTCGCGCTCTGCCGGCTGCTGCTCTCCGAGCCCGACCTGCTGCTGCTCGACGAGCCGACCAACCACCTCGACGCCGAGTCGGTGGCGTGGCTCGAGCGCCACCTGCAGGACTACAGGGGCACGATCGTCGCGGTCACCCACGATCGCTACTTCCTGGACAACGTCGCCGGCTGGATCCTCGAGCTCGACCGCGGCCGTGGGATCCCGTACCAGGGCAACTACTCGGGCTGGCTCGAGCAGAAGGCGAAGCGGCTCGAGCAGGAGGCACGCACGGATGTCGCCCGTCAGCGCACGATCAAGGAGGAGCTCGAGTGGGTGCGCATGAACGCCAGCGCCCGCCGCGCCAAGCCCAAGGCGCGCCTGAACGCCTACGAGGCGCTGCTCGCCGAGGACCGCAACGTCAAGCTCGACCAGGTCCAGATCCACATCCCGGCCGGCCCGCGCCTCGGTGACCTCGTCGTCGAGGCCAAGAACGTGCGCAAGTCCTTCGGCGAGAAGCTGCTGATCGACGACCTCAGCTTCAACCTGCCACCGGCGGCGATCGTCGGGGTGATCGGTCCCAACGGCGCCGGCAAGACGACGCTGATGCGGATGGTCACCGGTGAGGAGCAGCCTGACGAGGGCAGCTTCAAGGTCGGTGACACGGTCAAGCTCGCCTACGTCGACCAGTCGCGGGAGGCACTCGATCCCGACAAGAACGTCTGGGAGGAGATCTCCGGCGGGCTCGATCAGATGGTGCTCGGCGAGCGCGCGATCGCCAGCCGCGCCTACGTCTCCGGCTTCAACTTCAAGGGGTCCGACCAGCAGAAGAAGGTCGGGAGCCTGTCCGGTGGTGAGCGCAACCGCCTGCACATGGCGAAGCTCCTGGCCAGCGGTGGCAACCTGCTGATCCTCGACGAGCCCACCAACGACCTCGACACCGACACGCTGCGCGCGCTCGAGGAGGCGCTGCTGGCCTTCGCAGGCTGCGCCGTGGTGGTCTCGCACGATCGCTGGTTCCTGGACCGCATCGCCACGCATGTGCTCGCCTTCGAGGGCGATTCGCAGGTGCGCTGGTTCGAGGGCAACTTCGAGGCCTACGAGAGCTTCCGGCATGAGACGCTCGGCGCCGAGGCCGACCGGCCCCACCGCCTGACCTACAAGAAGCTGGTCCGGGGATAGCGCAGTGCGGGCCGGGCCGGGAGTCGCGCACCGACGCGGTGAGATCCGCTTGCGGCGATCGTGGCTCCGGGTCGCGATCGCTGCGACTGCCGCGGCACTGCTGCTGGCCGCCTGCGGCGGGAGCGGCTCGCACGGCAGGCGGCGGGCTGCCACCAATACCGATGGGATCATGGGCACACTGCCCGCAGCCGGCAGGCCGGCAGCTGGCGGCACGATCACGGTCGGTCAGCTGGCCAGGCAGACGCCGACGGACATCTTCCCGCTGGTCGACAGCCTCAGCTGCACGACCCCGACCCTGAACTTCATCCAGAACCAGTACATCCCGCTGTATGCGGGCCCGGACGGTTCGGCGCCGGCGGTCGACCCGAGTCTCAGCGCCGCCGGGCTGCCGCGCTACTCGCACGGTGACAGGACCGTGACGATCACGCTCAAGCCTGGGATGAGGTGGTCCGACGGCAAGCCGGTCCAGGTGCAGGACGTCGTGTTCTACCTCGATCTGCTGAGGGCGGCCCTGAAGCAGACCTCGGGCAACTGGTGCCAGTACTCACCCGGGGAGTTCCCGGAGAATGTCGCCAGCTTCGCGACGAAGGGGACGCGCACGCTGATCCTGCAGTTGACCCACGCCGTCAATCCCCGCTGGTTCACGACCAATCAGCTCCAGGACGTCGGCGCCGGGGTGTATCCGCTTCCCAGCCAGGACTGGAACGTCGATGCCCCGGGCGGCGAGCACATCACCGATTGGTCAACGAATCCGACTGATGCGCTGAAGATCTATGACTACCTTCACGCCCAGGGTCGCAACGCCGCCGATTTCGCCTCGCGCCCGCTCTGGAGGGTCGTCGACGGACCCTTCACACTGAAGGCCTTCGACGCCGCCAGTGGTGCCTATCAGCTCGTTCCCAACACGTCCTACCGCCTTGGGCCAAAACCGCGTGCGAACGAGATCGATGTCGCCACATATGCCGATTCGGCGGCGATGTTGCACGGACTCGAGTCAGGCGTGGTCGAGGTCGCCTCGATCGATCCCGGCACGCAGTTGGCGGCGATCCCGAAGCTGCGCCGGCACGGCTTCAGCGTCTTTGGCGGCCCTGAGTGGGGCTGGTTCGGCGGGGTCATCAATTACCGCGACAAGACCGATCACTTCGGCGCCGTGATTGCTCAGCCGTACATGCGGGGTGTCTTCGCAGAGCTCGTCGATCAGGCCAAGATCATCAGGCGCGTCTACCACGGCTGGGCGGTCCCGGCCCATGGCCCGGTGCCCTCGACGCCACGCTCGCCATACGTGTCGGCCGCCGCCGCGGCGGCCCCGTGGCCCTACGACCCGGCTCGGGCGGCAGCCACCCTGCGCGCGCACGGGTGGAAGGTGAGGCCGGGTGGACAGACGGTCTGCGCCAGGCCCGGCACCGGTGGGGCGAGCTGCGGCGCCGGCATCCCGCGGGGCACTCCGATCAAGCTCGTCTGGGCCAACGTCGCCGGCTCGAGCTCCGCGGTCGGCGTGCTCGAGTCGGGGATCTTCGCGGCCGAGGCCAGGCGCGCTGCGGGCATCGAGGTCAGCTTCGTGAGTGGCAAGTTCAGCTTCCTGACCGCCGAGTACGACGACCAGAATCCGGCGGCCGGCGCCTACCTCGACGCCTGGGGTGTCAACAACTTCGGCGGTGTCTACACCGACTACTACCCGACGCAGGCCGGACTGCTCAGCCTTGGCGGCTCGCTCAACCTCGGCGGCTACGCCGATGCCAAGGCCAACCGGCTGATGGCTGCGTCGGTCAGCACCGCCAGCCCGCTGGCGGTCAGCGACGAGGTCGCCTACCTGAGCCGCGCATATCCGGTGCTCTACATGCCCGACCAGGACTGGATCACCGCCGTGAGCGACAGGCTGGGCGGCCCCGCAGGCGCCTTCCGGGCGATGACTCAGCAGCAGGATCCGTTCCAGTTCCTGTACCGCGTGCGGCGCAGGTAGCTGCGTCGCGGCAGCTTGGGTCGCCGGGCCGGAGCGGACGCCGGAAGCGCTCGGTCTGCACCATTCCGTGCGCATGTAAGACACGTATAAGGCCGACCTTCAAGTTTGGACGTTCCGGGCGCGAGCCCATGGCTGGCGGGCGCTGGCGGGCGTTAACGCGGTGTGCATCAAAGGTCCGCAGGGCCTTCGCGGGACTAACCGCGTACTAACGGCCGCGATTAAGTGCGTGTTAGGTGGTGAAAAATTGTGTAAAAACTGCAGCACCGTGCGCCACGCTAGGGCTAATCGCCATGGCCGGTGGCGTCCATTTCATCCCAACTCATAGAGGGGAAGCTGTTAATGAGGTTCAACCCTTCATCACGCTCGGGCGGTGGCCGTCTCTGGCAGCCGCGGCTGCTGGGCCTGATGGTCGTCGTCGCGGCGATCGCCGCCGTCGTGGTCAGCGTGACCGGCGCCGGTAGCGCGAAGAACAAGCCCACCGGGCACGCGGCGGTCGCGGTCGTGAAGTCGCATCCGTTCGGCGGCACGCTGCTCGCCGGCTCGCTGCCGAAGAACGGCACGCCAGCCAGCGGCGGCACGATTACCGCGGGTCAGCTCAGCGGCCAGACGCCGACCGACATCGACCCGATCATCAACGGCGCGACCTGCAGCACCAACACCTTCCAGTTCGTCGCGGACATGTACGTCCCGCTGTACTACGGCCCGACGGGCGCGAAGCCGCAGATCGATGACAGCAAGAGCGCCGCTCTGCCGCCGAAGTACTCGAACAACAACACGACGGTGACGATCACGATCAAGCCGGGCCTCAAGTGGTCTGACGGCACGCCCGTCAACGGCGAGGACGTGGCGTTCTACTACTACCTGCTGAAGGCCGCGGTCGACCCCAAGGACGGCGGCTCGCCCTCCAACTGGTGCCAGTACGTGTCGACCACCGACTTCCCGTTCAACGTCAAGAGCATCTCCTACAGCGGCAACACCGTCGTGATGCACCTGACCCACCCGGTCAACTCGACGTGGTTCACGTACAACCAGCTGCAGGACACCAACGGCGGCGTGTACCCGCTGCCGGCCACGGACTGGAACGTCGACTCGAGCGGCAACAAGATCACCGACTGGGCGACCAATCCCAAGGACGCGTTCAAGATCTACTCGAACCTGAACAACCCCAACGGCGCTGACTCGCTCTCGCAGTTCGCGACCAGCCCGCTGTGGAAGGTCGTCGACGGTGGCTTCAAGCTGCAGAGCTTCAACACCACCAACCAGTCGTTCACGATGGTTCCGAACAGCAGCTACGGCCTCTCTCCGAAGCCGAACTTCACGTTCCAGGAGAACACCTACACCGACTCGCAGGCTCTCGTCAACGCGATGGAGTCCGGCGCGGTTGAGATCGGTCAGGTCGACCCGGCCACCCAGCTCGGCTCGATCCCGACGCTGAATCGTGATGGCTTCAGCGTGTTCGGTGCCCCGCAGTGGGGCTGGTGGGGTCCGTTCCTGAATTACAAGAACAAGACCAACCACTTCAACAAGGTTGTTGCGCAGCCCTACATCCGCAGTGTCTTTGGTCAGCTGGTCGACCAGAAGGCTCTGATTGCCGGCGCCTATCACGGCTACGCCGTGCCGGCCTATGGCCCGGTCGCGAGCGCTCCGTCGTCGCCCTACGTGTCCAAGGCCGCCCAGAACGGGGGCTGGCATTACAACCCCAAGGCCGCCGCGGCGACGCTGAAGTCGCACGGCTGGAAGGTCGTGCCCGGTGGTACCACCACCTGCGTCAAGCCGGGTACCGGTGCCCACAACTGCGGCGCCGGCATCCCCAAGGGCACCCCGATCAAGTTCGTCTGGGCCACCCAGCCGGAGTCGGCGGCAGCCGCGGGCGTGATCGAGGCTGACGCGTTCGCGTCGCAGGCCAAGAAGCTCGGCATCGATGTGACGCTGCAGTTCAAGCAGTTCAACTACCTAGTCTCGAACTACAACGACACGAACCCCAAGGCGGTGAAGTACTTCAACGACTGGGGTGCCAACGGCTACGGCGGCATCTTCACGGACTACTACCCGACCGAAGAGGGCGTCCTGAACAGCACGGGCGCGCTGAACATGGGCGGCTGGCACGACCCCGTCGCGGACAAGCTCATGCTCAAGTCGACTACGAGCGTCAACCCGTCTGCGATCAGCAACGAGGTTCACTACTTCGCCAAGAGCGAGCCGGTGATCTTCATGCCGATCCAGGACTGGGTTGTTGCGGTCAGCAAGAAGGTTGGTGGCACCACCAACGGCTTCATGCAGATGACGCAGCAGCAGCTCGTCGCGTCGCTACTGTGGGTCAACAAGTAGCGATCTGAAGTACGCCTGACGACCGTGAGCTCGGGTGGGGGCGGACAGAGTCCGCCCCCACCCGCCGGTCGTCGCATTCCCGAGTCTCGAACCTCGACCTAACATGCGTCCGAAATGCTTGGCTACATAATCCGCCGACTCGGCGTCGCGGTGATCGTGGTGATCGGCGTGGCCGCCATCACCTTCGCGATCCTGCACTACCTGTCGCCGAGCCCGGTTTATGACGTGCTGAGCAAGCCGACGCGTTCCGCGATCGTGGCCTGGAACAAGGCGCACGGCTACGACCGTTCCGAGCTCGCACAGTTCCTCAGCTACCTCGGCGGCATCATCCACGGCAACTTCGGATTCGCCTACAAGTTCAACCAGTCGGTCGCTGCCCTGTTCAAGGAGGACACCGGACGCACCATCTACCTGTCCGGCGCGGCGCTCGTACTGTCGCTGATCATCGCCGTGCCGCTGGGCATCCTGCAGGCGGTCAAGCGCAACAGCCTGCTCGACTACGGGGCAACGGCGATCAATTTCACCCTGTACTCGATGCCGTCCTTCTTCCTCGGCCTGATCCTGATTCAGCTGTTCGCGCTCGATTGGGGCATCTTCCCGCCGGGTGTCAGCGACAACGTCACGAGTGTCTGGGGCGCGTTCACGCACCCCAAGCAGCTGTTGCTGCCGATCGTGACGCTCGCGCTGCTGAACGTCGCAAGCTACAGCCGCTATATGCGCTCCTCGGCGCTGGACGAGCTGGCGCAGGATTACATCCGCCTCGCGCGGGCAAAGGGCCTGTCCGAGAAGACGGTGCTGCTCCGCCACCTGCTGCGCAACGCCTGCCTGCCGGTCATCACGCTCGTCGGGCTTTCGATCCCGTACCTGGTGGCGGGCAACCTGCTGATCGAAGTGCTCTTCAATTACCCGGGCCTGGGTTTTCTGTTCTACCAGGCGCTCGGCCAGGAGGATTACAACGTGATGCTCGCCTACACGCTGCTGTCGGCTGTGGTGACCGTGCTCGGCAACCTGTTCGCCGATGTCGGCATCGCGGCAGCTGACCCGAGAGTTCGCCTTGACTGAGCCCCGCGTGACCCCGGAGCGGCGTATCGAGGAGCTCGGGCGAGCCGCGCTCGTCATCCCCGCACCGGCGGACGGCCTCAGCGGCATGCTGCCCGACGCCGGCGAGGTGCATTCGGTGGCCAGCGGCTGGCGGCTCGCCCTACGCGAGTTCGCCAGCAACCGGCTGGCGGTGGTCGCGCTGGTGGTGCTCGTCGCGATCGTGCTCTTCTGCTTCGTGGGACCGGTCTTCTACCACTCCAATCAGACGGTCTCCAACCCCCTCAACGCGAGCCTGGCGCCAGGCCAGACGGGCTTGGTCGGAGGGGGCTCGCACCTGCTCGGCACCGATGAGCTCGGTCTCGACGAGTTCGGTCGCATCATGGCCGGCGGCCAGACCGCGCTCGAGATCGGCTTCTTCTCGGCGGCGGTGGCGATCGTGATCGGCACGCTGTACGGGGCGATCTCAGGACTGGTCGGAGGTTTCCTCGACGCCGCGCTGATGCGGTTCGTCGACGTGCTGCTCTCGATTCCCTTCCTGCTGATCGTGAGCGTTCTGGCCACCAAGTACGGCGGCACCGTGCTCGACATCAGCCTGGTGCTCGGCATCTGGTCCTGGTTGATCCCCGCGCGCCTCGTACGCGGCGAGGTGCTGACCCTGCGCGAGCGGGACTTCGTGGTCGCGGCCCAGACGATGGGATCGAGCCGGCTGCGCCTGATCTTCCGGCACCTGATTCCCAACGCGATGTCGGTGACGATCGTCAATGTCACCTTCCTGATTGCCGACTCGATCATCTACCTGGCGCTGCTCGGCTTCCTCGGTTTCAACCTGCAGTTCCCGACCACCTCATGGGGCGACATGCTCGGCAATGCGCAGCAGTACGTGCAGAACGGCGAATGGTGGCTCGTCTACCCCGTCGGCGGGTTCCTCGTGGTCGTCGTGCTCTGTTGCAACCTGATCGGCGATGCCTTGCGCGACGCCGTCGATGTGCGCCTGCGCAGGCGCTGATCAAGGAGATTTGAAGGACATCATGGCTTCACCAGCGCTCAAGGTCGAGGACCTCACCACCGAGATCCGGCTCTCGCGCGCGACCGTGCATGCGGTCGGCAACGTCGATCTGGAGATCGGCCAGGGGGAGACGCTCGGTCTGGTCGGGGAGTCGGGCTCGGGCAAATCGATGCTCGGGCTCTCGATTCTCGGACTGCTGCCCAACGGCGGCCACGTGACCGGCGGCTCGATCAAGCTCTTTGACCGCGAACTGGTCGGCCTGCGGGAGCGCGACCTGCGCAGCATTCGCGGCAATGAGATCGCGATGATCTTCCAGGATTCGCTCTCCTCGCTGAACCCGACCAAGGGGATCGGCGAGCAGGTCGCCGAGCCCGTGCGCCTGCATCGCGGCGCCAGCCGCAGGGAGGCATACGATCGCGCCCTCGAGGTGCTGGAGCTCGTCGGGCTCCCGCGTCCCAAGGAGCGGCTCGGTGACTACCCGCACCAGCTCTCCGGCGGCCTGCGCCAGCGCGTGATGATCGCGATCGCGCTCGCCTGTGAGCCAAAGGTGCTGCTCGCCGACGAGCCCACCACCGCGCTCGACGTCACGATCCAGGCGCAGATCCTCAGGGTACTGGACGACCTCGAGCAGCGCCTCGGCATGGCGACGCTGTTGATCACCCACGACATGGGTGTCGTCGCCGGCCGTTCCAAGCGCATCAACGTCATGTATGCCGGCCGCCTGGTCGAGACCGCCTCCAGCGAGGAGCTGTTCTCCTCGATGCGCCACCCCTACACCCAGGCGCTGCTGGGCTCGATCCCGCGGCTCGAGGCCGACGCGACCAAGCCGCTGCTCTCGATCCCCGGCCTGCCGCCCGACCTCACCAACCCGCCGCAGGGCTGCCGCTTCGCGGCGCGCTGCCGGTTCGCGACCGATCAGTGCCGGGCCGAGGAGCCGCCGCTGGAGGGCGACGGAGGCCACCGGTTCGCCTGCTGGCATCCGGTCGACGGGCCGGCGCTGATCACGACGCCGCTGGTCAGCTCGCGGCCCGATGCGGCCGCCGCCGCGGCGGCCGCGCCTGAAGCCGCTCCCGCACCGCGGGCCGTGGCTGGGCCGGACACCCCAGCGCAGGTGTCGGTCACCAGCGAGCCGGCGCCCGTCCAGGCGCGCGCCGCAGCCCCCTCCAACGGCACCGCGCCGCTGCTCGAGGTCGTCAACGTCGTGCGTGAATACCCGGTGACGGCGGGTCAGATCCTGCGTCGCAGGGTCAATTCCGTCAAAGCCGTCTCCAACATCGATCTGTACGTGAACCCGGGTGAGGCACTCGGCCTCGTCGGTGAGTCGGGTTGCGGCAAGACCTCACTCGGCAAGCTGATCGTCGGCATCGAGAAGCCCGACTCCGGCCACGTCAAGATCGGTGGCAAGGAGATCTTCAAGACGAGCGGCTCCGATCTGCGCAAGGCGCGGCGCGTCGTGCAGATGATGTTCCAGGACCCGTACGGCTCGCTCGACCCGCGCATGCGCGTGCGGGCGATCCTGCGTGAGCCGATGCAGATCCAGGGGATCGGCTCGACCCGCGAGCAGGACGAGCGCGTGCGCAGCCTGCTCGACGAGGTGGGTCTGCCCGTCAACGCGCTCGAGCGCTACCCGCACGAGTTCTCCGGCGGCCAGCGGCAGCGCGTCGCACTCGCGCGGGCGCTGATGCTCGAGCCGAAGATCATCGTCGCCGACGAGCCGGTGAGTGCGCTCGACGTCTCGATCCGCTCGCAGGTCCTGAACCTGATGAAGCGGCTCCAGGTCGAGCACGACATGGCCTCGGTCGTGATCTCCCACGATCTTGCCGTGGTCAAGTACCTCTCCGACCGCATCGGCGTCATGTATCTCGGCAAGCTCGTTGAGCTGGGTACTGGCGACGACATCTATCGCCGTGCCGCGCACCCCTATACGGACGCTTTGATCAAGACGATCCCCGTTCCCGATCCGGCAATCGAGAAGGCCAAGATCGACATCGGCATCCGCGGCGAGCTTCCGAGTCCGATCGATCCGCCGTCGGGCTGCCGGTTCCGCACACGTTGCCCGTTGGCGCAGGAGATCTGCGCGCAGGTGGAACCGCCGATGCGGCGCTTTGGACCCAGCCACCAGGCGGCCTGCCACTTCCCGATGCAGAGGCCCGAGCCCGAGCAGCCGAGTTCGAGCCCGGCCGCCACCACGGCGTAGCCTCAATCAGGCGGCGCTGGCCGCGTGAATCGCCTCGAGCAGTTCGGCCGGAGTATCGACGGTGAAGTCCGCACCGCCGAGCTCACCACGGCCGTGCAGGCCGGTGGTCACCGCGATGCAGCGCACATCGTCAGCGTGCGCGCAGGCGACGTCGCGGGGTGTGTCACCGATCACCAGGGTGCGTTCCCGCGGCCAGGATGCGCGCAACCCCGCGGCCTCGCCCGCACGCCGGCGCGCGATCGGCGGCAGGCTCGTGCGGTCCTCCGAATCCGAGCCGAAGCCGCCCTGGCCGCGCGCGAACCACCTGCCGAGTCCGCCGGCGCGCAGCTTGATGCGCGCCACCGGCTCGAAGTTCCCGGTCACGAGCGACAGCCGGAGGCCGTCCTGCGCGCTCAGCGAGGCCAGAAGTTCCGGCATTCCGCGCACCACCATCGTGGACAGGTCGGCCGGACAGAGGCCCGCGTAGAGCCGGCAGCATTCGTCACGGACGGCCTCCGCGCGTGCGTCGATCCTTTCGGCCGAGACTCCCGCCTCGAGCAGGTACAGGCGGGCGATCTCACCGTCCGTCCTACCGGCAGCAGACACTGCCAGTCTGATTCCGGCGACGTCCACGTTGTGCACGCTCTTCAGCGCCAGGCATAGGGCCTCGGCATGCGCACCCGATGCACCCTTCATCAGCGTGCCGTCGATGTCGAACAGGAGCAGCATTGGCTTGTCTGAAATTGAATCGACTCAGTGAATGTTCAGCGCCGGCCAGCCGGAACGGACTGGATGGCCAGACTACCCGACCGCAGTGGGCCGGGACGAACACCGCCTATGAGCACCACGCCGGCCCGCCATTGACGCATACCTGATCGCCGGTCTGCGAACCTTCAGTTCGTGAACAGCTCAATCATCGATGTCGAGACCCCTGACGGGGTCGCCGACTGCTACCTCACCCGACCCGACGATGGCGCCCATCCGGGCGTGTTGTTCGTGATCGACGCCATCGGCCTGCGTCAGCAGATCAAGGACATGGCCGATCGCATCGCCGCGCAGGGGTACGTCGTGCTTGCCCCGAACATCTTCTACCGCGCCGGACGCGCGCCGATCTGGCCCGACGTCAATCTGGCCGACCCGGCCGCGCGTGAGGAATTCATGAAGAACGTGATGCCGCTCACCCGCTCCCTGACTGCCGAGGCGATGCGCTCGGACAGCGGCGCCTACCTGGACAAGCTCGCGGAGCTGACCGGGGGCAGGGTCGGCGTCACCGGTTACTGCATGGGCGGCCGTCAGGGCTGGCAGATAGCCGCCTCGTACCCGGAGCGTGTGGCCGCGCTCGGCGGCTTCCATGCCGGCGGCATGGTCACCGGCGCCGACGACAGCCCGCACATGCGCGCGCCCGAGGTGTCGGCCACCGTCTACTGGGGCCACGCCGACAACGACCACGGGATGACGCCCGAGAACATCGCGACGCTCAACGCGGTGATGGACGACGCCGGCATCTCCTACACCACCGAGGTGTATGCCGGAGCCTCGCACGGCTACACGATGGCCGATCAGGGCGCCTACAACGAGGCCGCCGCCGAGCGCCACTTCGAGGCGCTCTTCGACCTGCTCGGCCGGACCCTCTGAGGGCAGGCGGCTCACGGCGGCCGGGTCCCAGGCCTCCAGCGTGATGCGGTCATTGGCGTGCTCGTGCGTCCGCGTCCGCCAATGTTTACGGCTGAGATCGTGCAAATTGGCGGCCCTGGTCGACTCGTATCTGTCGTGTTGGCGCGCATCGCGGGTTGGGTGGGGTCAGCGCCGCCTGATCCGAGCCACACGATGCACATACTCCGTTCGGCCCGCATTGACGGGTGCGCCTACTGGCTGCCCGGACTCACGGCGCCCCGGAGCGATCTGTCAAGCGGGTCGAGCCGCAGCGCCCGTTGGTATTCGAGCAGCGCCACACGCTTGAAGCCAGCGCGGACCGCGATGTCTCCAAGCAGCGCCGGCGGGACGAAGTTCTCCGGCTCCAGCTGCTCAGCCCGGCGCAGAGCGGCACGTGCGGCCGGGTAGTCGTTCAGCCGGGCGTAGGCGGCGGCGACTGTGTACTGGGTCTGCATCGACCACGGGTCGAGCTGCTCGGCCGTGCGCAGGGTCTGCAAGGCGCTCAGCGGGCGCCTGTGCATCAGCGACATGCCCCAGTCGCTGTAGAGCGCCGCCGCATACTGGCGGCCGAGGCTCGCCGCGAGGAGGGCGACCGTTCCGAGCGCCAGCCCCAGCGCCGCACGCGAGCGCAGGAACCCAGGTGGCGGCGCAGGCGAGGACTCCGGGAAGGGTGCGGCCGTTGCAAGCAGGACCGCCGCGGCCAGCATCGCCATCCCCGTGAGACCGGGGATGTCGTACAGCCAGTCGACGCTCGTGCCGGCCAACCACGCCGTGAACATCCCGAGCGCGGCGGTCGTGAGCGCCGTGTCCGCTCCCGGCCGCCGTCTCGAAGAACGGGTGAAGCCCGCGATCAGAACCGGCGCCACCAACAACAGGAGCCCGATCGCCCCGCCGACCCCGAGCTCGGCCAGCAGCTGCAGTTCCAGGCTGTGCGGGGTGGTCACATGCTCGAGGCCGTGCCGTCTCCGGAATTCCTGGTCCGCGTAGTTGCCCGCGCCGACTCCGCCGAGGGGATCGCCTGCGAACTCGTCCAGCGCGATCCGCCAGAGGTCATGCCGCGGACCTCCTCCGAGCACGAGAAAGCGGTTGTTTGCCGAGTTCTCGTCATTCAGGCTGGTGAAGTCATGCCATTGCGCGAGAATCGCCCCGCGCTCGACCAACCCGCCCGCTGTCAGCGCCAGGAGGCAAAGCGCGAGCGCTGTGACTCCGAGCCGATGGCGCCTCGCTACGAGTCTTGCCCTGAGGTGGCGAGCCAAGGCGCGCTCGGCCAGGGCTGCCGTCAGGAACGCCGCGACGCCCACGCCCAACAGCGCCAGTCCCGCCCCCCGCAACGTCACAGCGTTCGGGGAGGACAGATGAGTCGGGCCGGTCGCGGCGTAGACCCGCAGCGTCCAGTGCGCGCTGGCCGCGACAGCGGCGAGCACGATCAGCAGGTTCGTGCCGCGAAGGTTGCGGCCTGGGTTGAGCAACATGGTGAGCGCGATGCTGGCGACGGCGGCGAGCAGCACCGCGCGCGTCTGGGTCAGGATCGCGACGCTCGCAGTGAGCGAAGCGGCGCTGACCGCGGCTGCGTGCCACCAACGCGAGCGGACCCGTTCCGCGAGGCCGATCCAGGGCCACGAGCCCATCAACAACAGCGCGGCCGTCCCGTTCGCGTAACCAATAGGGGCGCTCAGCCTTCCGTCCATGAAGGCGCCCGCGCCACCCCCGACGATGAACTGCGCCGCCAGCACGACGGCGCTCACGAGTGCTGGCGCTCCCAGCATCATCATCGTCGACCAGGCGGTCGTGCGCGTGCGGATTGCGATCAGCCCGATCGCGAAGACAAGCGCATACACCGCCAGTTGGTTGGCGCTCGTCCACGCCGACTCCCGGGATTCGGCCCACAGGATCGATGCGAAGCTCAGCGCCACCAGCACAACCATGCCGATCGCGGCCGTCATCGCCATGGTGTTCAGTCTGCGCTTCGATCCGAAGGCCAGCATCACGAGCAGGACCGCGGCCCCGAGACCCAGGGGTGCCCACGCTGTGCGGTCGTAATAGCCGAAGGCCAACGGCGAGCAGGCGAGCGCTGCGGCGACTATCACGCCGGCTGGATTCGACAGCGCCGGCGACCGCCGTCGGGCGGCTCCCTCAACGTTTGGCTCGGGTGCCACCACGGGCGGGGGATGCTCGACTGTGCTCATCGTCTGCGTCGCAGCGCCAGCGCGCCCGCACTGCCGATGGCGAGCACTACGACCGCCACGATTGCCATCCAGGCCAGACCTGAGCTCGTCCGCGGCTCCAGTACCGTGTAGGAGGCGGGCGTCGCGGTGCCCTGGATCCGCCGTGCCGCCGAACGTCCGGGCTCTGCCACGCGACTGATTCCCGACCCAAACAGCTTGGCCGTGTTGGCGCTGCCCGAGGATGCTCCCCGCACGCCGTCCAGCGGTAGCGCATACGCCTTCGCCACAGGGCTGGCAGGATCGACGTGTAGACCCGGGTTACCAGTGGCGGATGCGGCCGCCGGCAGCGTCAGGGCGCATACGACGGGCGCGACGACCAGTCGCCTGATCCGCCTGCGGGAGCTGCGGAGCATCGGCGTCGTATGGTAACCCGCCGGCGGCCCGCAAAGCTCGAACCGCCCGCAGGTGTGGCGCCCGAGGAGGCTCTGACCGTTGTCCCCGCGCGCGCTAAGGGCACTGGGCGAGTCAGCGGGCGAACTTCTCTCCCGGGTCGAGCCGCTTGGCGAAGGCGGTGATCAGCCTTGCCGCGTTCTCGATGTCGTCGAGGCTCACCATCTCCACAGACGAGTGCATGTACCGCACCGGCACCGACACCAGCCCGGTCGGGATCCCGGCGCGGCTGGTCGTAAAGGCGTCGGCGTCGGTGGCGGTGTAGCGCGAGGACGACGCGACGGTGAACGGGATGCCCTCAGCCTCGGCGGCGTCATGGAGCAGGTCGGAGACGCGCGGGTGCAGCAGTGAGGAACGCTCGATCACCGGGCCCGAGCCGAACTTGTGATGGGTGTCGCGCCCGAGCACGTGTCCGGGGGTGTCGCTGGCGTGCGCGACGTCGACGGCGATCGCCACATCGGGGCGGTGGCGGAAGGCCGAGGTCAGCGCGCCGTTGAGTCCGATCTCCTCCTGGACCACCGCCATGGCCAGCACGTCGCCCGCTGCCCCGCCGGCTTCGGCCGTGAGCTGTGCCACTCGCGCGGCCACGTAACAGCCGACGCGGTTGTCCAGCGAGCGTGAGACCACGCGGCCGTTCGGGAACTCGATCGGCTCGGCGTCGAGCACGCCCGTGTCGCCGATCCGCACCATCCTGGCGGCCTCCTCGGCATCGGCGGCGCCGATGTCGATGTGCAGACTCTTGAGGTCGGGGACCTTCTTGCGGTCCTCGTCGTCCATCAGGTGGATCGCCTTGCGTCCGATCACCCCGTAGACGGGACCGTTGCGCGTCGCGATCAGCACGCGCTGGCTGACCAGGTTGATCGGATCCCAGCCTCCTACCTGGCCGAAGCGCAGGAACCCCTCGTCATCGATGTGGGTGATGTGCACCCCGATCTCGTCGATGTGACCGACCACGGCGAGGCATGGCGCCGTTTCGGGCTGGGCCGTCCCGCGGACGCGGGCCCATGATGACCCGTTCACGTCGACATCGACCTCGGCCGCGAACGGCTCGCAGAGGCTGCGCCACGTCGCCGCGGCGCGAGCCTCCTGGCCCGATGGGCCAGGAACCCTCAGCAACGCGTCAAGCAGTTCAGGAATTGCCATTTGCAGGATCTCCTCTTAGGACGCCAGCAACTGGCGCAGGACGAACTGAAGGATGCCGCCATGCCGGTAGTACGTCTGCTCCTTGGGCGTGTCGATTCGCACGGTGACGTTGAACTGCTTGTCATCGGCGGTCACGGTCAGCTCCCGC
>DASZMI010000125.1:0-20431 GCA_035551915.1 Solirubrobacteraceae bacterium | reverse complement strand
GCTACGTCGCCGCTGCCCGCAAGCTCGGCATCACGCTGGCGAGCTGCGACGAACGCGACCTAGTCCGACCCGGGCTAGCGCAACTGCCGTCCACGCTAACTGGCGGTTGATACAAGCGCACGTCTGGTCGCCAACGCAATCACGGACCACGCTGGGCGGCTGGCATTGAAGCGCTCGTCCGTTCCGTCGTGATCACCTACACGGCAGAGATCGGTCGGCGGTCAGCTCTGTTGTTCGGTTGGGACGGTGTCGATCGTGGTACTCCCGTGCACCAGCACGCACTCAAACGGTTCGGGGGTGGGGTTTTCGATCCGGTGTGGGGCGCCTGCCGGAAAACGCGCGACCTCGCCGGCGCGAACGCTTCTCGCCTGGTGGCGGCCCAGAAAAACGGTGGCCCGACCGGTGAAGGCGACGAGCACCTCTACGGTTGGATGTGAGTGCACGGCCTGACCGGTGCCGGGTGGGAGCGTGAGAAAGGCGACACTGATGGGTGCGCCATGGTCGGCTCCCGCGAAGACCGCGGCGCCATCGGGAACCGGAAGCTGCTCCCGTCGCCGGACGCGCACGTACAGATCGAGGTGCTGAAGCTCTTCCTCCACGGCCGGGCCGTCGAACCAGGCCTCCTGTGCGGATGGGATCCCATGACGCCGAAGCGCGTCCAGGACGTCATGGTCCTCCGCGTAGTGACCAGCGAGCTCCAAGACCAGCTCTGCGCTTACACCGAGGCGTGCCATGCACGTGTGGTCAACTGGACAGCCAAACATGTAGCTGCCATTCGTACCCGCGAGCGTCGCGCGAGCTTTGTCAAGCATCCGTGGGATCCACGCGTACCCCTCGAGTTCGGAGTCGAGCGGATGCGGCTCCACCAACGTCAGGTTCTTCGCGCCTGCGACAGTCGCCACACGTAAAGCAAATCAGACCAGTCGTTGCCTGAGCCAGCGAAGCCCCCCGTCCGACCAACGCTCGGGGCTCCGTGGCCAGCCCTTACGACCGGACACAGAACTGCGTCCGCGCCCACAGAAAGTCGCCGATGCGCTCGTCAGATCGATCATCGCGATCGCGCCACCGGCGGCACCGAAATCGCTCGCACGCATGCACGGAGGGGGAATCCAGGGCCGGCCCCGACAAACGCCTCACGACCTGGTAGCCAAGAGTGGTAGCCAGACTGTTAGTCGAGTTGCGCCGAGGCGACGCGCGGTGACGCTCTTCCTGCAACTCGCCGCCTTTTGGGAGTACCCCCAGCCGGGCTCGAACCGGCGATCTCCTCCGTGAAAGGGAGGCGTCCTAACCACTAGACCATGGGGGCGTGCACGTCCATTGTATGGAGCGGCGGACGGAGGGGAGCAGGCCTGCAGCGGGGGCGCGGTCCAGCGGGACCGGCGCCCCGGGGCGAACCTCAGGAAGCCGCGTCGACTGCCAGCCCGGTCTCGGCGTCGAACAGCAGCACGGCCTGGCCGGGCACGGTGAAGGCGATTGTGGCTCCCGTCTCGAGCTGCTGGTCGGCGGGAAGCTTCGCGGTCAGCAGCCGCTCGTCCAGGCGGACGTGGGCGAGGCGCTCATCGCCAAGGTATTCGACGAGCTCGACCACGGCCTCGAAGCCGAAGACGCCGTCGCCGGCGACCCCGACCCGGATGTGCTCGGGGCGGAAGCCGGCCAGAAGCGCATCTCGCTCGATTCCGATCGCACCGGCGGGCACCATGTTCATCGCGGGCGAGCCGATGAAGGTCGCGACGAACGTGTTGGCCGGGCGCGTGTAGAGCTCCTGCGGGGTGCCGATCTGCTGCAGCACGCCCTTGCGCATCACGGCGATGCGATCCCCCATGGTCATCGCCTCGACCTGGTCGTGGGTGACGTAGATCGTCGTGGTGCCGAGCCGCTTCTGCAGCTTCAGGATCTCCCCGCGGGTCTGCACTCGCAGCGCGGCGTCGAGGTTGGAGAGCGGCTCGTCCATCAGGAAGGCGGCCGGCTCGCGCACGATCGCGCGGCCGAGCGCGACCCGCTGGCGCTGACCGCCGGACAGTGCCTTGGGCTTGCGCTGCAGGTAATCCTCGAGGTCGAGTGCCACGGCCGCGTCCTGCACACGGCGCTCGATCTCAGCCTTGGAGTGCTTCTGCAGCTTCAGACCGAAGGCCAGGTTGGCCGCCACCGTCATGTGCGGGTAGAGCGCGTAGTTCTGGAAGACCATCGCGATGTCACGATCCTTGGGCGAGACGTCGTTGACCTCGCGCTCGCCGATCACCACCCGCCCGCCGCTGATCTCCTCGAGCCCGGCGACCATGCGCAGGGCAGTGGTCTTGCCGCAGCCCGAGGGCCCGACGAACACCATGAACTCGCCCTCGTTGATGTCGAGGTCGAGCGAATCGACGGCACAGGTGCCGTCGCCGTAGATCTTCGACACACCGTCGAAGCAGATAGCCGCCATCAGCAGATCACCCCTTCAGCGCTCCGCTGAGACCGGTCCCGCGTAGGAAGGAGCGCTGGAAGATCAGGAACCCTACGATCGGGACAAGGCAGGCGATCAACATCGCCGCAAGGAACACGCCGAGGTCGGTCTGTCCCGCGATCGTCGGCAGGCGGACCGACACCGGCTGCTTGCTGGGATCGCTGAGGACCAGCAGCGGCCAGAGGAAGTCCTTCCATGAGGCCAGCACGGCGAAGATCGAGACCACGCCGAGGATCGGCTTGGACATCGGCAGCACGATAGAGACGAACAACCGGAACGGACCCGCCCCATCGATGCGGGCTGCCTCGAAGATCTCACGCGGGAGGTTGTCGAAGAAGCGCTTCATGATGATGACGTTGAAGGCGCTGGCGCCGGCCGGCAGCCAGACGGCCCAGTAGCTGTTGATGAACGAGTGGTGGATCACCGGCGGGTGGACAACCTCGAGATACAGCGGCACGAGCAGCACCACCGACGGCACGAACAGCGTGGTCAGCAGCGCGGCGGTGATCACGCGGCCCCACTTCGGAGCCAGCACCGAGAGCGCGAAGGCGCCGGTGGTCGCCACAACTATCTGGCAGAGCCAGGAGCCGAACGCGATCACGACCGTGTTCCAGATGTAGAGGCCGATGTCGACCTCGTTCCAGGCGCCCGAGATGTTGCTCCAGTCGGCACCGTGCGGGAAGATCGCCATCGGGTTCGAGAGCGTGTCCTGCGTCGGGGTGACTGCCGCCTTGGCCAGCCACAGGATCGGCCCGAGCCCGACGATCACCAGCAGCACGAGCAGGGCCGTCTGGGTACCGCCCAGGCCCCACCTGACACTCGGACGCTTCCAGTCGGCGGACTGCACCAGGCCCTGCTGGCTCTCGGTCATGGCGCCCCTGCGCCTGCGACCTTGCCAATCCTGAATTGCGCTCATTCGTCGCTCCAGGAGCGCGTTGCGCGCAGGTAGATCAGCGAGAACGCCGCCAGGAAGCCGACCAGCATCAGGCTCAGCGCCGCAGCCTGACCGTAGGCGGCGCCGAGCGAGTTGCCGAAGGCGTAGTTGTAGATCAGCAGCAAGACCGTCAGCGTCGCGTTGTCGGGGCCGCCCGAGGTGAACAGGTAGGGCTCGAGGAAGACCTGGGCGGTCCCGATGATCTGCAGGATCATCGTCACCAGGAGGACGGTCCGCATCTGCGGCAGGGTGACGTGCCAGATCTTCTTCCAGAGACCCGCGCCGTCGACCGATGCCGCCTCATACAACTCGGGACTTACGCTGGTCAGCGCGGCCAGGTAGATGATGATCGTGCCGCCCGCGTTGGCCCAGGTCGACTCGAGCACGAGCGACGGCATCGCCTGGCTGGTGGATTGGATCCATGACTGCGGCGCGATACCGACCCAGCCGAGGATCGTGTTGAAAACACCACCGGGTCCACCGTCGTAGAAGGTCTTCCACAGCAGCACGGCCACGACCGGTGGGATCACGACCGGCAGGTAGGCGAGCGCAGCGTAGAGCCCGCGGCGCTTGCGCACCTCGCTCATCAGCACGGCCGCCACCAGCGGAATCGGGTAGCCGAAGAGCAGCGCCAGGCCGGCGAACTCGAGCGTGTTCTTGACGGCGATCGGGAAGAGCGGGTCGTTCAGCACCTCGCTGAAGTTCTGGAACCCGACCCAGGTCGTGGTGATCTCGTTCGTGTGCTGAAACGAGATCAGCACCAGCCGGACGATCGGATACCAGGAGAAGGCGGCGAAGATCAGCAGCAGCGGCAGCAGGAAGGCGAGCCGTGAGAGCCCACCATCCCGGATCCAGCTGATGGGCGAGCGCCTGATGCGGGCTCGCGCCGGCGGCGTCTGCGGTCTCGGAGGGAGGGCCGGCTGGATCGGTTCGGCTCCCGCTGTCATTTGATCAAGGGTGGACATCGAGTCCCATCCGCTCGCGCATCGGACGGGCGGCCATGTGAATCCTTACCACGGCCACCCGTCCTCAGCTAGGGAGGGTGCTGCTAGGAGCCAGACGACGCGATCGACGACTGGCCGGTTGAGTTTGCCTGCGACAGCAGGCTGGACGGGTCGGCGCCCTGGTTGGTGAACACCGCCTGAACCGCCCCGTCCAGATCGCCGTAGATGGCCTGTGTGGCCGACTCCGGCTCCGGGATCACCTTCTCACTGAAGATGCCCTTGTTGAACGGCGCGAACTGGCTCACCGGCACGTTGATGTACGGCTTGATCCACTTCTGGCTACGGTCGTAGAGCGCCTGATTGAAGACCGGCAGCTCGGGCACGCCGACCGGCTGCTTGTCCTTGATCAGGGTCTTTGCGTCCTCGATCGCCGCCTTGCGATTGGTGAGCTTGGCCATGTAGTAGAAGCTGATCCACTTCATGGCAGCGGCGATCTGCGCCGGGCTGGACTTCGGGCTGACCGCGGCGAGGGTACCGCCGCCGAGGACGCCGGCGGTCTTGTTCTTGGCAACCGGAATCGGTGCCAGGCCGTAGATCGACGGATTGATGTTGTCGGCCTGCACCATGTTGGTGTACACGTCGGAGCCACTGACGAACATTCCGATCTGGCCGGCGGCGAACGCCTGGTTCGAGGTGCCCCAGCTGAGCCCGAAGTTGGCGCCCATCGAGTTGTCGGTCCAGCGCATCTGCTTGAGGATGTTGAGCGCCTGAACGGCCTGCGGGTTGTTGAACGTGGCCTTCGCGCCGGTCCCGATGCCGGTCTCCATGCGTCCACCAAGCGCGTCCGTGAGCGTGGTCAGGATCCAGCCGGCGGTGTTGTCGCTGGCGCCCATCTCGGCATAACCGGTCTTGCCGGTCTTCTGGCTGATCTGCTTGGCGTCGGCCTCGAGCTGCGCCCAGGTTGTCGGGGGCTTGTTGGGGTTGAGGCCCGCCTCGCTGAACAGCTGGCGGTTGTAGCTCAGCGCCTGCGCATACGCGGCGATCGGGAGTGCGATGACCTGCTTCTTGGCGTCGATGCCCTCGGCGATCACCGCCGGGTTGAAGTCCTTGTAGTAGGGCTCCGCCTGGGCGTACTTGGTCAGGTTCGCGAGCTGACCGTTGTCACCCAGCGAGCGACCGTCCGTGAACGGGACGATGAACACCGTCGGCAATGTGCCGGCGGCGAGCTTGGCCGCAAACGTCGCGGGCAGCCACTGATACTGGACCCCCCTGACCGAGATGCCCGGGTTTGCGGCCTCGAACTGCGCCACCTTGTTGTCGAACTCATTGAATGCAGCCTGGGTGCTGCCCGGAATCAGCGATACGACGCTGATGTGGACCACACTCGACTTCTTTGCCTTGGCCGTTGCGGCCGAGGCGACGCTGACTGGAATTGCGAGTGTCAGCGCGGTTAGGGCGGCGGCCGTCGCGCTCGCGCGGACGGACAACCTCGCCTTCTTAATGAACGTCATTTCCTCTCCTCTCCCGGACCCTAGCGGGTCGGTGTCACAGCGTCTCCGCCTCAAGCGGAGGGATAGGCCCCGCGTGCGGAGCATGGGTTTCGGCCTGGAAGAACCAGACAGTGGTGTCCTGCGGCACGGTGTTTGACGCGAGCAACGTGCTCGCGATAAGCACCTCTGCCGCCTCTGGAAGTTCGATCGGGTCGGGCCCGAAGTTGACGATGCAGGCAAAGCGCTCGCCGCGCGTGAAGGCAATGACCTGGTCGCCGTGCTCGAGCCACGCGAGCTCCGACGGGTCGCCCCACGGTGTCTGGCGCCGGAGCGCGAGCCCGCTGCGGTAGAGGCTGAGCATCGATCCGGGGTCGTCGAGCTGCGCCGCCACCGAGAGCGGCGCCCAGTCCTCGGGCTGGCCGAGCCAGAGTTCGGCCTCGGGGTTGGGGCTGAATCCGTACGGGGTGCCGGTTCCCGACCACGGCAGCGGCACGCGACAGCCGTCGCGGCCTGGATCGATGCCTCCGGAGCGGTGCCACATCGGGTCCTGGCGACGATCGGGCGGGATGTTCTCGACCTCCGGTAACCCGAGCTCCTCGCCCTGGTAGACGTACATCGATCCCGGCAGCGCCATCGCCAGCAGCGCCGCCGCACGTGCGCGTCGCCGGCCGCGGGCGAGGTCGGTCGGCGTGCCCTCGCGCTTGGTCTCGAAGGAGAAGGCGGTGTCCGCACGCCCGTAGCGGGTGACCGGGCGGGTGACGTCGTGGTTGGAGAGCACCCACGTGGGCGGCGCGTCCACGAGCGCGTGTGAGGCGAGCGCCGAGCTGATCGAGGTCCGCATTGCTGCCGGCTCCCATGGACATGCCAGGAAGTCGAAGTTGAAGGCGGTGTGGAGCTCGTTGGGCCGCAGGTAGCGGGCCAGCCGCTCCGCGTCCGGGAGCCAGACCTCGCCGACCAGCACCCGCGGCTCGTCGTAGCTGTCAGCCACCTCACGCCAGCGCCGGTAGACGTCGTGCAGCTCGTCGCGGTCGGTGAAGGGATGCTCGCCCGGCCCGGGGTCGGCGGGCTCCTCGGCGAGCGCCGGATCCTTGATCAGCAGCGCGGCCGAGTCGATCCGCACGCCGGCGACGCCGCGCTCGAACCAGAACCGCAGGATGTCCTCGTGCTCGGCCCAGACCTCGGGGCGCTCCCAGTTGAGGTCGGGCTGCTCGGGCGCGAACAGGTGCAGGTACCACTCGCCGTCCTGCACGCGCGTCCAGGCGGAGCCGCCGAAGATGGACTGCCAGGCGTTGGGCGGCTGTGCGCTGTCCGCGCCTGTCCCGGGGCGGAACCAGAAGCGACCACGCGCCGGCGATCCGACCGGGCTCGCGAGCGCGTCGGCGAACCACGGGTGCTCGCTGGAGATGTGGTTGGGGACGATGTCGACGATCGTGCGGATCCCGAGGGCGCGTGCCTCGGTGATCAGCCGCTCGGCCTCCCAGAGCGTGCCGAAGGCCGGGTCGATCGAGCGGTAGTCCGAGATGTCGTAACCCGCGTCGGCCAGTGGCGAGGGGTACCAGGGGTTGAACCAGAGAGCGTCGACGCCGAGGGCGGCGAGGTAGGGCAGCTGCGCACGCACACCCTCGATGTCGCCGACGCCGTCGCCGTTGGCGTCGGCGAAGCTCCGAATGTAGACCTGGTAGACGACCGCGTCCCGCCACCAGGGGCGCTGCTGCGCGTCGTGTGATTCGCGTCGCGGGGCAGCCGCAAGCGTCGTGTCCGTCTCGCTCATGGGGCGAGATTGGCACAACAAGCAAATTATTGCAAGAGGCCGACCTACTTTTGCAAATTTCATACTCTCCTACGCAACTCTTGCAAGGACTCAGCGCTCGGGCGCGTTTGCGGTCGAGCCGCGCGCCACCACCTCCGGTTCGAAGAAGAGCTCGTCCGCGGACACCGCGGAACCCTCGATCTGCCCCGCCAGCATCTCCACCGCGGCGCGCCCGATCGCTTCGAGCGGCTGGCGCACGGTAGTCAGCGGCGGGTCTGTGCAGCTCATCAGCGCCGAGTCGTCGAATCCGATCACCGAGAGGTCGGTGGGGACCGAGAGGCCGCTGCGGCGTGCAGCGCGGATCACGCCCAGCGCGATCGGGTCGCTGGCGCAGATGATTCCGGTCACCCCGCGCTCGAACAGGCGCAGCGCGGCCGCGTGTCCGCCCTCGAGCGAGAAGCGCGTGCGCTCGACGAGCTCCAGCGGCTCGGCGAGCCTGGAGATGCGCTCGAAGCTCGCGAGCTTGCGCGCCGAGGGCATGTGGTCGGGAGGGCCCAGGATCAGACCGATGCGCTGATGCCCGAGGTAGGCGAGATGCGCATATGCCTGCTCCATCGCGACCGCGTCATCCGTGGAGACGCGCGGGAAGTCGAGGTGCTCGGCGGCGGCGTTTATCAGCACGACCGGCAGGCGCAGCACCAGCAGGCGCTCGTAGTGCTCATGCGGCGCGTCCGCCTCCATGTACTGCCCGCCCGCGAAGATCATTCCCGAGACCTGCCGCTCGAGCAGCATCTCGACGTACTCCGCCTCCGACAGCGTGCCCGTGCGGGTGCAGAGCACGGCGTTGAATCCGCGCTGCGCGAGCGCGCCCGTGACGACCTCTGCCAGCGCCGGGAATACCGGGTTCTGCAACTCGGGCACGATCAGGCCCACCATGCGAGCGCGGCGCACGCGCAGATGCGTGGGGCGCTCGTAGCCGATCACGTCGAGCGCGGTGAGCACCGCGGCACGCGTCGACTCGGAGATCCCCGGGCGCCCGTTGAGGACGCGGCTCACGGTGGCCTCGCTGACCCCGGCCTGTTTTGCGACGTCGGCAAGCTTGCGGGCCACCCCGCAATTCTATGTCAGATCTTGCAAACCCTTGCAGAGATTTACGGCAAGAGCTTGCGGGCCAGCCGCCTGTTTGCGATCGCCAGCGCCAGCGAGCCGAACGCGATCAGGTAGATCGCCGCGAACAGGATGTCCCAGCGAAAGATCCCGAGCGCCGGTTCCCGCAGCAGCTGGATGCTCTGATAGAGCGGCAGCGCCTCGATCAGCGGGCGCGCCCAGCCGGGGTACACCGAGAGCGGGTAGAAGGTCGTGGCGAACAGGAACATCGGCAGCATCACCAGCTGGACGAGCTGGAAGTCGGGGAAGTCGCGGAAATACGTCATGACGGCGAGCCCGGCGGCGCCGAATCCGTAGCCGACCAGCAGCGAGGCGGGGATCGCGAGCAGGATCGCCGGCGAGACGACGAGGCCGAGCACCAGCATCACCAGGACGAAGCCGGCCGCCGCGAAGACGCCGCTGAAGACCGCGCTGGCGACCTCGCCCAGCGCGATGTCGGCGACCGACAGCGGGGTCGGGACGATCGCGTCGTAGGCGCGGTCGTTCTTGATCCGCATGAAGATGCCGATGCTCGTCTGGTTGAAGGCAGCGTTCATCGCGCTGGTCGCGAGGATGCCGGGCGCGACGAAGGCGGCATAGCGGACCTCGACGCCATGCACCCTGCCGACCAGCGCGCCGACCCCGAAGCCGATCGACAGCAGGTACAGGACGGGCTCGAGGATGCTCGAAAGCACCGGCGTCAACGAGCGGCGGTAGATGAGGGCGTTGCGCTCGACCAGGCTGCCGCTGCGGCGCAGGGTCCAACCGGCGGCGCTCATCCGTGCAGCACCCTGCGGTAGTTGACGCGCGCCACCGCGATTCCGGCGCAGACGCACACCAGCAGGTAGGCGACGTGCCCGAGCGCCGCCGGCAACGATGCCGTTCCCAGGCTGAGCGACCGGCAGAGGTCGACGCCCTGTGCGAGCGGCAGCACCTGCGCGACCAGCCGGATGCCGTTCGGCAGCTGGCTCAGCGCGAAGAAGGTGCCGCTGAACATGTACATCGGCATGATCACGAAGCGAAACAGCGAGTTGATCCTGCCGTAGGTGCGCACCGTCACCGTCCAGGCCGCAAGCGGCGCCGCGAACGCCAGGCCGGTGAGCAGCGCCGCCGGCCAGACCGCCAGGGCCCGCCAGCCCTGGATCACCCCGAACAGCTCCATCACGAGGATGAACGCGGCGCTCGTCAGCGCGAGCTTGAACGCCGCGAACAGCAGGTGCCCGGCCATGATCTCACCGGGCTCCATCGGCGTTGTCGCCGCGGCACGATAGGACCCGCTCCAGCCCGCGGCCAGGCTCACGCGCCCGCCGCACTCGACGAACGCCGTCTGCATCGCGGATGCGGCGAGCAACCCGGGCGCGAAGAAGTCCGCATAGGAAACGCCGTCGAGCGTCGCCGAGTGGGTGGTGTGGGACAAATTGACGATGTGGCCGAGACCGACGCCGATGCCGACCAGGAACAGCAGCGGGTTGGCAACGCTGATCACGATCGTTCCCCGCCAGGTCCGGCCGTAGAGCTTCAGCCAGTAGCGGAACGCATGCAGGGACCGGGTCATCTCAGTCGATCAGCGAGCGACCGGTCAGCTTCAGGAAGACGTCCTCGAGCGTCGCCCGCCGCACCAGCGCGGTGATCGGCTCAAGCAACAAGCCATGGGCGGCGGCCAGCGCCGCCTCGCCGTCGGCGGCGTAGACCAGCACCCGGTCGGGCAGCACGTCGATGCGCTCGCCGACGCCGGCATCGCGCAGACGCGTGGCGACGCCGGCGTGAGCGTCGGGCGCAAAGCGCAGCTCCAGAACCTCGCGCGTGATGTGGGACTCGATCAGCTCGCGGGGCGAACCCTCGGCGATGATCCGGCCGCCGTCCATCACGGCCAGCCGATCGCACAGCTGCTCGGCCTCGTCCATGTAGTGGGTGGTGATGATCAGCGTGACGCCATCGGCCTTCAGCCGGTAGAGCCGGTCCCAGAGCACGTGCCGGGCCTGCGGATCGAGCCCGGTCGTGGGCTCGTCGAGCAGCAGGATCTCGGGCTCGTTGATCAGGCAGCGCGCGATCGTGAGCCGGCGACGCATGCCTCCCGACAGCATCTCGACCTGGGCATCGGCCCGGTCCTCGAGTTGCGCGAACGCCAGCAGGCGCTCGAGCCGCTCGCGGATCACCGTCTTGGGAAGCCCGAAGTAGCGGCCGTACACGTAGATGTTCTCGCGCACGGTGAGCTCGCGATCAAGGCAGTCGTCCTGCGGCACGACGCCGATCCGCGCGCGGATCTCCGGACCCTGGGTCCGCGGGTCCATGCCGAGCACGCGCAGACTGCCGTCGGAGACCGGTGAGATCGCGGCGAGCATCCGCATCGTCGATGACTTGCCTGCGCCGTTGGGCCCGAGGAAGCCGAACGCCTCCCCGCGGCCGAACTCGAAGTCGATGCCATCGACGGCGCGGAACGGCGGCGTCCCGTTGCGCGCCGGGTACGTCTTCGAGAGGCCCCGGGCCTCCACCAGGAGCCTGTTGTCGAACACCCAAGCACCGTACCGAACGGGACGAGTGCTTGCAACATTCAGACTAGCCCATGCAAATTTCTGCTGGCGATCGGCCCGCAGCGTCAACCGCGGCGCATCAGGCGCCCGACTGCGGTCATCAGCTCGTCCGTCTTCTGCTCGCGCTCGCCGTCCCCGGCCCCGAGCACGCAGTGATGCGCGTGGTCGTCGAGCAGCCCGAGCGCAACCTTGTCGAGCGCCGCCTGCACCGCGGAGATCTGCGTGAGCACGTCTACGCAGTAGCGGTCCTCGCTGACCATCCGCTCGATCCCGCCGACCTGTCCCTCGATCCGGCGCAGGCGCTTGACCAGCTGCCCCTTGGTGGCCGTGTAGCCGCGTTCAGTCATCGCTTCAATATACCCCCAGGGGGTATCATGACGTCAATGGCCATCCTGCACCTGATCTGGCACGGCATCCGCGACGCGCTGCTGATGGGCTGGCAGGTCTGGTGGGCGCTGGCCCTGGGGTTCTTCGTGTCGGCGCTCGTGCAGGCCTGGATCCCGCGCGAGCGGATCGAGTCGAGCCTGGGTGGCGCTGGCCTTGGCCCGCTGGCCAAGGCCACCGGACTCGGCGCCGCCTCGTCGTCCTGCTCCTACGCCGCCACGGCGATCGCCAAGAGCCTCTTCCAGAAGGGCGCCTCGGCCGCAGCGGCGCTGGCCTTCCAGCTGGCCTCGACCAACCTCGTCTGGGAGCTCGGCTTCGTGCTGTGGGTGCTGATCGGCTGGCAGTTCACGCTGGCCGAGTACATCGGCGGGCTCGTGATGATCGCGCTGATGGCGCTGCTGCTGCGGCGCTTTGTGCCGGCGCGGCTCGAGGCGCAGGCACGCGAGCACGCGCGGGTGGCGCAGACCGGGCACCAGCACCACATGGCCGGGCAGGAGCTGACGCTGCGCCAGCGCCTGGGCAGCGCGGCCGCGTGGTCGGACGTCGCCCACAACTTCCGCGGTGACTGGCAGATGCTCTACCGCGAGATCGGGATCGGGCTGCTGATCTCGGGCTTCGTCGCGCAGATCAACCAGCACGCCTTCCACGCGATCTTCCTGAGCGGCTCGCCGGCGCTGGTGCGCACGCTCTGGGGCGCCGTGATCGGCCCCGTCATCGCGATGCTGACCTTCGTCTGCTCGGTCGGCAACGTGCCGCTGGCGGCGGTGCTCTGGAGCGGCGGACTCAGCTTCGCCGGCGTGCTGGCCTTCATCTTCGCCGACCTCGTGATCCTGCCGATCGTCGCGATCTACCGCAAGTACTACGGCGGCGCCTTTGCAGTTCGGCTGGTGGCGCTGCTGCTGGTGACGATGATCGCCGCCGCGCTGCTGGTCCAGCTGCTGTTCGGCGCCGTGGGTCTGATCCCGAGCGGGGCACGCCCGAGCCACAGCGACATCTTCACCGGCGTCCACGCCGACTACAAGCTGGTGTTGAACGCCCTCGGGCTGCTGCTGTTCGCAGCGCTGTTCACGTTGACGCTGCGGGGTGGCGCGATCGACCCGGTCTGCGGCATGGCCGTTGACCGTGCGCAGGCGCAGAGGGCCGAGTACGACGGGCACACGTTCTATTTCTGCAGCGCGGGCTGCCGCGAGAGCTTCGACGCCGATCCCGAGCGTTATCTGAAGAACCCCAGGACGCCGATGGCTACAGTCAAAAGCAGCAGCGATGGCCACCCCAAGCACCACACGATCGGCCTCACCGACGCCACCGTTCACCGGCACGACGATTGATCGTGCGAGCGAGCTGCGCGCCGATCGCACCGGCGTCCAGCGACTGCTGAAGCATCCGCGCGCGGCGGTCCTGGGCGCGAGCGCGGACAGCGTGCTCGTCGCCGATGGTGCGCAGCCAAGGTTGCTGCGCCGACCGCTCGGCGCGCACGTCAATCCCTACCAGCCGATCCTGCTCGGACTCGAGGATGGCGAGCCGCTGTTCGCCGCCGACCTCGACGATCCCGAAGCGGCCAGCCAGCTGGCGGAGACCGGTGCCGGGCGACTGATCACGCTGCGCGAGGCCGGAACCCTGCTCGAGCAGCGGGAGGGAGGCCTCGCGGCCTATCTGGTCGCGTTGCTCAACTGGCATCGCCGGCACAGATTCTGCGCCAACTGCGGCGCGAGCACGCGCGTCGCCGAGGCCGGGCTCTCGCGCCGCTGCCCCACCTGCAGCACGACCCACTTTCCGCGCACCGACCCGGTGGTGATCATGCTGGTTGACGACGGCCAGGGCAACGTCCTGCTCGGACGCCGTATCGGCTGGGCCGAGGGCCGCTTCTCGATCCTCGCGGGCTACGTCGCGCCCGGCGAGACGCCCGAGGAAGCGGTCGCCCGCGAGGTGCATGAGGAGTCGGGTGTGCGCGCGCATTCACCGCGCTACATCAGCTCCCAGCCATGGCCCTTCCCTGCCTCGCTGATGCTCGGCTACGAGGCAAGCGCCGACCGCCCGGCGATCGACGACGCTCCCGTTCCGCAGGAAGGGGAGATGGTCGAGGTGGCTTGGTTCAGCCTCGATGAGGTGCGCGAGGCCGCGGCCCGCTCGCACGCCGACGGCAGCGTCGACCGCGGCAACGGCGGGCTGCAGCTGCCGGGCGAGGTCTCGATCGCGCGGATGCTGATCGACGCCTGGGTCGCGCGCGGCGGGCGCCGCCTCGCTCAGTCCGCCTGAGGGTCGGGTCGCCGATTGAGGCGGCCGGCAAAGCAAGCCGGCCGCCCGCTTCATCCAAGCCGGGCGAGGACGCGGCGCATCTCGGGAGCCAGCAGCGGCGCGAGGTCGGTGCTGTACTCGGTCGTGAGGTGATCGCCGTCGTGCGTGGTCAGCGTGTGGTTGATGACGCTCGGACAGATGCCGTCGGCACAGAACCACTGCAGCGTCGGGAGCCAGAGGTGCTTGGTCTGCATGAGCATCGCCTGGATGTCGTGCACCAGGCTCGTGTAGCTGCTCGTGACCGGCGAGGAGCAGCTGCGCTGCGTTGCGCCCGCGGCGGTGATGCAGGTCGCCGTCTTCTGCTGCTGGCCGGGATCGTCCTCGAGCCAGACGCCGTTGCGCACCTGGCGCAGGACGCTGCGCAGGTACGAGACTGTGGTCGCGGCATTGTCCTCGAGTGCGCTGCCGCTCAGCTTGAAGTCGACGAGTGTCGCCACCGGATCCAGCTTGTGGTCCTGCTGCAGAGCCCAGCGATACCAGTCCCCACACGGCCAGCCCGAGAGGTTCGTGTGGATGCGGTTGACGAAGCAGCCGGGCTTGTCCAGGACCACGACGGCGAAGTGCTGCGCCTCCGCGATCGGCAGCAGCGCCGGCACCCACATGCCGGCGTGCGAGTCGCCGAAGACGGCGACGACACGGCTGGCGCCGGGGTCGCCGAGCCTGCAGATCCTGCTCGTGACACCCGAGCCGAAGGAGGGTTGGCAGCCATGTGGCGTGTCGTAGGTGATAGCGGTGTTCTCCTGGGCGAGCGTCGAGCCGTCCGGCACGAGCACCTTCGGCAGCGGGGCGTTGGCGTGGACCGCCTTGACCGCGTCGGCGAGCGCCGGGATTGGTTTCGCGTCAAGCAGGCTGATCGGGTCCGGCTGACCGGCCGCCGGCCTCAGCGGCGGCAGGCTGACGTTCTGCGCGGCCTGCGCCTCCGCCGTCAGTGTCGCCTCGACGGTGAAAACGGGGACCATGATCGCCGCGACCGAGGTGCCGATCGAGACCGGGATCATCGCGGCGGTGCGCCAGCCGCGCAGCCAGCGGGCGAAGCGCAGCGGGTTCTCGTAGAACTGGAAGGTGAGTGCCGAGAGCGCAAATGCTCCCGCCAGCAGGGCGATGTTCTCACCGACGGGCAGTGCGTGCCCCGCCAGCTGCCAGCTGATGATCAGCGTCGGGTAGTGCCAGAGGTAGAAGGTGTAGGAGCGGTCACCGATGTAGGCGAGCGGTCGGAGGGCGAGCAGGCGGTCGACGCCTGCGCGGGTCGCGTGCAGGCCACCGAGCACCATCAGCGCCGAGCCGCCGACGGGCAGCAGCGCCGCATAGCCCGGGAAGCTGGTGTGACTCGAGAAGTCGACCGCCGCAAACAGGACCATGCCGAGCCCGACCCACCCCAGTGGCCCGCGGATCGCCGCGGGCAGCTTGGCGGCTGCCGGTGCGAGCAGCGCCATGCCGGCACCGAGTCCCAGCTCCCAGGCACGCGCGAAGGTCGAGAAGTACGCGCTCTGCGGGTTGATGCTCGTGTCGTGGATCGACCACGCCAGCGAGCCCAGGCAGACGGCGGCGATCACGAGCCCGACCAGGCGCGCGGCGCGGCGACGGTCGAAGGCGCCGCGGCGGCGACAGACCCAGAGGGTGGCCGCCAGCAGCGATGGCCAGACAAGGTAGAACTGCTCCTCGACCGACAGCGACCAGAAGTGCACCACCGGCGATGGCATCGTCATCGCCGCGTTGGCGAAGTAATTGGTGGCGCCGGCGGCAAAGTGGACGTTGGCGTAGAAGAGCGCGGCGGCGAGCTCATCCAGCAGCGCCGGCTTGGTGCCCAGGAAGTCCTTCTGCATGAGGTCGTAGACGACATAGACGGCGATCGCGGTGACCGCAAGCGTCAATGTCGCCGCCGGCAGGATGCGGCGTGCACGCCGCGCGTAGAACCTTGAGATCGAGATATGGCCACTGGCCTGCTCACCCTCGCGCCCGTGCGCACCGCCGAGCCCCTCGCGCAGCAGCAGGCCCGTGATGAAGTAGCCGGACAGCACGAAGAAGACATCAACGCCGATGTAGCCGCCCGGCAGGAAGGGCACGTTGGCGTGATTTAGCGCAACCAGCAGCACTGCCAGGGCACGCACGCCCTGGAGGTCGCGGCGACGCTCGGTCGCGACCGTGAGTTCCCGCTTCTTGCTTTCAGCGGTGCCCCGCTGGCATCTCGTTTCCCCGCGTCCCTGAGGTGCGTCACAGCGCACCTCGCGCTGCAGTGGCCCCCGCCCCGCACGCGTGACAATTTGTAGCCGAAGCATTGCCGTCCCGCATCTTGAGGTCGTTTTCGAAAGCGGCCACTCCGGGCCTCCCCTATGTATTAACCCCGTGCAGCGGGCCGCAAACACTGTGCAGCGGGCCGCGAACAAGGTGCGTTAATCGGACTTACGGCCGCCGTACAGACGTTTACCGCGACCTCTGGTGCCGTCCGCCGACGGCTCCGGTTACGGTCGGCGTGCGCTCGGGCGGGTCGTCGGCGACGAGTCCGCAGCGGCTCAGCTGACGCCGAACAGATCCACAACAAAGACGAGCGTCTCGTCCGGGCCGATCACCCGACCAGCGCCACGTTTGCCGTAGGCAAGCATCGGCGGGATCGTGATCCGCCGGCGACCGCCGACCCGCATGCCGGCCACGCCCTGATCCCAGCCGGCGATCACCTGGCCCTTCCCGAGACCGAACTTGAAGGTGCTGCCACGATCCCACGACGCGTCAAACTGCTTCCCGGTCCGCCACGAGACACCGACGTAATGCACCTCGACGACCCGGCCCGCCACGGCCTCATCTCCGTCCCCGACGGTGATGTCCTCGATCTCGAGCTGGTAGGACGGCGCCTGATCGGACGCCACCACCACATCGGGCTTCTCAGCGGTCGGCATGAGCTCCAACCTACCAGCACATACACGGGCCCGCGCCACGCTGGCCCGGTGTGTAGCTCGCACCGGTGTCTGCAGGCAGCCAGATTAAGAGAATCGCGCCGATCATCGCCGCTTCTCTCGAAACGGCCCGAAAATCTGGCCCAGTCAAGAGAACCGCCACGGTCCCGGCGGATTCTTTCATTCCTACATGTCAGACGATGTGGCCCGGCTTCACCCAACAGCTCCTCAGCGCCGGGCGCAGGCCGGGCAGGCGGTCGGTCGCGTAGACCGGGCAAGACCCGTCCCGACGGTTCGCCGATGGCGCCCAGGTCGCCAATGCCACGCGGATCGCGGGACATGTTTGGGCTCAACCGCCCGATTCCAGTGCCGGCGCCGGGGCTCGAACCCGGGCGCTTCGGATTAAAAGTCCGCTGCTCTACCAACTGAGCTACGCCGGCCCGCGACTGATGATGGCAGCCCGCGGGCGCTGGCGTCAGGCGCGGTAGGCGATCAGCTCGATCTCGACCAGCATGCGCGGGTCGATCAGGCCCGAGACCTCGACCATCGTCGCGACCGGGCGCACCTCCCCGAACACCTGGCCGTGGGCGCGGCCTACCTCCTCGGAGCGGGAGATGTCGGTCACGTAGATCCGCGTCTGGACGACCTCGGCGGCCGTCAGGCCCACCCGGGAGAGCTCGTGCAGCTGCTTGCGGAGGATCTCAACGGTCTGCTCGTAGGGGGTGGCGCCGAGCACGCAGCTGCTGGGGTCGACCGAGGTGGTGCCGCCCAGCAGCACCCACGGTCCCACCATGACGATCCGGCTGAAGCCGATCGGGGCCTCGTAGGGAGAAGGCGGATCACCAGCCAGGCGCTGGATCGGAGACGGCTCGGCGGACACGCGATCAGCTGCTCTGAGAGACCGGCCGGGATCAGTGGCGGAAGTGGCGGCGGCCGGTGAAGACCATCACCGCACCGGCGCGGTTCACGGCCTCGATGGTGAGCTGATCACGGATCGAGCCGCCGGGTTGGATGATCGCGGTGACCCCGGCCTCGAGCGCGAGCTCAGGACCGTCGGCGAACGGGAAGTACGCATCCGAGGCCAGCACGGCTCCGGCGATGGGCCCCTGCGCCTTCTCGATCGCCATCCGCACGGAGTCGACGCGGCTCATCTGGCCGGCGCCGATCCCGAGCGTTGTGGCATCACGCGCCAGCACGATCGCGTTGGACTTGACGTGCTTGCAGACGCGCCAGGCGAACAGCAGCTCCGACCACTCCTCTTCCGTCGGGCGGCGCTCGGAGGCGATCTCCATCTCCTCGCGATCTTCGTTGGAGGAGTCGCGGTCCTGGACCAGCAGGCCGCCGATCACCTGCCGCACGGACGGCTCGTAGAGCACATCGAGCCGGCGCTCGCGGTCGTCGAGGATCCGCAGGTTGGGCTTGTCGGCGAAGATCTCGAGCGCCTCATCGTCGAAGCCGCGGGCCAGCACGATCTCGGCGAACTGGTCGTGGATCGCGGCCGCGGTCTCCTTGTCGACGCGGCGGTTGAGCACGATCACGCCGCCGAAGGCCGAGGTCGGGTCGCAGGCGAATGCGCGCTGGTAGGCCTCGAGCGTGGTGGTGCCGACCGCGACGCCGCAGGGGTTGTTGTGCTTGACGATCACGCACGCCGGAACGACGAACTCCGACAGCAGCTGACGCGCTGAGTCGAGGTCGAGCAGGTTGTTGAACGACAGTTCCTTGCCGGCCAGCTGCGCCACCTGCGAGAGCACATGCGCACGCGCGCCGATCTGCGTATAGAAGGCCGCCCGCTGGTGCGGGTTCTCGCCGTAGGGCAGCTCGAGCTGGCGCTCGAAGGCGCGCACCATCAGCGGCGGGAAGTCCTCGTGCTTCTCCTGGAACCAGCGCGTGATCGCGGTGTCGTAACGAGCTGTATAGGCGAACGCCTCGGCGGCCAGGCTCTCACGCGTCTGCAGCGACAGCCGTCGCTCGGAGTTGCGCAGCTCGTCGATGATCGCGTCGTAGCTGGCGGGTGAGGTCACCGGCGCGGCGAACTTGAAGTTCTTGGCGGCCGCACGGATCATCGTCGGCCCACCGATGTCGATGTTCTCGATCACCTCGTCGTCCTCGACACCGCGGCTCGCGGCGGTGCGCTCGAACGGGTAGAGGTTTACGCACACCAGATCGACGGGCTCGACCTGCTGGGAGACCGCGGCCTCGACGTGAGCGGGGTCATCGCGCACCGCCAGCAGGCTGGCGTAGAGCTTCGGATGCAGCGTCTTGACGCGGCCGTCCATGATCTCGGGGAAACCGGTCAGGTCCGTGATCGAGCGCACCTGGATACCCGCGTCGGAGAGCTCCCGGGCGGTGCCGCCCGTGGAGATGATCTCGATGCCGAGCTCCGCCAGGCCGCGAGCGAACTCGACGATCCCCGCCTTGTCGGATACTGAGAGCAGCGCCCGGGCGACCTGCACCTCGCCGGGCGCCGAGGGCTGCAGCGACTGCTCGGCGTTTGTACCCGTTGTCATAAGCCGCGACTCTACCGCGAAGGGCTCTACCGGACGCCGTCAGCAGCGCAGATGATTCTGCTGAGGGGTCATTTCATCGTGATCCCTTAAGCGCCCTCTTGAAGGACCGCGAGCCCTCCGACCAGAACGCGGCGCGGATGTGTCGAGGCGATCCTGACCGCGCCGCGCGCGAACAGACGCACTACCTCCGGCAGCATCTGGTGCTCGAGCGCGTGAATGTGCGGCAGCACATCGTCGAGCTCGCGCGCATCGGGTAGGCCGATGGCGCGCTGCATGATCACCGGCCCGGTATCCACACCGGTATCGGCGAACATCACGGTCACCCCGAACAACTTCACGCCGTAGGCCAGTGCCTGGCCAACTGCGTCCAACCCTGGGAACGCCGGCAGCAGCGACGGATGCACGTTGATGACCGCATCCGGGAAGCGGTCGAGGAACTCCTCGGAAACGAGCTGCATGTAGCCGGCCATAACGGCCAGCTGGGTGCCGCGCTCGCGCAGCCACGCGGCCATTGCGCGGTCGCGGGCGACGCGATCGTCGCCGAAATCACGGCGCGCGAACACTGCCGTTGGGATTCCCGCAACACCCGCGCGCTCGAGCGCCTGCGCCTCCGGGTTGTCGGAGGCGACCGCGACGATCGTGATGCCCTCGCGGCCGTGGACCTGGTCGATCAGCGCCTGCAGGTTCGTGCCTGTCCCAGAGGCGAGGACGGCGACCTTCAAGGATTTCCCGTGCTCATCGCGGGGAGCGGAAAGAACAGGTCATCGCGCCGGCGCCAGCGGCAGCTCGAGCGCGAACTTGCCGCCTGACTCCTCGGTGCCGGCGAGCGGGTACTCGCCGCTGAAGCAGGCATCACAGTGCATCGCACGCTGGCCCTCGACGGCCTCATAGACGCCCTCGAGCGACAGGTAATGCAGCGAGTCGGCGCCGATCACGCGGCAGATCTCCTCGACGGAGCGACCGTGGGCCACCATCTCCTCGCGCGCCGACATGTCGATCCCGTAGTGGCAGGGATGCTTGATCGGCGGTGAGGAGATCCTCAGATGGATCTCCGTGGCACCGGCATCGCGCAGCATCTGCACGATCTGGGGCATCGTGTTGCCGCGCACGATCGAGTCA
>DASZMI010000124.1:0-6912 GCA_035551915.1 Solirubrobacteraceae bacterium | reverse complement strand
TCGCCGCCGTCCAGAATCGTGCCATTCGCCCGCATTCGGCAGGCGCGGTCATGAAGCGCCGACGCCTGTTCGTCGCTGAGGACGCCGACGAGCCCATGGAGGTCGTTGGAGTGGATGAGCACATCGAGCGAGGCGAGCTCCCAGTCGATGAGGTCGGTCTCGCCCTGGTTGTGGCGCCACTCGACGAAGCACGAGGCGTTGCAGCGAGCGCCCGGGACCGCGAAGGCGAAGCCATGGTCGATCAACCCGAGGGTGCCCGCAGCGGGATCCCAGCGGTAGTTGCCGGTGTGGCGGTCCTGTTGGGCCACCAGCGAGTCAAAGAAGGCGGCGGCGCGACATTGGTACCGTCGGTTTCGCTGCTGTTTGACGAGGCTCGCTCGATCCTCAACCTCGTGAACCCTACCGACGGGCGACGCTGCGGTGATCGACCGGGCGCTCGATTGGTCGGCCGCGGCGATCAACGCCGTCGGCCTGCCGACCCAGCCGCTGCCGACACTCGAGACGCCTGGCTACGCGTTCGGGAGCAGCTCGAGCAGCCCGGAGAACAGCGGGGTGATGAGGCGCGAATGTGGATAAACGCGGTACGTGTTGTAGACCGCGCCGTCCCGCATTGTGAACACGCTCCAGCCCGCGCTCACAGACACGGCCGACTCGAGATCCGGGGCCCCGACGTCCTCGCGATAGTCGCGCAGCCACCGCGGCGCCTCGCGGAGCAGCTGGCCCATGTCGAACTCTTCTCGGACGCTGCCGGATATCTCCTCCCGGCGGAACGCGTAGCCGTAGTCGAACAAGAAGTCGCCGCCGTGCGCCGACACGTACGGCACCGTCCACCCGCGACGGCGCTTGTACGCGACGAGCTTCTCGAGCGGCGCGTGCGACACGCAGAGCAGCGTCACGTCGCGGTCGTTCAGATGCATGACCACGCCGCCCAGCCCGTCGGCGAGCGAGGAGCAGCCCGGGCATGCCACCGCCCAGTCCTCCCCGAACATCAGGTGGTAGATGAGCAGCTGCGAGCGCCCCGCGAACAGCTCGGGCAGTGATTTGCCCCCGTCCTCGGTTGCGAACCTGTACTCCTTCTCGACTGGGACCCACGGCAGCTCGCGCCGCTGCTCCTCGACGCGCTTGGCATGCTCCTCCAGTTCCCGCTCGGCGGCCAGCAGATCCTTGCGTGCCGTCTGCCACTCCTGCTCCGTGCTGACCTTCATCGGACCTCCTTGGCGTTGACCTCGTCCTGGTTGTAACGGTGCGACGGCGGAAAAGTCATCGGCAGGCCGAAGACCTCGAACAGCTCCGGCCGGCTCCAGTCCACGACCTCGACGACGCGACCCTCCCGCACACGCAGCACCTCGAGCGCGAGCGGACGGTAGCGCGCCTCGCCGGGCGCCCGCAGGTAGATCGCCACCGCCGGCTGCAGGTTCGCCCGCGCCGCCGCGAACAGGTGCTCGCCGGGCGTGGCGTGCTTCTCGCTGCCGCGCCGGAACGCGTCTAGCCCGTCATACCAGAGCGGGCGCGGCGGGAACGAGAACCGGGCGTCCTCGCGCACGAGCGCGGCCAGCGCCGCGAAGTCCCGGCGCTCGAGCGCCTCGACGTAGCGCCGGGCGACCTCCTGCTGCTCTGCGGGAGGGTCCGAGCGCAGCCATTCGTCGCGCCGCGCCGGCAGGCGCTCGCGCAGCCGGTCACGCGCCCGCTGCAGCCCGCTGTTGACAGCTGGCACGCTGGTGCCGAGCAGCTTCGCCGTCTCGCGCGCCGAGAACCCGGCCACGTCGCGCAGGATCAGCGCCGCCCGCTGCCGCGGCGGAAGGTGCTGGATCGCTGCCACGAACGCGATCTCGAGAGTCTCGCGCGCGACCGCCGCCTCGTGCGGGTCCACCGATCGATCGGGATATGGCTCGAGCCACGGCACGTCGGCGGCGAGGGGCGGGACGTCGCCCTCGGGATCGGCCGCGGGCGCGACGTCGACCGGCAGCACCCGCGGACCGCGCGGTGCCACGTGGTCGAGGCACGCGTTCGTCGCGATCCGATACAGCCAGGCCCGGAACGACCACCGCCCCTCACGCCTGAACCCCGCCCGCGCCCGCCACGCGCGCGCGAACGTCTCCTGGACAAGGTCCTCTGAGTCCTCGAACGATCCGACCATGCGGTAGCAGTGCGCCCGCAGCTCGCGCCGGTGGCGTTCGAAGAGTGCGGAGAAGGTGGTCTCGTCGGGGTCCATCATCAACTGAGACCGCGCTCCCCCGCGGTTCTCATCGGGTCAGGTCATCAGGGCCCGGGCTCTGAGCCGGGACCGACCGGGTGGGGCTCACAGCGGATCCGAAGCGCCGTCGGCTGAGCCCTGAGTTTGGCGACGAGCAGGGCCCGCGTCGGCTCCGGAGCCGGGCCCTCCATTCGTGCTGGCGCGGGCCTGCGGCGGGGGTGTCCGTATAGCCCCGGTAGTGCGGAAGATGAGCGAACACCGCACGTGCGATGCGAGCCAACGGGTCGGCGTTCGGTCCAAGCCCGCCCGCTGCCACCGACGGTCGGTGGAGGATGGGGAACGGGGTGCCGGTCCTCTGCGCAGACGGTGCCGCGGCCAGGCCGGGCAAGCGCTTCTAGGCAGGGGCGACTTTCAATGAGAGCTCGTGGCTGAGACCAACTTCGCCCTGCGGCGTAACTCGAACCTCGCGGGTCCGCTGGGTGCGCTGTAGCCAGGCGAGCTCGAAGAGGCGGCCGGTGAGGGCGACACCGAGGCGGCCGGCGAGGTGCGGGCGGCGCTCGGACCAGTCGTTGCAGGCCTTGCCGGCGCGCGGCGGGTTCGCGATCCCGAGGTGCTCGAGCCAGGTGGCGCCGGCGTCGGTCAAAAGGAATACCTCGCCCTCACGGTCGATCAGGCCACGCGCGAGCATCGCCTCGGTGATGCCGACCCCGAGGCGGCCGGCGAGGTGGCCGTAACAAGTGCGAGCGGCGCCGAGGGCGCCGGCGCGCCTGGACTGCTTAAGCGAGCGCACCGGGAAGCGCGGCGCGAGGGCGGCAAGCGACTCGACCGCGGCCGCGATCTCGGGCCCGGCGAGGCGGAAGTAACGATTGCGTCCGCCCTTCTCGACGGTGAGAAAACCAGCGTGCTGGAGCTTGGCGAGGTGCTCGGAGATCGTCGAGCGCGAGACGCCGGCGACTTCGGCCAGCTCGCTCGGCGGCAGTGCCCGGCCGTCGGTCAGCTCGGCCAGCACCGCGGCGCGGCTGGGATCGGCCATCAGCGCCGCGGCAGCGGCGATGTCGACGTCGCCGGCTGTCTCGCCAGGTGCCGGTTCGACGTCGATTTCGGTCTCGGTGGGGATCCTCGTCGTAGGTGCCATATCCACAGGTTAGGACCCTGACGATTCGGCCGCCACCGAATCGTTCTGCGCGTACGGTCATCCGATGGGCGGTTCCAAAACACCCCATGACCGCTGGCCGGCGCTGACGGTCGCCTCGGCCGGTTACTTCTTCGTCCTGCTCGACGTGACGGTCGTCAACGTCGCCCTGGCCAAGATCGGCACCGGTTTCGGCGGCTCGCGCAGCGAGTTGCAGTGGGTGGTCGACGCTTATGCGCTGGTGCTGGCAGCGACGATGCTCGGCGCCGGCGACCTCGCCGACCGGTTCGGCTCGCGCCGCCTCTTCCTTGGAGGCCTGGCGCTGTTCGGCGCCGCCTCGACCGTCTGCGCGCTAGCCCCGAGCGCCGCCGTCCTGATCGCCGCCCGCGCCGTTCAGGGACTGGGCGCGGCGGCGATCCTGCCGAGCTCGCTGGCCATCGTCAACCAGCTCTTCCCGGATCCCGCGGAGCGCCCGCGCGCGATCGGCATCTGGGCCGGGCTCGGCGGCTCGGCGCTCGTGCTGGGCCCGATCCTCGGCGGTGCCCTGGTCGGCCCGCTGGGCTGGCGGGCCATCTTCTGGGCCAACGTGCCACTCGTCGTCGGCTCGCTCACCGGCGGACTCGTGCTGCTGGCGGAAGGGCCGGCGGCGCGCGCCGCCCGTGCCGACCTGCCCGGCCAGGCGCTCGGCACCGCCGCCCTGGCGGGACTCGTCTTCGCCCTGATCGAGGGCGGCCGCGCCGGCTTCGGCTCGGTCGCGACGCTGGCCGGCGGCGCGGTTGCGCTGACGGCGCTGGCCGGGTTCGTCGGCGTCGAGCGCCGCTCGCGACGGCCGCTGCTCGACCTCAGCTGGTTTCGGCGAGAGCAGTTCAGCGGCGCCAACGCCGGCTCGGCGCTGATGAATCTTGGCACTCTGGGCGGGATCTTCGCGATCGGCCTCTACCTACAGCAGAACCGCGGCCTCTCACCGCTGGCCGCCGGCCTCAACCTGGTGCCCCTGGCGCTCCCCCTGGCGGCGCTGACACCTGTCACCGGCCGTCTCGTCAGCGTCGTCGGCGCCCGCCTGCCCGCCAGCCTCGGCCTGCTGGCCAGCGGTGCCGGCTACCTCGGCACCGCGCTGCTCGCCGACGGCATCAACAACCCGGGCGGCTGGGCCTTCCTGGCACTCGCCGGAACCGGCATGGGCGTAGCCGTTCCGGCGCTGGTCGCCGGCGCCACCGAGGCGCTCG
Organism: Solirubrobacteraceae bacterium; assembly: GCA_035551915.1. Classification (GTDB taxonomy): domain Bacteria; phylum Actinomycetota; class Thermoleophilia; order Solirubrobacterales; family Solirubrobacteraceae; genus Palsa-465. The sequence goes on along the minus strand of DASZMI010000124.1, from coordinate 2,360 downwards.
GCCCCGACCGCGCCGGCATCGCCGCCGCCGTCAACAACACCGCCCGCCAGGTCGGCGGCGCGATCGGCGTGGCCCTGATCGGCGGCTTTGCCGTCGTTGCGATCGCGCTCGCCGCAAGCGGCGCCGCGCTGATCCTCGGCGGGACCATCGCGATGGCGCTGATGCGCCGTGAATGACCGGCCTCGATCACCCGGGGCAGCCGCCGCGGCGCGGGCGCGAGTCGTTAACGGTGACGCCGGCGTAAGCGCCATCCGCATCGAGGAATACCGCCTGCGCACGCCGGTAAGCGTCCCCCGAACCCACACTTCCGAGTGCTCCCAATAGCACACCACAGCAGGCGCTAGATCGGGATCGCCGTCCCCGTTCGATGCGCCCGAGTAGCGGCCAGCGGCGCACCAACAGCGCAGAGAGGAGCGTATCGATCCCACGATTGTGTTCGTAGCGGGTCAGAAATGAGATATTGCTGCCGAGCGCCATCGAGTCCGGACCGCGCCCCGGCTCGGCGCCGGGGAGCTCCGAGACCTGCATTTCTCGCCACGGGCATCCAAGTTCGTGGCGGGTGGGTTGCGTCCCTGCATCGCGCGACATGTAGGGGGCTCGGTACCGGCGGGTCGCTCCGGCGATGTCGACGATCGCGCTCGTGGCGAACAGGAGGAAAATGAGCCTGTTGCGTCAGATACCTGAATTGCCGTCGGCGCGGTCCTCACGAACCGTGACGATCGGTTGGCTTCCCGTGCGGCCGGAGGGCTAGCGTTTCCAGAGTCCGTGTTCCACGTCGCCGTGGATCACGATTGCAAAGGTACCGTGGTCGCCCTGCCGGGTTGCGGGATAGGCAACCGTCCCGCCGGACTCCTCGGCTTTCGTCGTTGCCTGTCGGATGTCCTTGACCTCGAGGTACGTACGCATTATCGGCTGCTCATGCGCAGCCAGCGGCTTCCGGATGCCGACCACGGTTCCGTCTGACTGAATCGCCACGCGGGCCTGCCCCAGATCCGGATCCGGGGGGCCGAAGGACAGGCCGTGCACGTGCTGGTAGAAACCCACCAGTGTGTCTACGTCGTCGCTGACGATCTCCAAGTAGTGGACGGCCATCCCGAACTCCTCTCCGTCGCGTCGCCTCCGAATCGCTGTCTCGATCAAATCACGTATTAGGTGACCAAGGCTGGGCGATCAGCCGAGTTCTTGGGCGAGCCCTATGAGGAGTCCTTCGGGCCCGCGGATGTAGCAGAGCCGATACGCGTCTTCGTACCGGACCACTTCGCTGCTGACGAGCTCCGTGCCGTGCCTATGGAGCCGAGCGAGCGTCTCGTCGATGTCGTCGACGGCGAACATCACGCGTAGGTAACCGAGAGCGTTCACTGGGGCATTCCGGTGATCGGCGACCGGAGCGGGCGTGAGAAATCGCGAGAGCTCGAGCCGGCCGTGGCCGTCCGCTGTGCGCATCATGGCGATCTCGACGCGCATGTCACGCAGTCCGGTGACGCGCGCCGCCCACTCTCCCTCGACCGTGGCTTGGCCTTCGAGCTCGAGGCCGAGCTCGCGAAAGAATGCAATCGCCGCCGGCAGGTCCTCGACGACAATGCCAACGTTGTCCATCCGTTGAACCGGCATATGGCCAATCTAGCCGCCCGGCCGGAGCTCGTCCGCCGCGAGCATTTCGCCGGCCCGACACACCGGGTCCGCGAGGGGCTTGCCTCCCTGACGAGCCGGCAACGCGACGCCAGGCAAAGACCTGCTCTCGAGATAGCCCGACCACCCGTCCAGCCCGTCACAGCGACCCGCTTAGCGCGGACATGAGGACGCGCATGCAGTAGATGCCACCTCTTCGCGGTGGTAGCGGCGGCTCGGCTCGAATAGCAACCACCGTCAACCCATCCAAAGGGAGGATTCAAGAATCTGTGCTGCTGGACGCCGCTGGGCATCGCCGCTCGCCCGCGACCCTGCCCGGCTATCACCGAGGCCGCCGGCCGCGCAACAACGGCGAGGAGTACCCAGCCGATCCGCCCACGGTTGAGGAGATCATCGCCATCATGCGCGGTCGGCGACCGCCCCGACGGTCACCCGGCTTCGCGCGCTGATCGTCCTGCTGTGGCGCGCGGGGCTGCGGATCAGCGAAGCGCTCGCTCTCCAGGAGAGCGATCTTGACGGCGGCCGCGGCGCGGTGCTCGTCCGGCGCGGGAAAGGTGGCGCGCACGCGGTCGAGATGCCGCACGAGGGCGTTCCGCTGGTCGTGATCCAGCGCCAGCTCGGGCACGCCAACCTCGGGATCACCAGCGTCTACCTGCAGGGCATCGACAGCAGCGAGATCATCAGCACCGTCCACGGACGGCCATCACCGACGATCTCCGCCACCGCCGGGC
>DASZMI010000123.1:0-43305 GCA_035551915.1 Solirubrobacteraceae bacterium | reverse complement strand
CACCGAGACACCGACGCCGGTGCCGCGCAGATCGCTGCGCACGCCGTGCGCGAAGCCGCGCAGGCCGAACTTGGTGGCGCTGTAGATCGACGAAGCCGGGCCTGCTGACTTGCCCGACAGTGATGAGATCAGCACGATGTGGCCGCGCCCGCGAGCCACCATCGCCGGGGCCAGGGCCCGAACCAGCGCGATCGGCGCGTTGAGGTTGACCTCGAGCATCGTGTCGATCTGAGACTGGCTCAGTTCGAGCAGCAGGCCGCTCGCTGGTAGCGCGGCGTTGGCGACCAGGATGTCCACATCGCCCGCGTCGCGGACGAGCCGCTCAACATCATCGCGGCGGCCCAGGTCGGCAGCGATCGCCCGTGCGCCGAGCCCGCCGGCCAGAGGCTCCAGGACCGCCTGCCGCCGGCCGGACACCAGGAGCTCTGAGCCCTTCTCATGCAGCGCCTTGGCCAGCGCCGCGCCGAGCCCGCCTGTCGCTCCGGTCAGGAGCGCCCTGGAACCGTCCACCTTCATGCGTGCCTCCCGAGCAGGACGAGGAATACCGCGGGGCACGATACTGAGCGGCGATGCCACGCGAGCCCGTGATTGCCCTGTTCGGACCCACCGCCGTCGGAAAGACCGACGTGGCGATAGCGCTGGCGCGGATCCTGCGCACGCACGGGGAGCGTCCGGTGGCCGTGTCGGCCGACGCGCTGCAGGTCTACGAGGGGCTCGAGGTCCTCACCGGTGCCGCCAGCGCGACTGAGCGCGCGGAGCTCGAGCACCGGCTGATCTCATTCCTTCCGGTGGACGCCCAGTTCAGCGCCGGTCAGTACGCCGAGCTCGCCCACAATGAGATCGACGGGCTGCTGGCCGACGGGCGCAGACCGATCGTCGTCGGCGGGACCGGACTCTATCTGCGGGCCGCGCTGGCGAACCTGTCGTTGCGTCCGCCACCGCAGGCCGGTGTGCGCGAGCGCTGGGCCGGGCAACTCGCCGCCCACGGGCCCGAGGCACTGCACGCCGAGCTGGCCCTGCGGGCGCCGTGGGCCGCCGAGGAGATCGCTCCGACCGACAGCCACCGGATCCTGCGGGCGCTCGAGCTGCACGAGGCGGGCGAGCTTGAGCCGCTCGCGGGCGAATCCGAGCTCTGGACCCGGACGACGCGCCATCCGACGCTACTGGTCGGCCTCGTCGCCGATCGTGAGCGCCTGTACGCCCAGATCGAGAAACGCGTCGACGCGATGCTCGAGGCTGGCGCCGAGGATGAGGTACGCCGTGCCAGCGCCGCTGGGGCGAGCGCGACCGCCCGCAAGGCGCTCGGCTTCGATGACCTGCTGAGCGGTGACGTCGAGGCGATGAAGCGCCGCACCCGTAACTACTCCCGCCGGCAGCTGACCTGGATGCGCAAGTTGCCTGGGGTCCTGCAGCTCGACCTGACCGAGCGCGCGCCCGCAGCCGCGGCGGCCGAGATAGCGGCGGCCTGGCTAGGGACCTGAAGCGCACGCGGCGGCCCGGACACTCCGCAACTCGATCATCTAGCCTGCCGACCGTGAACTTCGAGAAGTGGCAGGCGCTCGGAAACGACTACGTGATCCTCGATGCGCGCACGCTGCCGTTTGCGCTGACACCCGAGCGCATACGGAAGCTGTGCGCCGCGCACACCGGCATCGCCTCCGACGGCATCCTGCTGCTGTCCGAACCCGACGAGGCAGGCTTCGTCGCCAACATGCGGATCTTCAACCCCGATGGCTCGGAAGCCGAGCTTTCGGGCAACGGGGCCCGCGAGGCGATCCTGTTTTTGCGCAGGCACCGCTGGACAGACCAGAACACCTTTTCGATCAAGACGCTCGCCGGTGAGATCAGGGCGACGATCAGCTCGCCGACGACCTGCACCGTCGACATGGGGCGGGCGCGGATGAGCGGCTCTGAATATCCGAGCGGTGACGCGGATGGCCGCGGCGAGCTCGAGGCGGCGGGCCGCACGTGGAAGTTTCAGCATGTGCAGATCGGCAATCCGCAGTGTTCGGTTGAGGTTTTCGGAGAGCCGGAGCTGGAGCGGCTCGACCTGCCGGGCATCGGGCACGCCTTCGAGCGCCATGAGCTGTTCCCGAACCGCACCAACGTGTCGTGGTACACCGTGCTCGCGCCGGGGCGGATCCGTGCCCGTATCTTCGAGCGTGGTGTGGGCGAGACCTCGGCCAGCGGTACCGGCGCGATCGGCGCCGCCGTCGCCTATGTGCTGAAGGGCGGTGACTCGCCCGTCACCGTGGTGCTGGACGGGGGCGAGCTGGAGGTGGAGGTCGGCGAGGACCTGCATATCAATCTGACCGGATGGGCGGTTCCCGTGATCCGCGGGACGATCGCCGAGGAACTGATGGAGGAATTGCGTGCGACCGAGTAGCCGCCTGGAGAAGATCCCGCCGTACCTGTTCGCCGAGCTCGAGCGCAAGATCGCCGAGAAGCGCGCCGCCGGAATCGACGTGATCAGTCTTGGAATCGGGGATCCCGATACACCGACATACGCGCCGATCGTGGCCGCGGCGCAGCGGGCCGTGGCCGATCCCGGCACGCACCAGTATCCGAGCAACCGCGGTCGCCAGGATTTCCGCGAGGCCGTCGCCGCGTTCTACAAGCGCCGCTTCGGCGTCACGCTCGACGCTGAGGCGGAGGTTATGCCGGCGATAGGCGCCAAGGAGTGCATCTTCAACCTGAACCTCGCGTTCCTGGACCCCGGGGACGTGGCGCTGGCCAGTGACCCGGGTTATCCGGTTTACACCGGTGGCCCACTGCTCGCCGGTGCCGATGCCGTGCTGATGCCGCTGAAGCCCGAGCTGGGCTTCGCGCCGGACCTGGATGAGCTGTCCGATGACGTGCTCAACCGGGCGCGACTGATGTTCTTCAACTACCCGAACAACCCCACCGGCGCGACCGTACCCAACGGGTTCTTCGAGCGGGTGGTGACGCTGGCCGGTGCAAATGACTTCCTTGCCGTCCACGACAACGCCTACAGCGAGACGACCTACGACGGCTACGTGGCGCCCTCGTTCCTGGCGACCCCCGGCGCCAAGGAGGTCGGCGTCGAGGTTTTCTCGTGGTCAAAGGGCTACAACATGACTGGCTGGCGCTGCGCTGCGATCGTCGGCAACGCCGAGGCACTCGCCCAGTTCTGGCGGCTGAAGTCGAATATCGACTCCGGCCTGTTCGAGGCCGTCCAACTGGCGGGCATCGCGGCATTGGATCCGGCTGTGGACGCCGACGTCAAGGCCATGAACGCGGTCTACGCGCGCCGCCGCGACCTGGTCTGCGATGCGCTGGCCGAGGCGGGCGTGAGCGTCACCAAGCCCAGGGGAACGATCTACATCTGGGCGCCGATCCCTGAGGGTTTCGCGAGCTCGGCCGCGTATTGCGAGCACGTGCTCGAGAACGCCGCCGTGGTGATCTCGCCCGGCGGCGCCTATGGCAGCAGCGGCGAGGGTTTCTTCCGAATCTCGCTGACGACGCCGGATGATCGCCTGCTGGAGGCGGTCGCGCGCCTTCGCGAGCTCTGAGCGCGTTGTAATGTCGGTTAAATGCCGGCACCGCACGCAGCACCCCGACAAGTCCGCGCGCGCCAGCGCGCCTATATGATCGCGGCGCTCCAGGAGGGCGGCGTCGAACAGCTCGAGGAGCTACGCGAGCTGCTGCGCACCGCCGGCGTGGCAACGGTCGGTGCCGACGTGCAGCACCGCGACCAGCCGCATCCGAACACCTACATCGGCCCGGGCAAGCTCGACGAGCTCAAGGACACGATCAAGCGCGCCGACGCCAATGTCGTCGCCTGCGATGACGAGCTCTCGCCCCGCCAGGAACGCAACCTCGAGGAGGCGCTCGGCGTCCCGGTGATCGATCGGACCGCCGTGATCCTCGACATCTTCGCGGCCCACGCCCACACCGCCGAGGGCAAGCTGCAGGTCGAGCTTGCGCAACTGCAGTACAACCTCGCGCGCATGCGCGGCCTCTGGACCCACCTCGAGCGGCTGGGCGGCGGTGTCGGCACCAGGGGCCCCGGCGAGACCCAGATCGAGACCGACCGCCGCCTCGCGCGTGACCGCATCGCCGCGCTGAAGCGCAAGCTCTCGCACGTGCGCTCCAACCGCGAGGTCATGCGTGCCGAGCGCGAGCGCGCGCACTTCCCGCAGATCGCACTGGCCGGCTACACCAACGCCGGCAAGTCGACGCTCCTCAACGCCCTCACGGGCGCCGAGGTAGGCGTCCGAGACCGCCTGTTCCATACGCTGGATCCGAGCACACGCGTGATGCGCACCGGCGGCCGTGACTACCTGTTGACCGATACGGTCGGTTTCATCCGCAAGCTGCCGCACCAGCTGGTCGAGGCCTTCGGCGCGACGCTCGAGGAGACGCGCGTCGCCGACCTGATCCTGCACATCGTCGACGGCTCGGCGGAGGAGGAGGACCGCCTGGAGATGATCCATGCCGTCGACGACGTGCTCGCCGAGATTGGCGCTGGGGACGTGCCCCGGATGCTGGTGCTGGGCAAGATCGACTGCGTGGACGAGCAGGCCCGCGCCGAGCTGCGCCACCGCCATGCGAACGCGATCCAGATCTCCTCCGTCACCGGTGAGGGGCTGCCAGAGCTCGCTGAGGCTGTCGAGCAGGAGTTCGCGCGCCGCCTGCGAGCCGTCGAGTTGCTGATCCCCTACAGCGATGGGGCGCGCCTGGCGGAGCTGCATGCGATCGCAGGCGACCTGGTGCGTGAAGACACGCCCGATGGCGTGCGTGTCAGCGCGCGCCTTCCGCCCCCCGTGGCTGATCGCTTCGCGCCCTTCACGATCTCCACGCCGGCAGCCGTCGCCCGCGTCGCATGAGTGTCGATCTGGCCGTCCTGAGGGTGCTCAGGCTGGACCCGCGGGCGACCCTGCCCACGCGTGCCTACGCACACGACGCGGGACTCGACCTCTACGCTCTCGAGCCGGTCACACTAGATCCCGGTGAGCGCGCGAGCGTGCGCACCGGCGTTGCGGTGGAGATCCCCGAGGGGCAGGCGGGGCTGGTACTGCCGCGCTCCGGGCTGGCGGGACGTCACGGCATCGCGCTGGTCAACGCGCCAGGCCTGATCGACGCGGGGTATCGCGGCGAACTCTGTGTGCTGCTGCTGAACACCGATCGTGAGGCCGGCTGCGCGATCGCGGCAGGTGACCGGATCGCCCAGCTGGTGCTGATCGAGGTCGCGACCCCGGCGGTTATCGAGGTTGAGCAGCTCAGCGAGAGCGAGCGCGGGAGCGGGGGCTTCGGGTCGAGCGGGGGCTTCGGGTCGAGCGGGGTCACTGGCTCGACACCTACCTGACGCTCAGGTATCCGTCGAGGCAGCCGAGGTTGACGTGGTGGTGGGCACGGGCGCGTAGCGCACGCGCGGCAGGATGCCATTGCCCGCGAGGAACTGCTCGGCGATCGGGGTCGGCAGGTGGCCCCCGAGCTGATCTTCGGCGTTGAGGCCTCGCATCGCGCGCTGCGTCAGCAGCGAGTCGATCTTCTCGATCGTCCTGGCGAAGGTCTTGCCCTCGACGCGGAGCACATGCGCCGTGGTCACCGGCACGACGTTGCCGTGACCGAACACGTGCTTGGGGTCCCGCAACTGCACGTAGTTGGGACCGCCGAGCGCGGGGTCGGTGGTCGAGCAGTATGCCGCCTGCACGTTGCCGCTGCCGAGCCACCGGTACTGCAGGCCATCACCGATCGGCTGCACGTAGTCGGGGTCCAGGTGGTAGGCATGCTGGAGCGCGGGGACGCCGTCGGTGCCGGTCGCAAAGACGATCGGTGCGCCGAAGATGATCGGCCCGTCGCGTGCCAGCTGCGGGATCGAGTCGATGTGGTTGGCCGCCGCGTACTGCGAGAGCACGGCAACGCAACTGGTGTCGCTGAAGGGGGTCGGTGGCAGCAGCTCGAACCCACGCGTGCGCGCGTATTTGCGCGCCGCCCGAAGCGACGCGTGCAGCGTCTGGAAACGGCGGTGCAGGCGGGCCACCGCGCTGTTCCACTCTCCGAGGTATTCGGGGTAGAGGTCCAGGTGGTTGTTCTCGAGCGCGACGGCGCGCAGGTGCGGTGTGCCGATGTTGCGATAGAGCGTGACCTTGTAGCCCTCTTGCTCCAGCGCGACCATGTAGAGCTGGCCGATTATGAATTGCTCGGGGGTGTTTCCATCCCCGAGTAGCACCACCGGTCTGCCTGTTCCCGGCAGCTTCTGCAAGGTGGGCTGGGTGACCGCGGTAACGACCGGCTCCGGCACGGTTGCTGTGGTGGTTGTGTTCGTCAGCGTTGTGGCGGTGTCGGGATGGCCGGAGTTGGCTGCGCCGGTGCTGAGCCCGACCAGCAGGCCACCCGTCAGAACCAGCAGGACCACCAGGCCCAGCGTCGCGCGGCGCGGGCTCACAGGCCCGCCGCCCTGCGCGCGTCGGCATGCGCCTGCTGCTCGAGCTCATCGTGCAACGGCTCGAGCGCGACCCCGTCGGCGAGCGCGGTGCCGATCAGCCAGTCGGCGAACCAGGCGTTCTTGGGCAGCAGCGGCCCGTGCATGTAGGTTCCGATCACCGTCCCCTCGCAGGCTCCCTCGAGTGCATCGGAGCCGTTGTTGCCGTGCCCCTTCAATACCCGCCCAAGGGCCTGCGCGCGCTCGCCGAGATGGGTGCGGCCGGCGTGGTTCTCGAACCCGGCCAGGACCCCGCGCTCGGCGCCGGGCAGGTCGACCTCGATCACGACGTTGCCGATCAGGCGTGGGCCGTCCGCGCGGACGGTGCGTGCGTCGAGCAGCCCGATCCCGGGCAGCTCCTGATCGGCTAGCTGATATGCGTGCCCGAGCAGCTGGTAGCCGCCGCAAACGCCGAGCACGACCGCACCGTTCGCCGCCGCCTCGACCAGCGTGCCGCGCTTGTACCGGAACAGGTCCTCAGCGCATAGCTGCTGGTCGCGATCCTGCCCGCCGCCCATGTAGTAGAGGTCTGCGGCGCGGTCGAGCTCCTCACCGATCCCGGAGCCGGTGAGCTCGAAGCCGATCCCTCGCCACTCACAGCGGCGGCGCAGCATCAGGAGATTCCCACGGTCGGCGTAGATGTTCATGAGGTCCGGGTAGAGCGCGCAGACGCGCAGCGTTTGCTGCTCAGACACCGAGGATCACCACCTCGCTGCCGATGTGCTCGTCGGTCGGCTCGACCCGGCGCAGCGCCCGCCGGCGCAGCCCCGTCGCCGCGGCGGCCCGCTCGACGTCGGCCACGGTCATGATGTCCAGGGCGATGCGGTCGTCGCTGCCGCTGCGGCGGCCATCGGGCTCGACCATCTCCCGATGGCGCTCGAGCACGTAGGTGCTGTCGATCCGCCGCACCGCCGTCGGCTGGCTGAAGTAGGCACGGCCCGCGATCTCGGCGATGTCGGGCAGGGGTCCCGGGTCGCCCTCCCGCCACTCGAATTCTTCGAAGTCCTCGGTGGCGGCGAGCGCGACCGCGACCAGCCCGCCGGGGGTGAGGTGGGCGGCGGCACTGCGGAAGAACGCGGCGTGTCCGTCGGCGCCGCCGAGCAGCTGGATCGTCTGCATCGGCACGGCGATCAACGGGAATCTCCGGCCGGTCAGCACGAAATCCCGGGCGTCGGCGCAGACCGTCTCCACCGGCAGCCCGGCCGCGCGCCGTGCGAGCTCCGCGAGCAGCTCGGGGTCACGATCGAGTGCCACCACACAGTGTCCCGCCCGCGCCAGCGGCAGCGTCACACGCCCGGTGCCACTGCCGACGTCCAGCAGCGCGCCGCCATCGGAGGTGGCCTGCGCCGCCAGCTCCAGCCACAGCGAGAGATCCTGGCGGTAGCGGCCGCACTCGAGGTCGTGCCAGACGACGGCGCTCACCCAGCCTCCCGCCAGTAGGCCGAGACGTGACCGCGCGCGGTCAATTCGGCGCGCAACGCCAGCAGGGCCGTGTAGGTGGGGAGCGCAAAGACGCGGCCGGCGCCGGCGCCGGCGATCGCCTGGTCGAGCGCGACCGGCAGCTCCGAGACGACCGCAAGTGCCGATTCCGGCACGCCGGCGTACTTGAGCCGCACCGCGAGCTCAGCGGCGCGTGTCCCCGCGCACGTGACCCGGCGTACGTGTGAGCTCAGCAGCTCAAAGTCGGCGTCCCAGATCCAGGAGACGTCGCGCCCGTCGGCGATGTTGTCGTTGAGCACGGCGAGCACATCCAGCTGATCGGATTCGAGCCCGAGCGTGCGCAGGATCTCGTTGGCGCCGGCGGGGTTCTTGATCAGCAGGATCTGCAGTGTCGTGTCGCCGAGTTCGACGGTCTCGGCCCGGCCGAAGGCGGCCGTCGCGCTCTGCAGGCCTTCCACGACCAGATCGAGGCTGACGCCGAGCGACATGCACAGCGCCGTCGCCGCGAGCGCGTTGTAGACGTTGTAGAGCCCGGGCAGGCGCAGGAACACCGAGCGCTGCCCGGCAGGCGTGACCAGCATGAACGTTGCCGCGTGGGTGCCATGCAGCGTAATGCGTTCCGCCCTGACGCCGGGCCGCGGGCGCTGCTGCCCGCAATTAGGGCAGTGGTAATGCCCGAGGTGACCCAGGTAGACGGCGTCATAGGTATACGGAGCACCGCAACGCCGGCAGTGCTTCGAGTCCGAGGCGTGTTGCATCTCGGGCAGCGCGAGTGTGCCGTCGTCGACCCCGAAGTAGGTCACGTGCTCGCGTCCGCGACCGAGATCGGCGACCAGCGGATCGTCGGCGTTGAGCACGAGCGTGGTGCTGCCATCGAGCTCAGTCAGCATCTGCGCCCAGCGCTCGGCGATCGTCTCGAGCTCACCGTAGCGGTCGAGCTGGTCACGAAACAGGTTGGCGAGCACGACGGCCCGCGGCTTCACCTGCTTGGTGACCGCGTCAAGCCAGAATTCATCGACCTCGAACAGGCCCGTGTCGCCGGAGATCCCCCGTCGTGGGCGCGCGGCGGCAAGCAGCGTGGAGGCGACGCCGCCGGCCATGTTCGCGCCGGCACGATTGTGCACGAGCGTGCGCCCCGCCCGCTCGAGGATGGTGGCGGTGATGGTCGCGGTCGTGGTCTTGCCGTTGGTGGCGGAGATCACGGCGCTGCCGTTGCCAAGACGCGATGCCAGCCGGCCGATCGCGTCGGGCTCGAGCCGCAGGAGCACCTTGCCCGGCAGGCTCGTGCCGCCGCCGCGACCGCTGGCGCGCACCACGCGCCCGACACCGCGGGCGATGCGGAGCTTGAGGGCGAGCGCGCTCACGAGGCCGACCCGGACTCCTCCGCGGCCGACGGGACCATGACCCGCACGGCCGCCGGCAGGACCCGCAGCGTCGCGGGCAGCACCGCCAGCGGGTCACCGTCGGCGTAGATCGTGAAGGCGCGGTCGGCACTCAGCTCGATCGTCGAGCCGCGCAGGATCGTCACCTCATCCAGCTCGACGTGCGAGCCGCTGAAGACGGTCGGCAGCAGGCGCAGGAAGCGGGATTTCGGCATGTGGGCGATCATCACCACGTCAAAGGCACCGTCCTGCAACGAGGCCTCGGGCGCCAGCTGCATGCCGCCGCCCTGCATGCCGGCGTTGGCGACCGCCACCGTGTAGCCGAAGAGCGCGTGCTCGACGCCGTCGATCCTGAGCGTGAACGAGGCAGGCTTCCATCGGGCAAGGGCACGCAGCCCGCCGTAGGTGTAGACAAAGCGGCCGCGGATGAGCCGCGCCGAGTTGGCGATGCGGTTGGCCTCGGAGTCGAAGCCGCAGGTCGCGATGCCGAGGAACGAGTGATCACCGGCGGCACCCATGTCGATCGCACGCGGGGTGCCGGTGGCGAGCACGGCGGTCGCAGCCACCGGGTCCAGTGGCAGACCGAGACAGCGTGCGAAGTCGTTGCCGCGCCCGCCCGGCAGCACGCCGATGACCTCATCGGTGTCGCGTACGGCGTCGGCCACGGCGGCGACCAGTCCGTCACCGCCGTAGGCAACGGGCATCTCTCCGCCGGTGATCGCGTCCCGAGCGAGCTCGCGCGCGTGCGCGAGGTCGAGCGTCATCTCCACGTGGTGCTCGAGCCCGTGGCGGCCGAGCGCCGCGCGCACGGAGGGCAGCGCGCGCATGGCCCGCCCCCCGCCGGAGGACGGGTTCACTATCAGCGCAAGCATCACTGACCTGAGAGTACGAGCGTTGCCAGGTCCTGGCCGATCGCGACGGGGCGCGGATCTGATGCCGATTCGGCCTGCTCGCGGGAGGTGACGCCGCTGAGCACGATGGCGGCGTCCAGGCCCGCCGCGTGCGCGCCTCCCAAATCGGCGATCAGGTGGTCACCTATGACCAGCGTGCGTCCCGTTCCGAGCCGGTCGAGCGCGACCTCGAAGACCTGCGGGTCGGGTTTGCCGACGATCCGCGCGGTGACGCCGGTGGCGTACTCGAGCGCGACCGTGACGGCGCCCGTGCCGGGAGCGATGCCTCCGGCGGCGGGGAAGTTACGGTCGCGTCCGCCCGAGATCAGTTCGGCACCGGCGAGCAGTGCGCGGGTGGCGGTGAGCAGCTCGTCGTAGTTGAAGTCCTCGTGCAGCGCCACGACGACCACGTCCGCGGTCTCGGCGTTAGGGGTGTTGTTGACGATGTGGTGCCCGGCATCGGCGACATGGCGGAACAGCGCTGGAGCGCCGATCACGAACACCCGCGCGCCGGGCGCGCGTTCGGCCAGCACGTACTGGAAGGCCGAGCCGACGCTGACGATCTCCTCGATCGACGCCGTGCAGCCGATCGACCAGAGCTTCTGCACATACTCCTCGGGCGAGCGGCCGCCGTCGTTGGTGACGAAGGCGAGCCGCCGGCCGCTTGCCCGGATCGCCGCGATCACCTCCGGCGCGCGGGGTGTCGCCACGCCTCCGACCCAGACGGTGCCGTCGAGATCCAGGATCACCTGCTCGTAGGCGGTCAATAGAGGGGAGAGGGCCACGGGGCGATTATCCCCGGCTGAGCTCCGGATCACCGGGCGAAGAGCGTCTCCTGCGCGGGCGGCGGCGGATTGGACAGGCACTCGGGACCGTCGTAGCGCGCGTCGTTGACCGCCGGCCCAACCGGGCGCGACGCCATCTGCTCCGCCGGCAGACCGGAGAGCAGCCGCGCGAGCAACGGCGCCGGCGTCTCGTGCGCGAGCCAGGCTTCCTCGGCCTCACGGGGCAGGATCACAGGCATGCGGTCGTGGATCGGCGCGACCGCCGCGTTAGCCGCGGTGGTGATGATCGTGCAGCTGCGCAGCTCCTCGGGCTCGCCGCGGCGCCAGACGGACCAGAGCCCGGCAAACGCGAACAGCCCGCCCGCGGTCGTGGTGATGTGAAAAGGCTGCTTGCGCTTCTCGCCGGTAAGCTGCTGCCACTCGTAGAAGCCGTCGGCCGGGATCAGGCAGCGGAAACGCTCGAGCGCGCTGCGGTAGGCGGGACGCTCCGCCAGCGTCTCGGCCCGCGCATTGATCATCTTGAAGCCCGTTCTGGTGTCCTTGGCCCAGCTCGGCACCAGTCCCCAGCGCAGGCGCTCGCCGCGCGGCGTGCCCGCTCTATCGGTGGTGACGGAGAGCACGTCACTCCCCGGCGTGATGTTGAAGTACGGCGGCTCGGCCGCCAGTGACTCACCGATCGGGAAGCGGGCGCGCAGCGCCGCCGGGTCGACGGGCGTCAGCGAGTAGCGGCCGCACACGTCAGCCGGGCCCCGTGGGGGGCAGGCTCAGCGGCCGCCACCGCGCGCGGCGGACTGCTCCGCGCGCTTGGCCACCGCCGCCCGCTGGCGTCTGCGGCCCCAGATCACCAGCCCGACAATCACGACGACCACGAGCGCGAGGCCGTAGAAGACCGCGAGGTCGAGTGAGATCCCGCCCGCGGCCTGGCCAATGCCCTCGACGATCCCGAAGCCGAGCCCGAGGATCGCGATCACGGCAACGATCAGGATCAGGATGCCGCGCAGGCGCGCGATGATGCCGGCGCTCGACGGGGGTGCGATCAGGCCGAAGAGCCGCAGCACGAACAGCTGACGGGAGCTCGGCGCCTCGACGCCGAGGCGCTCGGTCGCGGCCTTGAGATCACCGGCGCGGCGCTCGGCCAGCGCCAGCGAGGCGTCGGCCATGCGGCGTAGCTGCATGCGCTCCTGCGGCCGCGCCGCCGCCAGCGCCCTGGAGAAGTGCTCACGCGCCTTCTTGGCGTCGTACTTCTCGGCGGCGCGTGCGCCGAGGATCGCCTGCGCAGCGGCGCGATGCCGCGTCTCGGACTCGAGTTCCTCGTCGCTGCGGGATTCGAGAGCCTGCATCGCGTTGAGCTGGCCCTTCTGTTCGATGCGGATGGCGCGCTGTTGCTTCGGCATGAGCCGCAGTCTACTTACGCATCGACCGTAACGAGCTGGCCGAACAGCCGATCGAGCACCGCCTCGGGCTCGTCGCAGAGGCCGCTGTGGACCGATGAGGTCTGGATGATTGTGCTCGCGGGAGCCACCAGCCAGTGGAAGCGCTCCGACTGCGAGAGCGCGGCGATCGGGCCCGCGTCGGCGTCACCGGCGGCGATCCGCACGCGGGCGTCGAGATGCTCGCGCACGGCGTCGAGGTCGATGTCCGGGGCGAGCGCCCGGATGCGGCGCGGATCAAGCGCGATCCGCGCCGCAAGATATTGGCGTGTCCGGCAGAAGACGATCACGCCGACATTGAGGAACTCCTCACGCTCGACGCGCGGCACCACCCGCAGGACCGCGTATTGGAATGGCTCAGGCGCCACGGGCGGCCTCCGCCTCATCGACGAAGTTGCGCGGGGCCTCGAGCCGCGCGCACAGGTATGCAACGTACTCGGCACGGGCGCCGGCAGTGTCAGTTCCGAGCCAGTCATCGGGCACGAGCCCCACCGCCGCGGCCACGGCATCGCGGTCGAGCGCGGCCGCCAGGCGCTGATCGGCAGCACGGAGATCCGTGGCCAGCGGCAGCAGCACGTGCTCGGCGATCAGCGGGAACGGCTCGCGCGCGCGGGCGACGAGTTCCCGTCCCGCGTGGTGCTGGTAGAGCGCGGCGCCGTGGTCGATCATCCACGTGCGACGGTGCCAGACCAGCAGGTTCGGGTTGTGCGGCGTGCGGTCGACGTTTGTCGTGAAGGCGTCCAACCAGACGATTTGCGACGCCTCCATGGCCTCCATCTCGCCGGGGCGGGCCGGGTTGTAGTCGAGCGCGCCCGGTAGGAAGTCGATCCCGCAGTTGAGGCCGGCACTGCCGGTCACGAGCTCGTTGATCTCGGGATCGGGCTCCGTGCGCCCGAGCTCGACCTGCAGCTCCACGAGCACGATCTCCGGCACACGCAGGCCGGCGGTGCGCGCGAGCTCACCGACGATCACCTCGGCCACCAGCGCCTTCAGGCCCTGGCCGGCGGCGCGGAACTTGACGACGTAGAGGCCGTCGTCGTCGGCCTCCACCAGGCCCGGCAGCGAGCCGCCCTCACGCA
This sequence comes from Solirubrobacteraceae bacterium, assembly GCA_035551915.1. GTDB lineage: Bacteria > Actinomycetota > Thermoleophilia > Solirubrobacterales > Solirubrobacteraceae > Palsa-465. The sequence continues at coordinate 29,851 of DASZMI010000123.1, read as the reverse complement.
GCGGCGTCACGTAGCGCGTGGCGGTCACCTTCCGGAGCATGCGAGGATCATGTCAGCGCAGGGCAAACCACCATCTACGAGGAGTGAGATCGCGATGTCGATGGCTGACTTCAACACGCAGGTGATCAACGAGTTCCGTGAGAACGATGGCCAGGTTGGCGGCATGTTCGAGTCGATGCCGCTGCTGCTGCTGCATCACACGGGGGCAAAGTCGGGAGCGGATCGCGTATCGCCGCTCGCGTATCTGGAGGACGGCGGCCGCTATGCGATCTTCGCCTCCAAGGGCGGCGCCCCCGAGCACCCGAGCTGGTACCACAACGTGCTCGCGCATCCCGATGCCCGCATCGAGATCGGTGGGGAGACGATCGAGGTGGTCGCGAGCGAGGCGCAGGGCGAGGAGCGTGACCGCATCTACAACGCGCAGGCAGCGCGCGCGTCGCAATTCGGGGACTACGAGAAGAACACCACGCGCAAGATCCCAGTGGTGCTGCTGACGCCGAAGGGGTAGCCGCCCCGAGATGACCGCCTTCGACTACGACTGGCTCGTGATCGGCTCGGGCTTCGGGGGCAGCGTCTGCGCCCTGCGCCTGGCGGAGAAGGGGTACAGCGTCGCCATGCTCGAATGCGGGCGGCGCTTCGCAGACCAGGACTTCGCCGAGCAGACGGCGGATTTCCGGCGCTACAACTGGGCCCCGCAGCTGGGAATGAGGGGCATCCTGCGGCTCAACATCTTCAGGGACGTGTTCGTGCTGTCGGGCTGCGGAGTCGGGGGCGGCAGCCTCGGCTACGCCAACACCCTCTACCGCGCGCGCCCCGGCTTCTACGACAACCCGCAGTGGTCGGGCCTGGCCGACTGGGCGACCGAGCTCGAGCCCTTCTACGCAGAGGCCGAGCGCATGCTCGGCGTCGAGACCTACGACCGCGACGGCGTCGCCGACGTGCTGCTGCGTGAGTACGGTGAGTCGATCGGTGTGAGGGAGACCTACGAGCGCACGCCGGTAGGGGTGTTCCTGGGCGAGCCGGGCGTGACCGTGCCCGACCCGTATTTCGGCGGTGCGGGCCCCGAGCGCACCGGCTGCCTGCGCTGCGGCGCCTGCATGATCGGCTGCCGCCACGGGGCCAAGAACACGCTGATGAAGAACTACCTGTGGTTCGCCGAGAAGCTCGGTGTCAGAATCCTTTCGGAGCGCATGGTGACCGACATCCGCCCGCTCGGCGAAGGCACTGGTGCCGACGGCTACGAGGTAACGCACGAGCGTTCCGGAGCGCTCCTGCGACGCGGGCGCGCAAGCGCGCGCGCCCGCGGAGTGATCGTCGCGGCGGGGGCGCTGGGCACCAACCGGCTGCTGCAGCGCTGCCGGCTGAACGGCTCGCTGCCGCGGATCTCGCAGCGGCTCGGGCACACCGTGCGCACCAATAGCGAGGCGATCATCTCCGTGACCGCGCCGAAGGACTCCGATTGGGACTTCAGCGAATCGGTCGCGATCACGTCCAGCATCTACACCGATCCCGACACGCACATCGAGGTTGTGACCTACGGACATGGCGGCGACACCCAGGGCCTGCTGCGTCAGCTGATGGTCACCGCCGGAGGGCGCGGAACCAGGCCGCTGCACTTCCTGCTGGCGGTCATGCGCCACCCGCGCGAGGCGCTCGGCGTGTTCAGGATCCGCGGCATGTCGCACAAGACGATCATCCTGCTGGTGATGCAGTCGCTCGACAACTCGATGCGCCTGAAGGTCAAGCGCCGGCTTCCGAACGGCGCGGTGATGCTCACGACGCAGCAGGATCCCCTGCACCCGAACCCCGACAGCATCCCGGCGGCCTACGACGCCGCCCGCTGGTTCGCGCGGCGCACAGGCGGCACCCCGTACTCGGGCGTCACCGAGGCGGTGCTCGGGATCCCGCTGACCGCTCACATCCTCGGGGGCGCCGTGATCGGCTCGGGGCCCGACAGCGGCGTCGTCGACGCGGAGCATCGCGTGTTCGGCTACCAGAACCTGCTGGTCTGCGACGGGGCGGCGGTGCCTGCCAACGTCGGTGCGAATCCGAGCTTGACGATCACTGCGCTGGCGGAACGGGCAATGACCTTCATAAGCCCCAAATGACACAAGGAGGCATCCAGTGCGATACCGCAAACTCGGCAGCTCTGATCTCGAAGTCTCGGAGATCTCGCTCGGCGCGTGGCTGACCTACGCCGGCGGGATCGAGTTCGAGCAGACGCTCGCGTGCACCGAGGCGGCGTTCGAGGCTGGGATCAACTTCTTCGACACCGCCAACGTCTACGGCCGCGGCGCCGCCGAGACGGCCTGGGGCGAGATCCTCGCCAAGCACCCGCGCGAGTCATACATCCTCGCCACGAAGGTCAACGGCCAGATGTCCGACGACCCCACCGATCAGGGCCTGGCGGCGACCCAGATCGCCAAGCAGGTCGACGCCTCGCTGGCGCGCCTGCAGGTCGATTATGTCGATCTGTACCAGGCGCACCGCTTCGACACCGAGGTGCCGATCGAGGAGACGATCGAGGCGCTGCAGCTGGTCGTCAGCCAGGGCAAGGCCCGCTACCTCGGCTTCAGCGAGTGGACGCCGGAGCAGATCGAGGCCGCGGTGCAGATCGCCGGGCCCGACCTGTTCGTCTCCTCACAGCCGCAGTACTCGATGCTCTGGCAGGCGCCGGAGGCTGAGCTCTTCGAGGTGTGCCGTCGCTACGACATCTCCCACATCGTCTGGTCACCGCTCGCGCAGGGCGTGCTGACCGGGAAGTACACGCCCGGCGAGCCGCTGCCCGAGGACTCACGCGCCGCCAGCGACGAGATGAGCAACGCAATGCACCTGGTGATGAGCGACGCGGCGCTCGAGGCGGTGCAGCGCCTGCGGCCGATCGCGGAGGGTGAGGGCCTGACGCTGCCGCAACTGGCGCTCGCCTGGGTGCTGCGTCGCCCCGAGCTGGCCTCGGCGATCGTCGGCGCCTCCCGCCCCGAGCAGGTTCATGCCAACGCCTCGGCATCCGGGATCGAGCTCTCCGCCGACGTGCTCGCGGCGATCGACGAGGCGCTCGGCGACGCCCCGGTGAAGGAGCCCACGCTCGCCCCATTCGCGCGCGAGGGCGTGCTACACCGCTGATGTGATCGGGGTTCACGACGACGTCAGTGGCAGGATTTGACGAATGGCTGGGCGTGCATGGGAAGACCGTTTCGCAAGGCAGGTACCGTGGTACCTGCCGCGAGACGGATGCACCCATGTGCGTCCAGACGCCGTCAAGGCCGCCAATAACGTCGTCGTGAACCCCAAGCTGGCCGCCTTGCTTTGGCGGCCAGCCCTCCGGCCGCGAGCCATTAACGCCACCAGCGGTCCAGGACACGCCGCCAGTTGTCCCAGGCGATCGCGCGGATCTCCGCGGCGCTGAAGCCGTCGTCGGCGAGCGCGGCGAGCAGCTTCGGGTAGCCGGCGACGTCGCCGAGCGCCGTGGGGATCGTGGCGCCGTCGAAGTCGGAGCCGAAGGCAACGTGCTCGACACCGATCCGTTCGGCGATGTAGCGCACGTGCTCAACGATCAGGGAGAGGGGCGTGTCGGGGTCGTTGCCCATGTCCGGGCGCAGGAAGAAGCACGCAAAGACGACGCCGATCAGCCCGCCGGAGGCGCCGACGGCGTCGATCTGGGCGTCGGTCAGGTTGCGCGAGGCCGGGCAGATCGCGTGCACGCCCGCGTGGCTGACGGTCAGCGGCCCGACGTCGAGCTTCGCCACGTCCCAGAAGCCCGCCTCGTTCATGTGGCTGAGGTCGATGACGATGCCGAGCTCGGAGCAGCGTTTGACGAGATCGGCTCCGGCGGGGGTGATCCCGGGGCCGGTGTCCGGAGAGGACGGGAACACGAACGGCACGCCGTGGGCAAAGGCGTTGGGGCGGCTCCAGACCGGGCCCAGTGACCGCAGCCCGGCCGCGTACCAGGTCTCGAGGCTCTCGAGCCCGGTGTCGATCGCCTCGGCGCCCTCGAGGTGCAGCACCGCGACGGGTGGGCCGCCGTCGCTCGCCGCTGCATCGAGGTCCGCCGCCGTGCGGGCGATCCGCACCACGCCCTGACGCTCGAGCGCGAACAGGCGCCCGGCCGCGACGGCGCTGGCAGCGGCGGCGTCCGCCAGCGTGACGGGCGGCGCGAGCGGACGCGCGTAGCTGCCATCGGGCTGCGGCTCCGGGTCTCCCTGGTCCTCGTCGGACTCGGTGAAGACGGCGAAGATGCCGCCGCGGACACCGCCGGCGCGCATGCGCGGCAGGTCGAGGTGACCGTCGCCCCCACCAGCGGCGAGGGTCGCGTGGTTGGCGGCGGTGAGCGCGTCGTTGTGCCCGTCGAAGATCGGGATCGCGCTGAGGTCTGGGTGGGCTGCAGCCATAAAATGGAGAGCTGGCAGCATGACAGCATGGACGTGCGCGAGGGGAGCATGGGGCAACTGCCGTGCCTGGCACGAATGCGCGTCTTCCTTGATGCGCGGGCTTGCCGTCGGGTCTCGTTCAGGGCTTGAAGTAGTGGCCGAGCTCGAGATCGGCGATCAGGCCCGGCCGGCTCGGCTCCCATCCGAGCAGCGAACGCGTGAGCGCGCTTGAGGCCGGGCTGTCCATGGCGGCGAAGCGCGCGAGGAAGCCGTAGTACTCCTCGGCCCCTTCGGGAGCGATGCTGCGGACCGGAAGCCCGAGCATGCGGCCGAACGTCTCCTCGATCTCACGGAAGGGAACGCCCTCATCGCCGACGGCGTGAAGGCGCGATCCGGCGGGGGCCGACTCGACCGCGAGCCGGTAGAGATGGCCGGCGTCGCGTGTGTTCCCGGCGCTCCAACGATTGTCACCCTCGCCGATGTAGGCGCCGTATCCCTTCTCCCGTGCGATGTTGATCAGCGTCGGCACGAATCCGTGGTGGTCCAGATCGCTGTGCACGGTCGGGGGAAGCCGCACAACCGCTGAGCGCACGCCCTGGCCGGCCAGGCCGATCACATAATTCTCGGCGTCGACGCGCGGCCCGCCCTCGATCACATCCTGTTCGGTGCCGAGGCGGCCGGTGATGCCGCCCATCGCGAGCATCCCGGTGCCCGAGGTCGTGACTAGCGGTTTGCCGGATCCGGCCAGCGCCTCACCGATCGCGATGGTCGCGTCGAGGTCGGATTTGACTGCGCCGTCGAAGTCGCCGGTCACCATCCAATCGTGGCGAAAAGCCAGGTGAATGACGGCGTCTGACTCGCGGGCCGAGCCGGCGAGCAGTTCGAGGTCGTCGAGCGAGCCGCGCCGCACGGTGGCACCGGCGGCTTCGATCTTGGCGGCGGCTTGATCCGAGCGGGCAAGGCCCACGACCTCGTGGCCAGCCTGCAGAAGTTCTGGGATGACGGCCGAGCCAACGTGGCCCGACGCGCCGGTTACGAAGACACGCATGAGTCCTCCGATCTAGTTATGACAGAAACTGACATCAGGCTAGCAGGACCATGACAGTTGCTGACATCACTACTATTCTTGCGGTATGGCACGTTGGGAACCAGACGCGCAGGGCCGGCTCGTAAAGGCGGCGATGGAGCTGTTCAGCGAACACGGATACGAGCAGACGACCGTGGCCGAGATCGCCGAGCGTGCCGGCCTGACCGAGCGCACCTTCTTCCGCCACTACAGCGACAAACGTGAGGTGCTATTCAGCGGTGGCGATGAGTTCCGGGACGCGTTCGTCGGCAGGCTCGAGGAGGCGCTCGATTCGATGAGTGCGCTGCAGGCCGTGACGATCGCCGCGCAGGCGGCGGGCGCTTCGCTTGAGGAGCGCGTCGGCCGCGACTTCGCCTCGGCGCGCCAGGCAATCGTCAGCGTCAACCCGGCACTGCGCGAGCGTGAGCTGATCAAGATCGCCGACATCACCGCGGCGATGGCCCAGGCGCTGCGCCTGCGTGGCGTCGACGAGCCCGACGCGAGCATGACCGCCGAGCTGGGCATGGCCGGATTCCGGGTGGGCTTCGATCGCTGGCTCGCCGCGGGTGAGCAGCGCACGCTGCCGGGTTTGATTCACGAGGCGCTCGGCCGCATCCCAAGCGTTGTCGGTTCGTGAGCCCTTAGAGGGCGGGCGCGACCTCCGAGTCGGCAGCAGGCTCGTGCCCTGCTGCCGAGCGCGCGATCGCGCCGGAGGCGAGCGAACCACAGGCGACGACCGCTGCAATCACGGGCCACACCGGTATCGCGCCGATCGAGGTGAGCGCCGTCGTCACGGATGGGCCCAGGGCGTCCCCGAGCGCGTCGCCCATCGAGTAGACCGCTAGGTACTTCCCGCGGTGGTTGTCATCGGCGAGTCCGAAGCTGACGACCCAATCGGCGGCCGAGCAATACATCTCCGCCGCGGTCATCAGCACCGCGCCCAGCACGAGCAGCACGACCGCCGGTGCCGCCCCAAGGTAGTGGGAGGCCAGGAACAGCGCGCCCGCGCCGATGATCGAGAGCGCGCCTCTCACGTATGTGTGTGCGGCGTCGGCGAGGCTGCGCACGTCGCGGGAGACATGCACCTGAGCAACGACGACAACGACGGTGTTGAGCGTGAACAGCAGGCCCACGAGTGCCCTGGGGGCGTGGGTGTAGAGGACCACCCACAGAGGCAACGCGACCTGCAGCGCGATCTGGTGAAAGGCGATCAGCGCATCCAGCGCGGTCAGCGCCATGTAGCGGCGGTCGCCGAGCACCGAGCGCACGGTCACGGTATCTGCATCGGGATCCGGCCGGGCCGCGACCGCGGCCGGCACGATGAGACCGGCGATCAGCAGCGCGGCCAGCACGAAGCTCACGGCATCGACGACGATCGCACCCACGAATCCGGCGCTGCCCACGGCCAGCGCGACGGTTGCCAGCAGGCCGCCCAGTCCGTAGCCGACGTTGCGGAAGGATCGCTGGATCGCCATGACCCGCGAGATCTCGGAGCGATCGACGATCGAGGCGATCAGCGTCGAGCGGGCGGTGCCGCTGACGTTTCCCGCGAACCCAACCGCGGTGATCACCAGGATGATCTCCGGCCAGCGACGCACCACCGCGTAGCAGGCCACGGCCACGCAGCCGAGCAACCAGGCGCAGATCAGTGCGCGCTTGGCCTCAAAGCGGTCGACCAGGTGGCCACCGATAGGAGCCAGCACCATCGCGAGCACGCCGCCGATGCTCATGCCCAGGCCGACGAGGTGTGCCGGCAGGCCGACGTGGATCACGAAGAAGAGCACCGTCAGCGGGATCAGCAGCCCGGTGCCGGCCGCGTCGAGCATGCCGGCCCCGATGAGCCGTGGGCCGCCGGCGGAGCCGACGAGCCTTCGCACGCTCAGTGCGGCCCGTCCCAAGCCGAATGTGCGCGCCCAACCCACTCCGACGAGGCTAGGGATGCTCACGGACGGGCGCGCCGCCTGGTCTAGGATCGGCTGCATGTCGCGCGTGGCCCGTGATCTTCCCTGGGATTCGGCGGTGGTCGTGCGGGTGCCCGCCTTCGACCAGCAGATCGATGCTCTGCGGGGCCGCTTCGGCCTGCCGCGCAAGCCCAACGGGATCCGCCCCCACGTAACCGTGATCGTGCCGTTCCTGCTGCGCCAGCAACTCGGGGACGGGGGCGCGCTGCCGGCGCTGCGAGAGCTCTGCGCCTCGGTCGATCGGTTCGACGTCACGTTCGCGCGGACGGCTCGCTTTCCACACGTGCTCTACCTCGTGCCCGAGCCCGCCGAGCCGTTCATTGCACTTACCCACGCGTTGACGGCACGTTGGCCCGAGGTCAAGCCCTACGCCGGCAGAGAGAAGCAGGTAGTCCCGCATCTGACGGTCACCACCTCGCGGCCGCCGAAGGTCTTCCATCAGGTGGAGGAGGCGCTGCGGCCGCTGCTTCCGATCAGCGTGCAGGTCGATGCCGCGCAGCTGTACCTGTTCGACGGGCGGCGCTGGACCGAGGAGGCCCAGCTGCCGTTCAGGGCCGGCTGATCTTCGATGGAGGCGATCGAGTACACCGTCGGGCGGGTGCCGGTGGAGCGCACGCGTGCGCTGCGCAAGGCGGTGCTGCGGCCGTATCTGCCCGCGGATGACCCGTTCATCATGCCGGACGACCATCTCCTGACCACGGTCGCCTTCGGCGCGGTCACGCCGGACGATGAGGTTCTCGGCGTGGGTCGGATCACGCCGGAGCCGCCTCCGTTCGACGCCTCGTCGCGACGAGGCTGGCGGCTGCGCGGGATGGCCACCGATCCGCAGGTGCGCAACCTCGGTGTCGGCTCGGCGGTGCTGGCGGGGATCGTGGCTCACATCGCCGCCGCCGGTGGCGGAATCCTCTGGTGCAACGCCCGCGTGACGGCGCGCGGCCTGTATCGGCGCGGCGGCATGGAGCCGTGGGGCGAGGTCTGGGACGAGCCGCAGATCGGCCCGCACATAGTCATGTGGCGCCGCATCCTTTAGCCTTCCTCGCGTGGCCGACTCGCCGATCCAGGCGGTACTGCGCGCGCTCGACGAGCTCGACCTCGACGGCGCCGTCGCGCAGTTCGCGGCCGACGGCCTGCTGACAACGGTCTTCGGCGAGCGGGCGGAGGGACGCGTACGCGTACGGGAGGTGCTCGGCGCCTTCCTGGACGGGCTCCGCGCCACCCGGCACGAGCTCGAGTCCGAGTGGAATGCCGAGCTGGGGGTCTGGCTCGCCCAGGTCTCGGCGACCTACGAGCTGACCGACTTCGGCCGGCGCGGCCCGTACGAGCGGGCGATCATCCTGCGCAGCAGCGATGCCGGGATCGAGGAGCTGCGGATCTACGGGCAGCATGAGCCGCCGCTCTCGGAGGCCGGTCGCGGCTACGTCGAGGTGCATGGTGCGCACCACGGCTGGCTGCCGACGCTCTGAGCAGCCTTTCACTGCTGATGCTGCAGCCCCCGATTCACGGGTTGCGGCGGCGGCTCGCGCTGGACGCTGCGGGGAATCGGCAACGTCGCGGGCCCGTCCTGGGTGAGGAGCACGGCGCTGCCGTAGTGGCCGAGCTCGAGCTGCTCGCCTGAGAGCAGCCTGTAGGTCGCGCTTGACGGCTGGATCTCGACCGCGAACGTCGATCCCCGGTAGCAGAGCCGGAACCTGAGCCGGGAGATCTCCTGCGGCAGCCTCGGGCTGAAGCTGAGTACGTCGCCCTCGTCGCGCATGCCGCCGAAGCCGGCGACAGCCGCCGACCAGGCGCCGGCGAGCGAGGCGATGTGAACCCCGTCACGGACGTTGTGCTCGAGGTCGTCAAGGTCCATCAGCGCTGCCTCACGGAAGTAGTCGTAGGCGAGCCCGAGATAGCCCACCTCGGCCGCGACCACCGCCTGCGTGCACGCTGACAGCGATGAGTCGCGGACCGTGAGCGGCTCGTAGTAGTCGAAGTCGGCGAGCTTCTGCGCGGCGGTGAACGAGTCGCCGCAGACGTGCAGCGCAAGCACCAGGTCGGCCTGCTTGACGACTTGTTTGCGGTACAGGTCGAAGTAGGGGAAGTGCAGCAGCAACGGGTACTGCTCGGGCCCGGTGCCATCGAAGTCCCAGACTTCGTGCTCGGTGAAGCCCTCGGCCTGCGGGTGCACGCCGAGGTGCTCGTCGTAAGGCACCAGCACGGCCGCGGCGGCATCACGCCAGCCGGCCGTCTCCTCCTGGTCGACGCCGAGCCTGTGCGCGATCTCCGGATAGCGCTCGGCAGCAGCGGCAGCCGCGCGGAGATTCCGCTGCGCCATCAGGTTGGTGTAGATGTTGTTGTCGGCGATGGCGCTGTACTCGTCAGGGCCGGTGACACCGTCGATCCGGAAGCCGCCGTGCGCGTCGCGGTGACCCAATGAATGCCATAGCCGTGCGGTCTCGATCAAGAGCTCAGCGCCGACGTCGCGGTCAAAGGCCTCGTCGCCCGTCGCCTTGTGGTGGCGGATCACGGCCGCGGCGATGTCCGCGTTTATGTGGAACGCTCCCGTACCCGCGGGCCAATAGCCCGAGCACTCCTCACCGTGGATGGTGCGCCACGGGAAGGCCGCGCCCTCGAGCTCGAGCTGGGCCGCGCGAGCCTGCGCGCGGTCGAGCGTCCGATGGCGCCACCGCAGCGCGTCGGCGGACGCCTGCGGCAGCGTGTAGGTCAGCATCGGCAGGACGAACGCCTCGGTATCCCAGAAGGTGTGACCGTCGTAACCAGAGCCGGTCAGTCCCTTGGCAGCGATCGCCCGTTGCTCGGCTCGGGCTCCAGCCTGGAGCACATGGAACATCCCGAAGCGCGTCGCCTGCTGCAGCTCCGGATCCCCCTCGATCTCAACGTCGGCGCGATCCCAGAACTCGTCCAGGTACTGGCGCTGCTCCGCACGGAGGCCGTCCCAGCCCGTCGCATGCGCCTCGGAGAGGGCGGCCGAGACCTGATCGAGCAGCGCCGGCGTCGAGCGCACACGGGACCAGCCGTAAGCCAGATATTTGACGATGCGCAGCGTCTCACCCGGCTCCAGCGTCGCCCCGACGACGAGGCGGGCGACGTCCTCGAAGGCCTCGACCGAGGACTCCAGCTGATCTGGGCCGGAGAGCTCATGGCGCATCGCGACGGCCACGCGCAGCCCGCTTGTGGCGGTGCGGTGGACCAGCACCGCCCGTGTGTCGGTGCTCTCGTACAGCTCCGATTGCAACGGCTGTGCCGCGCCGGAGCCGGCGCGTGGATCGGAACCGCGGGCGGGGAGCTCTTCGTTTGCGATCAGCTCCGACTGCAGCACGACCCGCACGGCCCTGTCGACCGGCTCCACCTCATAGCTGATCGCGACGATCGAACGCTGGGAGAGCGAGACCAGGCGGGTCGAGCGCACCCGGACGGACTGGTGCGACGGGGAGGCCCACTCGGCCGTCCTGTGGAGCACGCCGTCACGCAGGTCGAGCACACGCTCGTGGCCTACCAGCGTTCCGTACCGCACGTCGAATGGTGAGTCGCCCACCAGCAGCCGGATGATCTTCCCGTTCGTGACATTCACCACAGCCTGGCCCTGTTCGGGATCGCCGTAGCCGGGCTCGGCGGAGGGCAGCGCCCGTGCCTCCCAGAACCCGCCCAGATATGTCCCCGGCAGGCCGTGAGGCTCGCCCTCGTCGAGGTTCCCGCGCAGACCGATGTGGCCGTTGGAGAGCGCGAATACGGACTCCGCCTGGGCCATGCGCTTCAGGTCGAGCTCCGTCTCACGCAAGCTCCACGGGTCCACCTCAAATGCCGGCTGCCGGATCACGAGCTGAGCAGCTCCGCCAGATCCTCGACGACCACATCGGCCCCGTGCGAGGTGAGCGCGTCGCGCTGGCCGACGCGATCCACCCCGACCACGTAGCCGAAATCACCGGCGCGTCCTGCGGCCACGCCCGCCAGTGCGTCCTCGAACACAACGGCGTGGGCCGGCTCCACACCGAGCGCCCTGGCACCGGCGAGGAAGATGTCCGGGGCCGGCTTGCCGAGCAGATGCTCGCGGTGCGCGACGACGCCGTCGATGACCGTGTCGAACAGGTCATCGATCCTGGCTGCGACCAGGACGTCATGGCAGTTGGTGCTCGAGGAGACCACCGCCCGGCTCAGGCCTGCCTGCTTGGCGGCCCGGACGTACCGCACCGAGCCCTCGTACGGCTGGACGCCGTCGTCGTGGATCAGCCTCAGTACACGCTCGTTCTTGTTGTTGCCGACCCCCTGGACCGTCTGGGCGTCGGGCGGGTCCTCAGGATCACCCTCCGGGAGCCGGATCCCGCGGGATGCGAGGAACGAGCGGACGCCGTCCTCGCGCGGCTTGCCGTCGACGTACTCGTCGTAGTCGGAGACCTTGTCGAACGCGACGAACTCATCGCCGTTCTGCTTCGCGCGCTCGCGCAGAAATTGATCGAAGGTCTGCTTCCACGCTTCGGCATGGACCTTTGCGGTCTGTGTGAGCACGCCGTCGAGGTCGAACAGCAGCGCCGTGATCTGGTCTGGGAGGCCGAGCATCCCAGGAATTAATACCCAGAGTGTGGATCCTGTGAGCCGTTTGCGGCGCATGCTTTGACAACGACGTGTCCGCGGGCCGCCTGCCAAGCTGGGCGTGTGGGTCCTCTTGCGGATGATCCCGGGGAATTCCGGCTGCGCTCTGTCGCGGTCGCCGCCTACGCGCCCGCGGCGCTCTTCGGGATCGCGCAGGGCGCGATGCTGCCCGTGATCGTCGCCTCCTCGTTCGCACGCGGAGCGAATGCATCCGGCGCTGCCCTCATCGGTGCGCTGATCGGGATCGGCTCGCTCGTCACGAACATCCCGGCAGGCGTTCTGGCCACGCGCCTGGGGGAGCGTCGCGCGATGCTGATCGCCGCGGTGATCACGGCGGCAGGCCTGCTCCTCTGCCTGATCGACCTCGGCCACTCGCTCTGGTCGCTAGCAGTCTACGGATCCGGAGTGACGCTGATTGGTGGCGCTAGCTCGGTCTACAACCTCGCCCGACAGGCCTACCTGACGGAGATGGTGCCGCCGCACATGCGGGCGCGGGCGCTGTCCGCACTCGGCGGCTGGATGCGCGTCGGGATCTTCGCCGGACCTTTCCTGGGAGCCGGGGCGATAAGGCTGATCGGGATCCCCGGCGCCTACTACGTCAGCCTGGCGGCGACCGTCGTCGCCGGCCTGATCGTGCACCGCGTCCCCGACCTCGAACTCGGCGAGGAACACCGCCAGGCATCTGCGGGCGTGACCACGCTGGGTGTGATCAGGTCGCATTGGCGCCTGTTCCTCACACTGGGGACGGGCGTGCTGCTGCTGCAGGCCATCCGCCAGTCGCGGCAGAGCGTCATCCCGCTGTGGGCCAGCCACATCGGCCTGTCGCCGACTGACGCCTCGATCATCTACGGCATCGCCGGCGCGATCGACGCCCTGACCTTCTACCCGGCGGGCAAGGTGATGGACCTGCGTGGCCGCCGTTGGGTCGCGGTCCCGTCCGTCGTGATCATGGCGCTCGCGTTCCTGCTGATGCCGCTGACACACGGGTTGCTACCGCTGGTGCTGGTCTCGATGCTGCTGGGCTTCGGCAATGGGATCGGGTCAGGGATCGTGATGACGCTGGCGGCCGATGTCTCCCCGTCGGTCGGACGGCTCACCTTCCTCGGCGTGTGGCGCGAGCTCTCCGATGCCGGTGCGGCGGTGGGGCCACTGGTCCTCTCCGCCGCGACGGGAATCGCCGGGCTCGGCTTCGGGATCGCCGCCAGCGGCTGCGTAGGGCTGGCGGCCGCCGGCGCACTGTGGGCGTGGATCCCGCGCCCAGGCGGAGGGTCGCAGGCGCGGAGCGGCCCGCCCGACCGTGTGCTCAGCGGCTAAGACCAGTCATGAACCCTAAGAGCTCACCCTGACGGCTCGCCACCAGCCATCATTGGCGTATGGAAGCCGCCCAGACGCCGCTTGGCATCTACATCCATGTGCCCTTCTGCGCCGCGCGCTGCGGTTACTGCGACTTCAACACGTATGTGCCGAGCAGTGCCGCCCAGCCCTCCGAGTATCTCGCGGCCGCGCTGCGCGAGATCGCGTATGCACGTGGCGAACTGGGGGACCGGCAGGTCAGCACGGTCTTCATTGGCGGCGGCACGCCGACGCTGATCGGAACGGATCTGCTGCGCCTGCTCGACGGCGTGCGGGACGCCTTCGGGCTTGTCGTGGGGGCCGAGGTGACCACCGAGGCAAACCCGGAGTCGACCGATCCTGAGCTGCTGCGCGCGCTTCACGCCGGTGGCTTCACGCGGATCTCGCTCGGGATGCAGTCGGCGGCGCCGCACGTACTGCGCACGCTCGATCGCGTCCACACGCCGGGCCGCGCGGCCGCCGCGGCTGCGGAGGCCCGTGAGGCCGGCTTCGAGCACGTGTCGCTTGACCTGATCTACGGCACCCCGGGCGAGACAGACGCGGATTGGGCGCGAACGCTCGATGCGGCACTGGCGTCCGAGCCCGATCACATCTCGGCCTATGCGTTGACGCTGGAGCCGGGGACGGCGATGAGTGGGGCGGTGCAGTCGGGCAGGCTGCCGGCGCCCGACGACGCCGACCAGGCCCGTCGCTACGCCTACGCGGATGAGCTGCTGAGCGCGCGCGGGTTCGATTGGTACGAGCTCAGCTCCTGGGCCACCAGCGCCGCTGCGCGCTGCCGCCACAACATCGGCTACTGGCGCTCGTATGACTGGTGGGGCATCGGGCCGGGCGCGCACTCGCACGTCGGCGGAGTGCGCTGGTGGAATCTGCCACGGCCCGCGGCTTACTCTCAGGCGACGGCCGCGGGCCGCTCGCCCGCGGCCGGACGCGAGGTCCTGACGGGTGCCGAGCGCGCGCTTGAGAACGTGATGCTGGGGCTGCGCGAGCGCGGAGGGCTCGCGCTCTCCTCGCTGACAGCCGCCGGAGCGCTCGCCGCCGAGCTCGAGGTGAGCCGCCGCCGCGTCGTGATCATTGAGGGCAGCGTGCAACTGACCCGCAGGGGCAGGCTCTTCGCCGACGCTGTGATCCGCGAGCTGTCGGTCTGAACGGCGCCCGGCGACGGACGCCGGGCCGGTCAGTCGTCGCTGCTCGGGGGACGGCGCCGGCGCTTGCGCTCGGCCTGGATGCGCTTGCCCTCCTCACCGCGTGCGACCGACGCGCGCGTGGGGCGTGTGGGCCGCCGCGGCGGCGCCACGTAGAGCGCCGCCGTCAGCCGCTCCTGCAGGCGCCCCAGCGCCAGCTCGCGATTCTGGGCCTGGCTGCGCGCGTCCTGGGAGATCGCCACGACCCGCGGACCGAGCTTGCCGATGATCCGCTGCTTGTGCGTCTGGCTCAGTGCTTCCGAGGTCTCGACGTCGAACACCGCCTCGATCCGCGAGGCGGTGACGTTCGCGTGCTGCCCGCCGGGACCTGACGAGCGCGAGGCGCGCACCGTTATCTCGGAGAGCGGCAATTTGGCGTAGCGACCGAGTGGCATCGGATCCTGCATCTCGGTCGCGCAGGTTACCGCCAGCAGCAGCCGGCTTCGGCGGCTGCTGGTCAGCCAGCGCCGATGACGCCCCGAAGCTGTGCTGCCGTCGCTTCGGGGTCGGCACAGCCGACGATCCACTCGTCGAACGAGCTGTCCGCCAGCTCAACCCGCAGGCCGCGCGGCGTGTCGTGGTGGACGGCCGCGAACCGCCGCTGCCTGAGACCCTGGATCGTCCCGACCTCGACGAAGCCCGGAATCCGTGTGCCGATCTTGATCCCGGAACTGATGCACACCGGCGCGTGAGCGTCGTCGAGCACCTCGATCGCCCTCACCGCGCTCAGCGGTGCGTGGAGGTCGCCGTGAACGCCCTCGACCTTCTCGGCGGTCGTCAAACGCAGCACGAGCTGATCGTCTTCGATGAGCAACTCAGCCATCTCCAGGCTCCTATCCGCGAGGTTCGAACGGGGTGTAGGGCCGGCCGAGCTCGAGGCTCAGCGAGAGCCTGATCCGGGCTCGCGGCCCGTCGAGACGTTTCTCAAGTGCGATCCCCGCCGCCAGCAGGTCATCCCACGCGTGGGGATATGAGTCCTCGGCCTGGACCGGTCCGGAGCCGGTTCGCGTGGTGAGCACCAGCGGCACCGAGCGCGCGGCGGCGAGCAGGTCATCGCGGACCGCTGCCGGTACTGAGCCGGCGCCGAGCGCGTCGATCACGATGCCGGCGGCTCCGCTGATGGCCTCGTTGAAGCGCCGGCGGCCCGGGCTTCCCGAGAGCCGCACATACGCAACCGCATCCGGGTCCGGCGCAGAGTCGGGGATGCTCCCCAGCCAGTTGAACTCCAGCGGCCGCGACAACAGACGGAGCTGGCGGTCATGCACGGTCCCGATCCGCGTCCCGTGCCGGGTGGCAAAGGAGCTCAGGGCCACCGAGTCGCGCTTGACCACGTCCCAGGCCGGCAGCACCTCGTGGTTCATGACGACCACCGTTCCGAGCTGCGGCGCGTGAGCATCGCGGGCGACGGTGATCGCGTCGAGCAGGTTGCGGCCACCGTCGTAGCCGGGCGTGCCGGGAGGCCGCATCGCCCCGCAAAGCGCCACAGGTGTCTCCGGCAGGCACTCATTGATGAAGTGGGCAGCCTCCTCCATCGTGTCGGTACCGTGCATGACGACGACGCCGGCGTGGTCGGCCGAAAGGCCTGCGATCTCTCGCACCAGCGTCAGCCAATGCTCGTAGGTCGCGTCCTCGCTGCCGATCGCGTACGGCTGGAGATGCACCAGCGGCGCGTCGAGCCCGCGCACGCGGGCGGCGAGGTCGGCGCCCGTGAGCAGCGGACGCCGGCGCCCCGACTCGGGGTCGGGGAGCATGGAGATCGTGCCACCGGTGGCGATCACGGCGGTCGCGAGGGCGTATGCCTCGGGCGTGTTGGTGCTGGTCTGTGCTGACATGGCCGGATGTAGCCGCGACTTCTCTAAAGGAACGGTAACGCTCCCACACTGCGACCAGCTTGCGGATGAACGTGATTGCGTACGCTCCTCTGATGGCGGTCGCACTTGTCACAGGCGTCAGCCGCACCCGCGGCATCGCCGCCACCGTCGCCCAGCGGCTGCGTGATGACGGTTACATCGTGGTGACAGCCGGCTGGACGCCCTACGACACCGACCACCATCAGGGCATCGACGAGCAGGTCGCAAGCGACCTGCAATTCGACCTCGCCGAGCCGGACGCGCCGGCCCAGCTGCTGGCGGCCGCCGAGCGACACAGCGGCCCGGTGACCTCGCTTGTCCTGGCGCATGCATTCGACGCGGGCCAGGGGCTGTTCGAGTCGACAAGCGAATCGATCGACCGACACATGGCCGTCAACGTGCGCAGCTTCCTGTTGCTGATGCGCGCCTTTGCCGAGCGGGTCCGTGAGCGGGGCGCGACCGGCCGGATCGTGCTGTTCAGCAGCGGGCCGCCGCAGAAGGGCGCGATCGCCTACGGGGCCAGCAAGGGCGCGATCGAATGGATGACCTATTCCGCCGCCACCGAGCTGGGGCCACTCGGCATCAACGTCAACGCCGTCAATCCCGGTCCCAATCAGACCGGCTGGATGAGTCCCGAGGTCGAGCGCGCGGCTGCGACCCGCACGCCGCTCGGCCGCGCCGGGCAGCCCGCCGACGCGGCTGCACTGGTGTCATTCCTGCTTTCCCCGGACGGCGCGTTCATCAACGGGCAGCTGATCACCTCCGACGGTGGCCACGCGATCGCGGCCGGGTCCTGGCCCCGGTAGTCGCGGTGTCCGAGCGGCTGCGCGCCGAGATCTTTCCGGCAGACCTCGATCGCGCCGTCGACTTCTACCTGGGCGTGCTCGCGTTCGAGCTGCTGCGCGACGAGCGCCCGCGGCGGTCGCCCTACGTCTACATGCGACGCGGCAGGGTACGCATCGGAGCGGTCGCTGGTGCTGCCACGGTGCCCGACGGTGCACGCCGCCCGCCGATCGGCGTCGAGCTCGTCCTCGAGGTCGGCGACCTCGACGCCGAGCGCGCGCGGATCGTCGCCTGCGGCTGGCCGCTGGATGACGACATCACCGAGCAACCCTGGGGCCTGCGTGACTTCCGTCTGCTGGACCCCGACGGCTACTACTGGCGGATCACGACCCACTGAGCGGCTGAGCGCGTCGCTGCGCCTTGCGAGCTGGCCGTCGCCCTAAACTGGCGGATCTTGCCGCGCGACACTCGGACACGTCCAGACGTTGCCGGCAATGCCAGAACGGTGGCGCGGTGGCGCAACGCGATCATCGCCTCCTTTGCGCTCGGCGGGATCACCGTCGCCTCATGGGGACCGCGGATGCCGGCCATCCGCGCGCAGCTGGGCGTCAGCACGGGCACGATTGGCGTGCTGGTCGCCTGCTCGACGATCGGCTCGATCATCGGATTGACGGCCGCACGCTGGGCGCTTCATCGCCTCGGCGGACGCGGCGCGGTGCTCGCCGCACTGCTCGTGATCGCCGCATCACTGGGGCTGATGGGAGTGGGGGTGACCTCGAGCTCGGTGCCACTGGTGGCGGTCGGCTTCACGATCGTGGGGCTGGGGCTCGGCTCACTCGATGTTTCGATCAACGTCGGGGGTGCCGCGGCCGAGCGTGCGGCCGGGCGCACGCTGCTGCCGCTGATGCACGCGGGCTGGTCCGGGGGTGCGGCGATCGGTGCCGCCATCGGCGCCGCCTGCGCCGCCGGTGGCCTCGGGCCTGGAACCCAGTTCCTGCTGCTGGGAGCGTTCGTCGCAGTCGTCGGACTCGTGATCGCGCGTGACATCCCGGCGCAGACGCCCGAGGAGGCCGAGGCGGAGCAGGCTGCGGTGCCCTGGCGTGCGAAGCTGCGATCGTGGCTGCGTGGCTGGAATGACAGGCGCCTGCTGCTGATCGGCCTGGTTCTGCTCGGCGTCGAGTTTGGCGAGGGATCGGCGAACAATTGGCTCAGCCTCTCTGCCAGGCAGAGCCATCATCAGACGGCCGCAGTCGCGGCCCTGTTCCTGACGCTGTTCGCCGTCAGCGAGGCCTCGGCACGCGTTGCCGCGGGGCCGCTGGTCGACCGGCTCGGCCGTGTTCGGATGCTGCGCTACACGACGTCCCTCGGCATCTGTGGGATCGCGCTGTTCGTGCTCGGCCACGCGATCTGGATCGTCGCCGCGGGTGTGGTGCTCTGGGCGATCGGCGTGAGCATGGGCTTCCCGCTCGGAATGTCGGCGGCCGCCGAGGGCGATGATCCCGCCACGCAGGTCAGCGTCGCCGCGTCGATCGGCTATCAGGCCAGCCTGATCGGTCCGCCCGTGATCGGCTTTTTGGCCGAGTCGGTCGGATTGCTCTCATCGCTCTGGCTGTTGGCGATCCTGTTCGTGGCCGCCTTCGCCGCCGCCGGATCCTTGCGCCCGCAGCGCATGGCTGCCGGCGGCGGGTCGGCCCGCGGGGCCGCTCAGGCAGCCGGGGGAGGCCTTGGCTGATCCTGGGCCTTGATCAACTTCATCGTGATGTGTGAGTCGAGCTTGGCGAGCCCAGGCGCGTCTCCCAGCCGAGTCGAGGCGAACACCTCGTAGCTCTCGATGCTGTCGGTCGCGACGCGCAGAACGTAATCCGGCAGCCCGAACATGCGGCGCACCTCGGTGACCTCGTCCAGTGCCGCGACCGCGGCCTCGAAGGCCTCGAACGTGGCCCGGTCCTTGCTCGTCAGGTCGACGTTGACGAGCACCTCGAAGCTCCGGCCGATCGCCCTCGGGTCGATCCGGGCTCCGTAGCCGAGGATCACCCCGTCGCGCTGCAGCCGCCGCACGCGCCGCAGGCACGGAGCGGGGCTGAGACCGATGCGCTCGGCGAGCTCGACGTTGGACAGACGCCCATCTCGCTGGAGCTCGGCAATGATCTGACGGTCGGTCGCGTCCACGCGATAGATGATTGCGCATAAGCCGTCATTCAGCGCGATATTTGCCATCGGGTTGCGGGGCCGACTCCGTACTCTGTTGCCATGAGGGCGGTGAGACCTTTGAGCCCGACCAAGACCGCCACCGAAGCGTTGCCACAGCGCGCCGCGATCACGCGTGGCGCCGCGGGCATCGGGGTCTACGCAGGCATGTTCGGCCTGGCCTTCGGGGCGGTCGCGGCAGCGGCCGGGCTCAGCGTCCTGCAGGCGATGGCACTCAGCGCGGTCATGTTCACCGGCGCGTCGCAGTTCGCCCTGGTCGGGATTCTGGCCGTGGCCGGGTCGCCGTTCGCGGCGCTCGCGGCGGCGCTGCTGCTGGGCGTCCGCAACGCCTTCTACGGCGTGCCGATCGCCGGCATTGTCCGTCCGCACGGGCTGGGCCGGCTGCTGACGGCGCACTTCGTGATCGATGAGACCACCGCCATGGCTGTCGCGCAGCCCGACCGGCGCGCCGGCCGCTTCGCCTTCTGGTCGACCGGAATCTCGCTGTGCAGCATGTGGAATCTCGGGACGCTCGCGGGGGCGCTGATCGGCAGCAGCATCAACACCTCGGCACTCGGGCTCGACGCCGCCGCGCCGGCCATCTTCCTGGCGCTGCTGTGGCCGCAGATCTCCAGAGCCCGCGCTGCGGCCGTTTCGATCGGTGCGGTCGCCGTCGCGCTCGCACTCGTGACCGTCACGCCGGCAGGCGTCCCGATCATCGCCGCGGCCGGTGTTGCGATCGCCGGCGGACTGCTGCCCGAGCGCGCGCGGCAGGAGCAGGGGAGCCCGATGTGAGCACCTGGCTGACGATCCTCCTGGCCTCACTGGGCTGCTACTGCCTGAAGCTGGTGGGCGTCTCGTTGCCGGAGTCGGTGCTCGGCCATCCGCGCGTGCAGCGGATCGCGTCGCTGTTGCCGGTCGCGATGCTGAGCGCGCTGATCGTCACCGACCTGTTCGACGCCAACCGCCGCTACAGCGCCGACTGGCACACGCTCGCCGGGGTGGCGCTCGGCGCCGTGGCCCTGTGGCGCGGCCGCTCGCTGCTGTTTGTGTTCGTGGTCGCGATCACGGCAACCGCACTGCTACGGCTGCTCGCCTGAGAGCGCCCGCCAGGCCGTAACCTTGCTGGCGTCACTTCGAGCAGGAGCGAGAGGATGCCCGATTACGCGGTCACAAGGCTTGAGGAGATCGAGGAGATCGAAGGGCGCTGTCCGTTCCGACCGGTCCGCCACCACTTCGGCATCACCACCTTCGGGGCGAACGTGATGACGGCCCGCGCCGACGGCGACCGCCTGATCAACGAACACTCCGAATCCGAGCCCGAATCGGGCGAGGAGCTGTACTTCGTGATCTCAGGCCACGCGGAGTTCGAGCTGAACGGCGAACGCCACGATGCGCCCGCCAGAACCCTGATTCACGCCCGCCCCGGTGTCACGCGCACCGCGTTCGCGCGCGAGGCGGGCACGACCGTGTTCGTCGTCGGCGGTGCCCGAGAGGGTCAGCCGTACGCCCCGACCGGCTGGGAGGTGTTCTCGCCGCTGTTGCCGCTGCTGGAGTCCGGCGACTACGAAGAGGGTGCCGACCGTGCCGCGGAGCTGGTGGCGAGCAACCCGCCCGCTGGCGGGATGCTCTACAACACGGCCTGCTTCGAGAGCCTCGCGGGGCGCAAGGAGCTGGCGCTCGAGCACCTGCGCCAGGCGGTCGGACTCCAGCCGCACCTCGCCGAGATGGCACACAAGGACGATGACTTCGCGGCGCTGCAATCAGAGCCCGCCTTCACGGAGATCGTGGGCGCCTGATGGCACCGATCGTCTCAACACTCGAGCTCGCACGCCCCGCCGACGAGGTCTTCGCCTACGTCACCGACCCCGGCCACATGCCCGAGTGGCAGCAGGGCTGCATCAGCGGCGCGCTCGACGGAGCGCAGACGCACGTCGGCTCGCGGTGTACCACCATTCGACGGATCGGCGGGGGAGAGCGCGCCGTGACAACCGAGATCACCGAGTACGACCCACCCCGGCGCTGGGCCGATCGCGGCATCGATGGGCCGATCCGCGCGATGGTGGAAGTCACGGTTGAGCCGCTCGCCGACGGCACCCGCTCGCGCCTGACGATCGAGCTCGGCTTCAGCGGTCATGGGATCGGCAAGCTGCTGGTACCGCTGGTGGTGCGCCCGCAGGCGGCGCGCGAGATGCCGGAGAACATGCGCCGGCTCAGACAGCGGCTGGAGGCGTAGGCCCGAGCCATCCCGGGCGCGCCCGCGAAGGGGGCGGCGAGCAAGCAAGCCGCCGCCCCCAACAGCTCCGATCAGGGCACGGTCACACCGGAGAGCGCGACCGATCCGGCCGTCGGGTCGAGCTCCGTCGCCTGCGAGACGCCGGGCGGCGTGATCGTGTCCATCACGTTCGGGACCTGGTTTGGATCAGACGAGCACAACGTGGCAGTGTCACCGGCGGCACAGACGCCGAACGTATATGGACCGGGTGTCGGCGTGAAGCTGCGAGCCTGGTCGGCGTTGAAGCCGTCCTGGCCGGTCAGCGCGACGGTGAAGACCCAGCCGCTGGTGACCGTCCCGAAGGCGGACTGGGGCACGATCAGCGTGATCGTACCGCTGGCGTCGTCGACCACCTGCTGCACGCCGCCCAGCGAGCTGCCGTTGGCGTTGAGCCAGACAGTGGGCGCGAAGCCCTGTGCCTCGAGCCGCTCACTCCAGGCGTCGGCCGGGTTGATCGTGTAGTTGAGCCCTGCGTTGGCGGCGTTCACCGAGCTGCTGCCGGCGGCCGGATCGCGGACGTACAGGTCGAGCAGCTGCGCCCCGAACGAGCTTCCGAATGTCGGCACGAGATTTCTGATCGACGCCTGGATGTAGACGTCGGTTCCGGTCTGGCTGACCTGCAGGCCGGTGAGGTCGAAGCCGCCCGGAGCGAAGTCCGACGCCGTCGGATACTGGTAGGTGCCGGGACCGTTGTCATCGCCGGTCGGGTCGGAGACCTTCAGCACCTGCGTTCCCGGGAGCGCGACGTTGATCACCGAGATCTGGGCGTAGCCGGTGCTGCGTCCCGCGGTGGCCGTGACGGTGATGGTCGTGCTGCCGAAGCTGGTCGGCAGCTGCAGCGACCAGTTGCCGGAGCCATCGGCGGTCGTCGAGGCGGTCGCTGCGGCGCCGCCGGTGGCGCCGACTCCCTCGGCGGCGATCTGTGCGCCCGGGGAGCTCGTGCCGGTCACGGTGACGCTGGAGCTGTCGACGCTGGTACCGGTGGCGGGCGAGGAGATGGCCAGCGGTAGCGACCCCGGCATGCCGTTGCTGACGTAGCGATCGCTGACGATCTGCGGCGTCTCCAGATCACGGCCGGCACTGATATCGAGTGCGAGCCGCGCGTACTGAGCCTGGGCCCAGGTCAGCGGGCTGGCCGAGCCGGCGGCCTGCCCGGGCTCGAAGCCGATCGATGCAGTCGCCGGATCGCTGCCGTACGGGGAGGCCGGGACGGCTGGGTCCTCCCATGCCTGCTCGGGCTCGAGGCCCTGGCCCGAGCTCATGTTGCGCATCGCGCTGAGCAGCGTCATCGCCGTGCTCGGCTGCGTCATGGCGACGTCGTACTCACCGCGCTCGCCGGAGAGCACGGGCCAGAGGTGACCGGTGCCGGTGTCGGTCGTCGGCCAGGGCGCGCCGATCGGCGAGCAGCTCGAGCCGCTCGGCTGGAAGCAGTCGCCGTAGCCGTCGACGGACTCGGTCGAGCTCGTGCCGTAGCGGTAAAAGCCCGGCCCACTGGGGGTCTGGCGCTCGATCGTGTCGTCGACGACGGTCAGCGAGGATTGGATCGTGGGGTCGTCGGCGGGCAGGATCCCGAGCCGCACCAGCTCGAGGAAGCCGGCGTCGATCAGCGAGCGCTGATCGACCGTGATGCTGCCGTTGCCGAGATCGACCTGGTCGCCGGAGTTGGGATCGGCGTTCTTGGTGATGCGCAGGAAGTAACTCGGCACCGTGCCGCTGATGAACGGGCCGTTGGTCGTCACGGTCCAGGCCTTGATGTCGCGCGCGAAGTCATCGGCGGTGGCCTGGTAGACGGCCGCGCGGGTCGGGTCGTCGTTGGCGTCGGCGATGTGCGCGGCGGCCGTCAGGCCGGCGATCTCGGCCGCGATCGTCGACGGCGAGTAGCCGGACTGCTCCTCCCAGCGCTCGACTCCGTCCGAGGGACCGTGCGCGACGAGGAAGTCGGCGGCCGGGATCACGTGCTGGGTGTAGAGGGCGCTGTCACGCGCGAGACCGGACTGCCAGTCCATCAGGATCGGGTAGGAGGTCTCGTCGAGCTGCAGCCCACCGGTGTCGGGCGCCGCCTTGCCGTTCAGCAGCGAGTTGCGCGGCATCGAGCCGTCGGCCTGCTGCTGGCGCTCGAAGAGGAAGCGGGTGGCCGCCCGCGCGCTGCTGACATCGCCGGCGACCAGCAGGCCGGTGAAGGCCTCATAGAGGTCGCGGGCGAAGACCTCGCGGTAGGAGCCGAAGTAGGTCGGGGAGCCGTTTGTGAGGTTGCCGGCGGGCACGGCCTGGCCCCACGGCGAGGCAAGACCCGCAGCGATCGCGCCGGGGAAGGTCTTGTCGACGCTCGCGCGCACGACGTCTACCGACTCGTAGTACTCGCGGACCGCGGCGCGGCCGAGCCATGCGGCGGGTCGGTTGAGGCCGGCGTCGTAGCGCTGCCAGGCGCTCTGAAAGGTGCGCAGCGCATGCGCGAAGGCCTGGCCCACCGAGGCGCCGGCCACGGCCAGCGCCTGTGACTGGGTCATGCCGAAGCCCAGGGCGAGGTTCGCGCCCTGCGGGTGGTCCACCTGGTCGGAGAGCTCGGCGGTGAGCGTGACGTGACCGTCTGGCGCGGAGCCGAAGGGGGTGAGCGTGTGGGCGCTGTCGAGCATCGAGAGCCCGTCGCCCGCGGTTCCCGAATAGCCGACGCTCGCCGACGTGAAGCCGCCCGAGGACTCGAGCGCCATGAAGGTCGGAACCGCGTAATCGCGGTTGACCGCATCCGTGGTGGTGTTGGTGTTGGCATCAAGCGGTACGGTGGTGCCGTTTGAGCTGACCAGCGACGCGGAGTTGCCGCCGGCGTTCTGGCCGCCGCCACCGCCGGTGCCGCCGGCGAGCGGGTCCAGGCGCACGTACAGATGATCTGCGTGTGGGCCGATGAAGCGCACGTGCATGAGCACGGCGTCGCGCGCGGGGTCGGCCAGGTAGGTGGTGATGATCCGGTAGCCGTGCGCACTGCTCGATGCGACGATCGTGCAGGCCATCCCTGTCGGGTCCGGCTCGACCCGGTAGGTCATGTCGCGCGCCTGCAGGTCCGTGAAGGAACTTCCGTCGGTCACCAGGTACTGGAGCGAGTGCACGTTGGTGGCGTCGATCGTCGGCCAGTAGGTGTCCGAGAGCATGCCGCCGGCGACGGTGAACCAAACCTTGGAGGTCGTGTTCATCGCGGTCCCGACGCAATCCTTGCGGGCGAGGTCGAAGTAGCTCTGATCACCCGGCGAGCCGGGCGCGGTGGCCGTCGGCAGTGGCGGGGAAGAGGATGACCCGTGAGGCGCCGCCGATGCCGATCCGGCGCCGGCGGCGAGACCACCCGCCACCAGGCACGACAGCGCGAAACTCCTGCAGGCAATGCTTCGCATGGCTCCCTCGCTTCAATAGCTCCGGGCACGCGCTACCCGCACGGGCGGCGGTCAAACGGCGGCACCGCGAGACGCCGGAGAACGGCCGATCAGAAGACGCGCTGGTCGACGAGCAGCGGTTCGCTAGTCGACGAGTAGCTGCTCGCTAGTCGGCCCCGTGCTTGGGTCGCTGTCCCCAGCCGCAAAGTAGACCTCTGGCGGTTGCGGCGGCGACCGCCGCGACGAATCGTTCGCAGTTAGCGTTAGCGATGTCCTGGTTCTCTTCGTGTGGCGGCCGTTGGCTGCGGTCGCCATGCTGCTCGAATGCGCCGGGAGTGGGAGCCCGAGGAGCTGATCGCGTGTTGGACGCTGCTTGATGCTGACCGCAATCTGTTGGCGAACAAGTCGGGGGCCACCCGTCTCGGTTTTGTCGCGTTGTTGAAGTTCTTCGAGTTGGAAGGACGCTTCCCGCGCCACCATGCGGAGGTGCCGCCGGCGGCGGTGTCGTATCTCGCCAGCCAGGTCGGCGTCGAACCTGGCCTATTCGAGGACTACTCGTTCGAGGGGCGGACGGTGGAGTATCACCGCGCGCAGGTCCGTGCCGCTCTGGGGTTCCGGGAGGCGACGCGTGCCGACGAGGAGGATCTGGCCAGTTGGCTCGCCGAGGAGGTCTGTTACGCGGAGACCGACGAGAATCGGCAGCGGGAGGCGCTGCTGCGTCGCTGCCGGGAGCAGCGGATCGAGCCGCCGGGTCGTGTCGATCGCGTGTTGGGCGCCGGGCGGCGGATCGCTGATGAGCGCTTCTGTGCTCAGCTCACCGCACGTTTATCTCCCGAGACTGTGGCCAGGCTCGCCGAGCTCACCGGTCCCGACCGCGAAACGCAGGAGATCTCGATGCTGGCCCTGCACCTGTTGCAGTCCGCGCTGGTTTACATCAATACGATCCTGCTTCAACGCGTCCTACAGGAGCCCGACTGGGCCGGGCGGCTCACGGCCGAGGACCGGAGCGGTCTGACGCCGCTGTTCTGGTCAAACGTGAATCCGTACGGGACGTTCCGGCTCGGGATGGACCGCCGGCTCGACCTGGAACAAGGCTCCGGTCCCGTGGTGCCTGGGTCCGTGTCACCAGCCGCAACGTAGCGTCCACCGATGGTGCGGTCGGGTTGCGCACTCGCGCTGGCCCGGTGGATGACCCGCCCATTCTCCCGGGTCATTGAGGGCTCTCATAGCGACCGGACCGATCTCAGGGGAGCCGGCCAGGATTACAGTTGTCACTCGCGCAAAACTCCTTTACACGGCGTCCGCACCACCACGTCCAACCCCCGATTCGCGGATAGCAACCCATTGAGGATCAGGCGCCTCGAGCGCCCAACGGCAAATGTTTGTACGACCGCCTCACCAGACGTCGGCAGAGAGGGACGGTCCTGTATTGCAGGACTCCACAGTGAGCCGCGTCGTCTGCGCCCGATCAGCTCCCGGTGCTTGTGCTCGGCAGGAGCCGCAGCGCATCGTTCGCGAGTGCACGGAGTTCCTGCCATGGTGCAGTGATCAACGCAGGCTTGCTCCACATAGTGCGTTCGCTTGCCATTGAGCGCAGTTTGTCTTGAATGTCCACGATGATCTCTTCTACCTTTGGTGACAGAATCCCACGGTCGATAAGGCCCGGGATCACTGGCCTAGCATCGTCGAACTCCAGTGCGAGTTCGTCCAGCAGGGGCATGGTTCCGAGGCCCCCAAGGTACTCTGCCTGCTCGCCCGGAGCAGCTGCAAGGAGCTCCAGAGCCGACCGCACTTGGTTCACCTGCCACGCTGCCAAATCCGATGGCCCGGTCATGGCCACGGTGATCCCGGCACGATCCCGGACTTGCCGCTTTCGGGGCTCGAGACACGCCAATACGGGTCGGGGCCGTGGTGCCCGCCGCCTGGGTGGTATCGGATAACCCTCCCAGTCGGCTCGCCGTTTTCGCCGATTTCGCGAAGTGTCCACCCCTCGCCCGCATGCGACCCTTGACCCAGGGTCCCCTCCTCCCATCCGGGAGGCACGCCGCCGAGCTCGTTGAGTACATCGCTTGGATTCTTCCCTGAGAGCGACGTCGGATTGCTCAGGATTTGCACGATGCCCTCTTCTGCGGCTGGTGAACAGTCGGCTCTGTACAGCGGGTTGTCTGTGATGGGCTCGACAGGTGTGTTGTCTGCACTTTCGTTGCTGCCACTGCTGTCGCTGAACCAGCTACTTATGGTGTTGATGCCGTTGGCGATGCCGTTGCCTAGGTCGGCGACGCCCTGCCCTACACCTTGTCCGATCTGCTCAATGCCAGGGAGCGGGTTGGGTAGCGGCGGCCCGCCGCAGATGATCTCAAGCGGCGTGTCGACGCAACCGGAGTCAAGTCCGGTCGGATCGGTGGTGTTGGTCGGGTTGTCGTTGCCATAGCTGTAGGGCTGCTGGGTGAGCGCTTGCAGTGGGTCTGTGGTGATGAATTGCCCGGTGGTGGGGTCGTAGTAGCGGTTGTCGAGGTAGAGCAGGCCGGTGGCTGGGTCGGTGTAGGCGCCGGCGTAGCCGAATGGGCTTGTGGTTGTGCCGGTGCTGCCGGCGAGGGTTCCGTATGGGGTGTAGGTGGTTGAGCCGACGACTACTCCGGCTTGGTTGCCGATGCGGCGTACGGATCCGAGCGCGTCGTGGTGGAGGTAGACCGCCGTGCCGTTGCTTGAGATTTGTTCGATCGGGGTGCTGGAGGGCCCGTAGATGTAGCTGTTCTGGCTGTCGGTGAGGATCAGCGGGATGCTGCCGGTGGTGTCGTAGGTGTATTTGTAGGTGGTCGATCCTGCGGTTTCGCTTGTCCGCAGCCCGGTGCCGTCATAGGCGTAGGTTGCGGTTGTGCTGGTGCCGGCGGCGACCTTCGTGAGCTCCCCGGCCTGGTTGTAGCTGTAGCTGGTGGCCGTCCCGCTGGTCGGTGTCGAGGCTGTGCGTTGCCCGAGCTGGTTGTAGGTGTAGGTGTGCCCGGGGCTTGCGGTCAGTTCGCTGGCGTTGTCGTAGGTGTAGCCGGTTGTGCCGTTGAGCTTCGTGACATTTCCGGCGTTGTCGTAGGCGAACGTGGTGTTGCCGGTGGCGGTGAGCTGCTGGAGCGGGTTGTAGGTATAGGTGTCGCTTTGAGGGCTCGGTTCGCCGGTGTCGACCTCGGTCGCGATCTGATTGTCGGGGTTGTAGGTGTAGGTGAAGGTCGCATACGGGTTCTGCGGCGACCCGGTTGCCGCCACACCGGTGGAGAGGAGATTGTCGGCGTGGTCGTAGGTCGAGGTGTCCGTGATCGATGTCGGCAACACCATGCTCGTGATGTTCGAGTCCTGGTCGTAGTTGAAGGCGGTTGTGTGCCCGAGCCAATCGCTGACCGACGTCTGCTGCTCCGCGTTGTTGTACTTGTAGGTCACTACCTGGGATGCGCTGCCGGGGTAGGTGATGCTCGTGACGTTCCCCGCGAGGTCATAGCCGTACTTGATCTCGGCGCCGGCGCCGTTGGTGTCCGTGGTCATGCGATCAAGCGAGTCGTAGGTCAACGATGTGGTGCCGGTCCCGTCGGTCATCGTCTTGCGCTGGCCGTTGGGGTAGTACGTGTAGGACACATTGGGCGTGACGCCGTCGGAGTAGGTGAGCCCGGTCAGCCGGTTGGCGGTGTCGTACCCGTAGGTGGTGGTCCGGTTCTGCGGATCGACGATCGAGGTCAGGCGACCGGCGAGATCGTAGTTGTAGGATGTCGCGCGATTCAGCGGGTCGGTGACCTTCGAGACCTCGTTCAATGGCGAGTACGTGTAGGTCGTGGCTTGGCTGTTGCCGTTGGTCTGGCTCGTGAGGTTCCCATCGCCGTCATACCCGGTCTTGGTCGTCGTCGTGTCGGCGCGGTTGGTTTGCGTGAGCTCGTTGTCGGGGTCATACACATAACCTGTGATGTTCCCGGCGGGGTCCTTCAGCTGGGTCTGGTTGCCGTCCGCGTCGTACTGGTAGCTGGTCGTGTGCCCAAGCGGATCGATCACGCTCAATGGCTGCCCGAGCGCGTTATAGGTGTAGGTCGTCGTGAAGTTCGCCGGATTCGCGCCCGTGGCGTTTCCGCGCGGGCTGACCGCCGCGTACACCAGCCCAATGTTCGAGAAGCAGCCTTGGGACGGCGTGCCGGTACAGGAGTAGCTGTAGGTCGTCTTGTTCCCCGCAGCGTCGGTGCTCGACGCCTCATACCCGGCGCTGTCGTAGATCAGCGTCGTCTTGTTGCCGTTCGGGTCCGTGACCGCGGTCACATCCCCTGGGTGGGCCACGTCACCATAGGTGTAGGTGACCTTCTGGGTCTGGCCGGTAGAGGTCAGCGGTCGCGAGACTGATTGCAAGTTGCCGTTGGAGTCGTAGCTGTAGGTCGTCGTTATGTCGTTCTGGTCTGTGATTGAGAGGGGCTCGTCGAAGCTGTTGTAGCTTGCCGACGTGGTATCTCCGAGCGCGTCCTTGGTGCTGGTTACGTTCCCGTAAGTGTCGGTGGTGTAGTAGGTCGCGTTCCCGTTCGGGTCCGTCGCCTGGGCCAACGCCAGCGTGACCGGGTCATACGCGTAGTGCCAGGTCGCCTCCGAGGAGGTCCCGACCGCTTTGATGATTGCCGTCGGCTCGAGGTTCGAGAACGACTCTTCGGTCACATTCCCGTTCGGGTCGGTGATCGTTGTCGCGCCCGCAAGGTAGCTGAATTTCGTGATTCGCCCGGCGTAATCGGTCTGTTGCGTAACCCGACCGAGAGAGTCATAGGTGTTGCTGAGCGTCCCGTCGTTGCGCGGGTCGGTCATCGAGGTCAGCAGATGCCCCGTCCCGTACCCAAACGACCACGCGCCGCCGTTGGCCTGCGTGATGCTC
>DASZMI010000122.1:0-9740 GCA_035551915.1 Solirubrobacteraceae bacterium | reverse complement strand
TCCATCTGCTCGTCTACGTCGGGATCGTCGTCGCGATCGTGCTGCTGCCCGGTCCCGACACCGCGATCGTGACCAAGAACGCGCTGATCCACGGTCGTGAGGCCGCGCTCGGAAGCGCGATCGGCAGTAATGTCGGCGTCTCGATCTGGACGCTGGCGACCGCGCTCGGCCTCGCCGCGATCCTCAAGAGCTCGGCCACGGTCTACGAAGCACTCAAGCTGATCGGGGCGCTGTACCTGGTCTGGATCGGCGTGCGCACGCTGTGGGATTCGCGCCGGGCCGGTGGCGGCCGGGATGGCGCCGCTGCCGCACGCCGGGTCCTCGACGCGCGCGGCGGCTTCCGGCAGGGCCTGTTGACCGACCTCGCCAACCCCAAGGTCGGCATCTTCTTCACGAGCCTGCTGCCGCAGTTCGTCTCGCCGCACGGCGCGGCGCTGCCCCAGATGCTGATCCTCGGTGCGATCTACATCGCCTTCAGCCTCGTCTGGATGTGCGGCTACGCGCTGGCAGCGGTGCGGCTCTCGCACCTGCTCAACCGCGCACGGGTGAAGGCCGGGATCGACCGCTTCTCCGGGCTCGTGCTGGTCGGCGTCGGCATCCGCCTGGCGATCGAACGCTGACTACTCGAGCACGGCCGATCTGATCAGCGCGAGCGCGGTGTCGGCCGCGAGGCGCATCTGCGCGGCGTCATCGCGGACGCGAGCGAGCACCAGCCCGCCCTGGAGCAGCGCAAGCGTCTGGGTCGCCAGCTTTGAAGGGTTGGTTCCGGGCTTGAGTTCGCCGCCGTCGCGCATCTGCTCGAGGCCTTCGCGCAGGCCTGCCTCCCAGCGGTCCATTCCATCGGCAAGGATCAGCCGGGCCTGCTCGTCCTGGGGATCCAGTTGCCCGGCCAGGGTCGCGATCGGGCAGCCGCTCGGTCGCTCGAAGTCGAACTGCAGCTCGACCAGCGCGTCGAGGTAGCGCTCGATGCCGGCGGGCGAATGGAAGTCCGCAAGGATGTCGGCCTGGCCATCGAGTACGCCGTCGCAGGTCGAGCTCGCGACCTCGCGCAGCAGCGTCTCGCGATCTGGGAAGTACAGGTACAGCTGGCTCTTTGAAACCTCGGCCAGGGCCCGCACGTGATCGAGCGAGGTGCCGGCGATCCCACGCTCGGCGATCAGCTCGGTCGCGGATTTCAGGATCCGCTCGCGCGTCGCTCGGCCTCTCGCTGTTCTGGGCGTGCTGCTCATGGCCTCAGGATAGCTGAACTTGGACCAATTGGTCCAACTCGTGCTAGGCTCCGCCCGAAATCAAACTGGACTCTTTAGTCCATGTTCGGATCGGAGAATGAACCCATGAGTTTTCAGGGCAAGAAGGTACTCGTGACCGGCAGCACCTCGGGCATTGGCCGCGCCGCCGCCGAGCGGTTCGGGCGAGAGGGCGCGCATGTGATCGTCACCGGGCGCGATCAGACGCGCGGGCGCGAAGTCGTCGAGACGATCGAGGCGAGCGGCGGCACAGCTGAGTTCATCGTCGCCGACCTGGCCGCGCCCGACGGGGCCCGCAAGCTGAGCGCGGTCGTCGAGCGCGTCGACGTGCTCGTGAACAACGCCGGCATCTTTCCGTTCGGCGCGACGCACGAGATCCCGATCGACGATGTGCGCGCGGTCTTTGACTTCAACGTGATCGCACCGTTCGTGCTGGTCGCGGCGTTCGCGCCTGGCATGGCTGAGCGCGGAGCCGGGGCGATCGTGAACGTCTCCACGATGGTTGCCAGCTTCGGCAACCCGGGCATGTCCGCGTATGGCGCCTCGAAGGCGGCGCTCGAGTTGCTGACCAAGGCCTGGGCCGCCGAGTACGGACCGCAGGGCGTCCGTGTGAACACGGTGTCGCCGGGGCCGACGCGCACCCCGGGTGTGGCCGACGCCGGGGAACTGCTCGACCAGCTCGCCGCGACGCTGCCGCTGCAGCGGCCGGCCGACGCCGAGGAGATCGCCGACGCGATCGTCTACCTCGCCTCCGACGAGGCCAGCTTCGTCACCGGCGCGGTCCTACCCGTGGACGGTGGCCGGGTTGCGGTCTGAGGGTTCACGACGAAATCAGTGACGGAATTGGGTGGCGTCTGGCGCCGCGGGGTGGCCGCACAAACCGTCAATCATTTAGTCGTGAGCCCTGAGCCGCCCGACGGGGACTCGATGCGAGCGGGTCAGAGCAGGGCGCGCAGGAAGCCGGCGGTGGCGGCGAGCACCGCCGGCTTGTGGAAGGCGTCGTCCTCGTGGTTGGCGCCCGGCAACACCAGCAGCTGGGAGTCCTGGCCCGCCTCGAGCAGCGCCGCGTGCAGCGCCAGGCTCTGGGCGACGTTGATCATGCCGTCGCTCGATCCGTGGATCAGCAGGACCGGGCCGTTCGCGGCGGCGGCGTGGGTGAGGGGGCTGGCCTCGCGCGCGAGGGCGAGGTCCTGATCGACGGACGCGACGCCGAGCAGCTCGGCCTCGTTGTCGGCGAGCGGGCGGCCCTGCATGAACAGCGGAAGCGGCAGGCCGGCAGCCTCGCGCTCGATCGAGACGGTCGCCAGCTCGGTCGGGGGAAACCATGCGCAGGCGGCGTTCACGCGGTCCGCTGGCTGATCGCCGGTGAGCGCCAGCATCAGCGCGATCCAACCCCCGGCCGACGCGCCCCAGGCGCCGACGCGCTCGCTCCGGAGCCCGTACTCGGCGCCGTTCTGGCGCAACCAGGCGACGGCGGCCCGGCCGTCCTCGAGCTGTGCGGGGTAGGTGGCCACATCACTGAAGCGGTAACTCACGCTGCAGATCCCCAGGCCCTGAGCGGCGAGTGCCTCGAGCCGCGGCTGGACGCTGTCCTTACGGGAGCCGCGTGTCCAGCCGCCGCCGTGGAAGTAGGCGACACATGGCACAACGGCGTCATCCGCGGGACGGTGGATGTCCAGGAACAGGCTGGCGTCCTCGACCGACCGGTACTCGACGTCGTTGATCGTGTCGACCGGGCGGCTCAGCGTGGGACCTCGCTGCCCGTCGTGGCAAAGGCCGGCATCACGTCGCGCGTGAACAGCGCCGTTGTCCGCGAGGCCTCCTCGAACGTGATGCCGCCGAAGGCCACGTCCATCGTCATGTAGTTGATGCCGGCGACGTCGATCTGCTCGGAGATGTACTGGCGGGCGCCATCGGGCGTGCCGACATAGGCGCTTCCACGAGCGATCAGCTCGCCGACCGTCTCGGGGTAGATCGGCGGCCGCGGCATCCCGCGCCTGATCCAGAGATGATCGATCGAGTCCTTGAAGCGCGGGTACACGCGCTCGGCCACGCGCAGCGCCTCGTGCTCGCTGTCGGCCAGCACGATGTGGCGGTTGACCCCCAGGTGTGGCAGCTCGGACTCGCCGTGGCCGAGCTCCTGCCAGCGCTGGCGAAAGCCGTCGGTCGTCTCGCGCGTGCGCTGCGCACTGACCAGCGACATCACGTTGATGGCGCGCTCGGCGCACCATCCCGCGCGATCCGGACGCGAGGCGCCGAACCAGAACGGCGGATGCGGGCGCTGCAGCGGCCGGGCGGTGACCGGCATCTCCGCGACCTGGAAGTGGGTGCCGGTGTAGCTGAAGCTCTCGCCCGCCGCGAAGGCCCTGGTGATCAGATCGAAGGCCTCATCGAAGCGTGCCGGCGTGCTGTCACCGTCGACGCCGTAGAACGAGGCCTCGATCGGCGAGGCCCCGCGGCCGATGCCCGGCTGCAGCCGGCCGCCGCTCAGCTGATCCAGCAGGCACCATTCCTCCACAAGCCGCAGCGGGTGATAGAGCGGCAGCACGTTGACCCGCGCGCCGAAGTGGATCTGGCGTGTGCGCTGGGCGACGGCGGCGAGGAACAGATTCGGTGAGCCGACGATCCCCAGCGGCGTGCCGTGGTGCTCGGCGAGGTGGTATGCGTAGAAGCCGTCGCGGTTGTACTGCTGCACCAGCTGCAGGCGCTGCTCGAGCTGCTCGCCGGGCGCTATGCCCGAGTCGTCGAGGTGATCGAAGATGCCGAACTGCATGCCGGCCGAACTCTAAAGCTCGAGCGGCCGCTGTCGCCAGCGGCCGCTCGTCGGGTGGCGGCAAAGCCCGCCGCCACCCGACGCTGTCACGCCCGAGGAGAGATCGGGGACTAGTCGAGGTCGCCGCGGCCGATCCGCGTGAGCCCGATCAGTAGCGGCACCCCGATCCACAGCGCGAACGTCGCCGCCGCGTGTGCCCACTGCGTGCCGTTCATGCTCTGCTGGGTCAGCGGCCCGAGCGTGTTGTCCGAGTCGAGCCAGCGCGCCGGAGTCTGCAGCCAGCTGATGTTGCCCGCCAGCCCGTTCCAGACGACCGGGAGAAGCAGGTAGCCGACGATCGCCGGCGCGCTCACCAGGATCGCGGCGCCGAACGCCATGCCCATCACCATGCCCGAGCCGAGGAACAGCCAGGTCTGGAGGATGATCGGCAGCGGCAGGCTGCCGGTGCCGCCCGGAGCGTGACCGAAGACCGACGCGGCCACGACCGCGAACAGCAGGCACGCGATCGTCGCGACCGTCGAGACGATCAGGCTCGCGCCGAACTTGGCCCCGAGCACCCGCCAGCGGTTGGGTACGAGTGTGTACGTGGTCAGAGTCGTGCGCTGCGAGTACTCGCTGCAGACCAGCAGCACGCCCATCACCGGCAGCAGGTAGGCGCCCGGGATCGACGCGGCATGCAGCACATGCAGGAAGGTGCCGTCGTTGCCGCCGTGATTGCTCGAGGCGATCAGTGAGACCAGCGCCGTCAGCGCGGCGACGGCGATCGGCACCCAGAAGCCCGAGCGGGTGTTGACCATCTTGCGCAGCTCGACTGCGACCAGCCGGGCGGCGCCCGGGCGCTGGTCCTTACTTGATTGACGGAGGGAACTGCGCAGCGGTGTGATTGCAGAGGAGCTCATCGAGCGATCTCCTGGAGTTCGGGGAGTTCGGCGTGGTATTCGGTCTTGTCGGTGGTCAGCTCGAAGAAGAGCTGCTCGAGGCTGGCGCCGTCGGTTGCCGGGCGCAGCTCGGTCAGCGCGACGCCGCCGCGCAGCGCCGCACGGCCGACGACCTCGGGGTCGGCCTCGGTCAGCAGGCCGCCATCGGGCGCCTCGCGAGCGATGATCTCCTCGGCGGCCAGCGCCCGGCGCAGGGCACGGTCACTCGCGGCGCCGTCGGCGGTGCGCACGATCGTGCGCGCGCCGCCGCCGGTCAGCTCGCCGGGGCTGCCCTGGGCGACGATCTCGCCGCGGGCGATCACCACGAGGCGGTCGGCGGTGGCCTGCACCTCGCCGAGCAGGTGCGAGGACAGCAGCACGGTACCTCCGCGGTCGGCGAAGTCACGCAGCAGCGCGCGCATCCAGCGCATGCCCTCGGGATCGAGGCCGTTGGCGGGCTCGTCGAGGATCAGCACCTCGGGGTCGCCGAGCAACGCGTGGGCGATGCCGAGCCGCTGGCGCATGCCGAGCGAGTACTTGCCGACGCGCTTGCGGCCGGCCGCGCCGTCGAGCCCGACGAGCTCGAGCATCTCGCCGACGCGCCGCTGGTCGACGCCCATCAGCTGCGCGGAGGTGGCAAGCACCTCGGCGCCGCGGCGGCCGCTGTGCTGGGCCGAGGCATCGATCAGCACGCCGATGCGGCGGCCGGGGTTGGGGATCTCGGCGAAGGGCCTGCCGAGCAGGGTGGAGTGGCCGCTGGTCGGCTGTGCCATGCCGCAGAGCATCTTCAGCGTGGTGGACTTGCCGGCCCCGTTGGGCCCGAGGAAACCGGTGACGGTCCCGGGCTCGCAGCGGAACGAGACATCCCGTGCCGCGGTGCGGGCGCCGTAGCGCTTGGTGAGTGAGTTGGCTTCGATCATGGGTGCAAGCATCGGCGCTCAGGGGGGATATCGCTACGGCCGGTGGGCGAGACTTTGAGCGACCAACTGTGGTCGCTGGCGCCGTCTTTCGGCCCGCCCCGATCGACTTAAGTTGCTGGCGTTTGCGGGCACTTGGTCCTACCTTCAGTGTTGTGAACGCGGTCGCTTCAGAGAACCCGGTGCCACACGCGCTGCCGCGCTGGCAGCGCTGGCTGCTGCCGGCCGTGATCGGCGACGAGAGCGCGCAGCGCGATACCAATGGCGGCACCAACGTGCCGCGTTCGGTCCGCGACTGGGTCGTGGACTTCGCCTTCTTCGGGTTCGCGCTCCTGATCAGCATCGGCGAGCTCTGGGCCAACCACCGCCTGGTCGGGACGACGATGTTCGTGCTCGACGCGGTGCTCGGCGTGCCGGCCTGCCTGCTCGTCTGGGTGCGCCGCCGCCATCCGCTGGCGATGGGGTTCCTGGCGGTCGGGCTCTCGACGATCAGCGAGGCGGCTGGGGGCGCGGCCGCGATCGGCCTGCTCACGGTCGCGGTCCATTGCCAGCCTCGCCGCACGATCCAGGTCGCGGTGCTCTCGGTGTTCACAGGGGCCACCTGCGGCGCGATCTACACGCACGGCCGCTTCGATTACGGCACCTTCGCCTTCTGGCTGGTGTTCACGATCGCGGCGGTCGGGTTTGGATCGTTCGTCCGCGCGCGGCGTGAGCTGCTGCTGTCGCTGCGCGATCGCGCCCAGCGCGCCGAGGACGAGCAGCATGTGCGCGTGCGCGAGGCGCAGCTCGCGGAACGGGCACGGATCGCGCGCGAGATGCACGATGTGCTGGCGCACAGGATCTCGCTGCTGAGCGTGCACGCGGGCGCACTCGAGTTCAACCCAAACGCGTCGCCCGAGGAGATCGCCCGCGCCGCCGGTGTGATCCGCGTCAGCGCCCGTGCAGCTCAGGAGGAACTGCGTGAGGTGATCGGCGTGCTGCGGGCCGGAACCGAGTTCGAGGACGTGCAGCCGCCGCAGCCGACGATCGCCGATCTGCCGATGCTGGCGCAGGAATCGCGCGGGGCAGGGATGGACGTCTCGTTCAAGGACACGCTCGAGGACAGGTCGCCGTCACCGATCCTCGGCCGCACCGTCTACCGCGTCGTGCAGGAGGCGCTCACCAACGCGCGCAAGCACGCTGCCGGGCAGGTCGTCACGATCACGCTCGCCGGCGACCGCGCGAGCGGCGTCAGCGTCGAGGTCGTCAACCGTCCCTGGGTCGGGCAGGCCGATGCCGGTCAAGTCGGGCCCCCCGGCGGCTCCGACGGGCAGGGACACGTCGGCTCGGGCACCGGACTGGTCGGGCTGAATGAACGCGTCAGCCTTGTCGGCGGTCAGCTGGTCAGTGAGCAGCTTTCGGGCGGAGGGTTCAGACTGAAGGCGACGCTGCCCTGGAGTGATCTCGAGAGTGATGAGGAGGCGAGCGTTTGAGCGCTGATCGAGCGGACGGAGCCGCCGGCTCCTGTCCGGTTCGCGTGCTGATCGTCGACGACGATCCGCTGGTGCGCTCGGGACTGACGATGATGCTCGGCGGGGCTCCCGGGGTTGAGGTCGTGGGCGAGGCCGCCGACGGCAGCGAGGTGCTGGGCGCGCTCGATCGTCACCGCGCCGACGTGGTGCTGATGGACCTGCGGATGCCGAAGCTCGACGGGATCGCGGCGATGGAACTCGTGCGCCGGCAGCCGCAGCCGCCGGCGGTGCTGGTGCTGACCACCTTCGACACCGATGACCAAGTGCTGCGGGCGCTGCGCCGCGGCGCCGCCGGCTTCCTCGTCAAGGACACGCCACCGGCGGAGATCGTGCGCGCGATCGAACTCGTCGCCGCCGGGGAGAGCATGCTCTCGCCGACCGTCACGCGGCGGCTGATCGATCGCCTGGCCGGCGATCGGGACGCCGACGCCCGCCACAGCGAGGCGGCCGGGGCGCTGAACGCGCTGTCGCCACGCGACCGTGAGATCGCCGCCGCGATCGCCCAGGGCAAGTCCAATGCGGCGATCGCCGCCGAGCTGCATCTCAGCGTGGCGACGATCAAGAGCCACGTCTCGGCGATGCTCGCGAAACTGCAGCTCGACAACCGCGTGCAGATCGCGCTGCTGGTGCAGGACGCCGAGCGTGTCTGAGCGTCTCTCGTTGAGCGAGCGCACATCAACAGACCTCCCGTCGGACCTGGCCGAGCTCGGTGTGCTCGAGGCGGCTGCCGCATTGCGCGCCCGCCGGGTCTCCTCGGTCGAGCTGGTGCAGGGGCTCCATGCCCAGATCGAGCGCGTCAACGGCGGCGCGCCGAGTGAGTACGGCTCGAGGGACAGGATCAATGCCTGGGTGCGGCTGTATCCCGAGGTTGCTCGGGAGCAGGCGCGGGCGGCCGACGCGCGGTTGGCGGCCGAGGGCGCCGATGCGCCGCTGCTCTGCGGTGTGCCTGTCGGCCTCAAGGACCTGTATGCCGTCGCCGGCCTGCCGCTGACCGCCTCGAGCCGGGTGCTGGCGGACAACGTGCCCGATGTCGACTGCACCGCCTGGTCGCGGATGCGCGCCGCCGGGATGGTGCTGATCGGCCATCTGCATACGCACGAGTTCGCCTGCGGCGGCACCTGCGACCAGGTCGGCAACCCATGGAACATGGAGATGACCCCGAGCGGCTCGAGCGGCGGCTCGGGCGCCGCCGTGGCCGCGGGCATGGTCCCGGTCGCGACCGGCACCGACACCGCGGGCTCGATCCGCGCGCCGGCCACGATCTGCGGCGTCAGCGGTATCAAGCCGACGACCGGCCGCGTGCCGCTCGACGGTGTGATCCCGCTCGGGACCACCTTCGACACGCTCGGGCCGCTGGCCCGCAGTGTCGCCGACTGCAGCGCGGTGCTGGCCGTGATGGCGGGCGGTGGCGCCGCCAGCGTCGCGCACGCGGTTCCGGCAGGCGAGCTCGGCGAGCTGCCGTTGAGCGCGCGGGCGGGCTCGCAGCCACTGGCCGGGTGCACGGTTGCCGTGACCGACCGCTTCGCCGGCTTCGAGCTCGACGAGGATGTGCAGGCCGGATACGCGCGGGCACAGACGGCCGTCCAGGCGCTCGGCGCCAGGCTGGTCGAACTGACGGCGCCGGTCAAGGCCTTCAGCCTGGACTCGCCCGAGTTCGCGTTGGTGCTGGTCGAGATGTGGGCCTACCACGAGCAGTTCTTTGCTGAGCGGGAACAGCTCTACCGACCGCAGCTGCGGGAGACCCTGCGCGCGGCTCGTGGGCTGATGTCGGCCAGCGACTATGCGCGCATCCAGCTCGGCCGTGCGCGGTACGCGTCGGCCTGGGAGCGCTGGATGGACCGGCACGGGGTCGACCTGATCCTCGAACCCGCGACCCGCGTCGTCGCCTACCCGCGCGGCGACGGCTACGACTACACCGACCACAACCCGCTCGCCGACATGACCCTGGGCTGGAACGTCACCGGCCATCCCGGCGTGGCGCTGCCCTCCGGCCTCGGCCCCTCCAGCGGGCTGCCGACCGGGATCCAGCTGATCCCGCGCCGCGGGCACGAGGTCATCGCGATTCAGGCCGGTATCGACCTGCAGCAGCACGAGCTGCCGCCGTTGCGCTGGCCTGGCGCCGACGCCTGAGCTCTCAGCGGCAAATTGATTGGTCTCGCGCACCTACGTGCCCGACTCATTACAAAAACGGAGAGGAGGGGATTCGAACCCCTGATGGAGCTATAAACCCCATACTCGCTTAGCAGGCGAGTGCCTTCAGCCACTCGGCCACCTCTCCGGAACTGCCCGATCCGGGCGTGCGCGTGAGTGTAGAGGGGCGCGCGCCCCCACGCGGGCCGCGTCCGGCACGCCGACCGTGCGCCGCGTCGCGCGGT
>DASZMI010000121.1:0-11313 GCA_035551915.1 Solirubrobacteraceae bacterium | reverse complement strand
CGCGAGAACTTCGCCGGCGCCGTGCTCGAGCGAGACGGCATCGAGCGCAACAGCCCAGCGACAAAGGCGGACCCCACCGCATCGCCGCTCGATGGCGGGGCGCTCACGCCGGCACAGTGTGTGTGAAGTGGCGGTTGACTTCGTTGGCGTAGGTCCGGCCGAGCTCGTGCTCGGCTACCCACGTGGTGAAGGCGGTCTTCCCTTGACCGGGGCGCCGGGAGACGAGCAGGCCATCCATGAGAGCGGTGATCTCCTCGGCGGTGAGCACCACGTCCTTGACCAGGAGTCCCAGCGCTCGGGCGGCGGCATAAAACGCCGCCGCGGGAACGTGCACGATGGGTGATCGGCTTCCGGTGGCCGCACGCACGGATCGCACAAGCTCCTGGAACGAGAGAACCTCGGGCCCAGCCGCATCCAGGATCAGATCCGATCGGGCGTTCCCAGCGTCGATGCAGATGTCCACCAGATCGTCGATGTGGATCGGCTGGACCGGGTAGGAGCCATCGCCGGGGATCGGGAAGATCGGCATGCGACGCAGGATCCAGGCGATGTTGTTGGCGAGGATCTCCGGCTCGCCGCCGAAGATCCACGTCGGCCGGACAATCGCAAACGGCAAGCCGACCTCCGCCAGAGCATTCTCGACCAACGCCTTTCCCCGGTAGTAGGACAGCGGCGAGTCGGCCGACGGGTTGGCGATGCTGAGGTGCACGATCCTCCTGACACCGGCGCGGCGTGCAGCGTGAAACAGCGCGCTGGAGTGCGCGACAGCACCGCCGAAGCTCGCGCTCCCGTGATCGAACCGCACCCAGTAGGTGTTGTAGAGCGTCTCCACACCCTCCATGGAACGCGCGAGCGCGACCGTGTCGTCGAAGCGGAACGGGAACGCCTCAACACGGTCCCTGAGTGAGTGGTCGCGGTTCGGATGAAAGGTCAACGTCCTCACCTGCCGCCCGCTGTCCAGCAGACGCTGGGCGATGTGCGCCCCCGAGTAGCTGAACGCGCCGGTAACCAGGTCAGCGCCAGCCGGCTGCTCGCTCATCGTTCCTCCTGTGATTTGGCTGGGAGCAGCACCTGCGCAAGCGGGGCGAGTCTGATCCCGAGTTCGAGCAGCGATTCCGCGCGGCGGCGATCCTGGCCCAGGTGACCCAGCATGTCGACGCCGAGGTAGAGCGCGACGATCGCGAACGCGATCTCGCCGGCAGGGATCAGGGGTTCGAACAGGGTCCCGGCCATCAAGCTGCGGACCTTGTTCTCAACCAGTTCGAGCCACGGCCCCATACGGGCCGCCACCTCACCACCCAGCTCGGGATCGGAGACAGCACCGGCGACCATCTCCACCAGGACGGTGACATAGCCGTTGTCGAGGTCTTCGCGATAGATCTCGCCGGCCAATCGCGCCAGATCCGAGAGCGTCTGGGCCTGCTCGAACGCCGGCCTGTAAGCACGCATCCGGCGTTCGCTGACCAGGTCCAGGCCCGACAGCAACAGGTTCTGAACGCTGCCGAAGTGGTAGAAGACGAGCGCCTGATTGAAGCCGCCGGTCTTCGCGATCTCGCGAGCGCTGGCACCGGCAAAGCCGCGCGCCTTGAGCGTCTCCACTGCGGCCTCCACGATCGTTGCTTTGGTACCGCGGAGCGCCTGAGTCGAGCCGTCAGCCGCTGATGTGGTCGAGTCCATTCCGCAACTTTAGCACTTGCTCAAAGCAGTCGCTCAAAATACGACTGGGGGACGACTTGTGAAAACCGTTACCCGCCGGGTTTCCAGGCGTTTTCCGGTCAGCGTCCGCTTGCGATCCCAGCGGGGACGCGGGCGGCCGCTGAATGCTGATCGGTGTCACCCCAAGGGGTGCCGTCGCGACTCGGCAGCGCGATCCGATGGGCGGAGGGGCTGTCATCTCCGCCCTCGGCGCCGCCGGGTAGTTCACCGTCGGCGAGCATGTTCACGTGAACCTCGCGATCGGCAGCTTCAGCCGATCTCACGCGTACGTCCGGGGCGCTCCCGTCCGCACGCGTGCGCTCCGCGCCAATCGCGCGGAACACGATGTACCAGGCCACCGCGGCAACGGCGGCGACCACAGCCAGCGGCACGATGATGATCTCACCACCCGCCGCGGCGAAGGCGATCATCGCGGCGACCGCGACGAAGCCCAACCACGATCCAGTTCCGAATCCCATGGCGGGGGCTTACCCGACGACGGGTTGTATCAATCGTTACAAGTTCGATCGAAACGCGTCCCACCGGCGCCGAACCGGGCCCCGTCAGCCGGGCCGGTCGGTGCTCGCCCAGGCGTCGATCTCAACCTTGAGCGTCGGACCCGCAAGCGCCGGCACGTAGATCAGAGTCATGGTCGGCGCATGGCCCCGCAGAACGGCGGCCAGCAGCTCGGCCCGGCGCGCGGGTGCGATCGGCTCGGTCAGATAGAAGGTCAGCTTGATCAGGTCAGCCGCGGTCATCCCGGCGGCGTCGAGGTTGCGGGCGATGTTCGCCAGCGCGAGCTCGAACTGATCGTCAGCCTGCTCCGGCACCTCGCCCGAGGCCGTCATTCCCACCTGGCCAGAAAGCGCCAGCAAACGCTCGGCGCGAGAGAGCTCGATCTGATGCGAATAGCCGGCCAGCGGCGCATGGATGTCCGGCGGGTTGCGAGTGACCTTCATGCCGTGCGAGCGACCTCCATCATGGCCCAGCATAGGGGCGGCGCCTCCCGTTGCCTGCGAGTCACCGACTTGCCCAACCACAGAAAAAGTGATATCACTTTGATATCTCTTTTTGTCAATGCGATTGGGGGAACCATGAGCACAGCAGATCCACAACCCATCGAGCCCGCCAAGCCGGTCGGGCACGCCGGCGCGCGAGTCGAGATCAATGAACAGTCCGCCTGGGCGATCAGCGGCTGGGCCGGAGTGGTGATCGTGCTGATCTGCATCGGCGTCTGCATTCCGCTCGCTTCCAGTTCCGTATCGGGACTCATAGCGATCCCGATCGCGATCGGCGTCGTGATCTCGACGTCGCTGGTGATCGTGCAGCCAGGCCAGACCAAGGTCATCCGCTTCTTCGGAAATTACGTCGGCACAGTCCGCCGTCCAGGGCTGTGGTGGATCGTGCCGCTGGCCGACCGCCGCAACCTGAGCGTACGCGTCCGCAACTTCGAGACCAACCACCTCAAGGTCAACGACGCGGACGGCAACCCGGTCGAGATCGCCGCGATCGTCGTCTGGCAGGTCAATGACACTGCGCAGGCGGTGTACGCGGTCGACAACTACAGCAACTTCGTCCAGGTGCAAGCGGAGGCGGCTCTGCGGCACGTCGCCACCACCCTCCCCTATGACGACCCCAGCGGCGAGGGTCTGTCGCTGCGCGGGTCGACCGACTCGGTCGCCGGCCAGCTTGCCCAGGAGATGGCCGAGCGGATGGCGATCGCCGGGGTCCAGATCGTCGAGGTGCGGATCAGCCACCTCGCCTACGCGTCCGAGATCGCCCAAGCGATGCTGCGACGCCAACAGGCCAACGCGGTCGTAGCCGCCCGCTCGCAGATCGTCGAAGGCGCGGTCGGCATGGTCGACATGGCGCTCGCGCGTCTGGATGAACGCGGGATCGTCGAACTCGACGAGGAGCGCAAGGCGGCGATGGTCAGCAACCTGATGGTCGTGCTATGCGGCGATCAGCCCGCATCACCGATCGTCAACGCCGGGTCGCTATATACGTGAGCCGGGGCCACACGTCGTGAGCCGCGACCGCAAACAGGTCCCGCTGCGGCTGGACCCGGCTGTGCACGACGCGCTCGCCCGCTGGGCGGCGGATGAGCTCCGCAGCCTCAACGCTCACGTTGAGCTGCTGCTGCGACGAGCGCTCGAGGATGCGGGCCGGATGCCCGCCAAGACCAGCCCGATACGCCCGCGCGGGCGACCGCCCGCGCGTGGCGATGGATCGGCGGCAGCCCCGACTGGATGGAAGGAGTAGCCCCGCGGGCCGGCGCTACTACCTGACCATGAACGAGCCTGTGTCGACGTGTCCGCCGCAGTTCACCTTCACGGGTACGCGTCCAGCCTCATCCTTGCGCGGAATCCTGACCTGGATCCAACCGTAGGGCATCGCGTGCGAGAACGGCTTCTTGGCGATCGAGATCGTCAGCCTGCACGCCTGACGCGGCGTCGTTGAGATGGTCACGGTCTTCCCCGGCGCTATGCGCGTCGGGGAAATAGACAGCTGGAAGCTCGATGCAGCCCCCGCGACGCCGGCCGAAGCACCAATACCGACCACGGTCACCGCGGCAACCGCCACTCGCCTACGAAGT
The DNA here is from genome assembly GCA_035551915.1 of Solirubrobacteraceae bacterium. Taxonomy (GTDB): domain Bacteria; phylum Actinomycetota; class Thermoleophilia; order Solirubrobacterales; family Solirubrobacteraceae; genus Palsa-465. The sequence goes on along the minus strand of DASZMI010000121.1, from coordinate 7,022 downwards.
CCCCCACTCACAACCCCACCTCCACGTACTGATCACAATCCCTGGAAAAGTAAACCAACCCTAAGCCCTGATCCGCCTGCGCGTCAAGTTGCTGGCGGCGCCCGGTGACAACCAGTATGGGCTAAGCGAAGATCGCATGCGCCGCTGAAGCAACCACCGCCAGCGTCAGGATCACCCAGAACACGATCCGCCAGGCGTGCTCGACATCGATCCCGTGGAACCACATCTCGTCCTCCTCCTGAGGAGCCGGAGACCCGCCTCGCAGGGCCTCCGACCGTTGGGTTTCACGGTAGTGATCGAGATCGAGCGCCGAATTAGGGGTGCGTTGCGGTGTTGTTGCGGTATCCACGCGGCGCCGTCGACGGGCCGGCGAGATCGATGTCGATTCGGATCGGCCTGGATCGTCATCCCGGTGGAAGAATCCTCCAAACGAAAGGAACAGCAGGCAATGCGCTACACCCTCCTTCTCCACTACCCCGAGCCGACGGCCGAGGAGCTCGGTGCCGAGGTCCTCGAAGCCGGCATGCGTGCCTTCCAGGCCTATGCGAAGGCCCTCGATGAGGCTGGCCAGCTGGTCAGCGCCGAGGTCCTGCAGCAGTCGAGCGCGACCACCACGGTCTCCCAGCGGGGCGGCGAGTTCATCGTCCAGGACGGCCCCTTTGCCGACAGCAAGGAACAGCTGGGTGGGACGTTCGTGATCGAGGTGTCCGACCTGGACGAGGCGCTCGACTGGGCCCGGCGCGCTCCGTCCGTGGCTTGGGGACATGTCGAGATCAGGCCAACCGCCACCCGCTACGTCGACGGCGCATGGCAGGGCGCGCCGCCCGTCAGCTGAGCGAGCCCGATTCCCGCGCGGCCGCCGAGCGAGCAGCGCGGGAATCGTACGGGCGGCTGGTGGCTGTGCTCGCGGCTCCGACCCGCGACCTGGCGCTGGCCGAGGACGCACTCGCCGATGCATTCGAAAGCGCACTGCGGACCTGGCCGGAGCGTGGCATTCCGGACAACCCCGAGGGATGGCTCGTGACGGTCGCCCGCAACCGCATCCGCGACCTGCTGCGCTCGGCCGCGAACCGCACGGCCGCACCGCTCGACGACAGTCTGGCGGCGACGCTGGCCGCGCCGGACCCGGAGGCGATTCCGGATCGCCGCCTCGAGCTGCTGTTCGCCTGCGCACACCCGGCGATCCATCCCAGCGTGCGGACACCGCTGGTGCTGCAGGTCGTGCTGGGCCTCGACTCCGCGCGGATCGCGCAGGCGTTTGCCGTGCCGCCAGCCGCGATGGCGCAGCGCCTCGTCCGCGCGAAGCACCGCATCCGCGACGCCGGCATTCCCTTCCGCACGCCCACGCGCGACGACATGCCGGCGCGACTGCCGACGGTGCTCGAGGCGATCTACGGCGCCTACGCGATCGACTGGCTCGATCAGCACGAGCGCATCCGCGACTCACTCGCCGACGAGGCGCGCTGGCTGGCGCTGCTGACCGCGAGCCTCCTGGAAAGCGAGCCCGAGGCCTGGGGACTCGCGAGTCTGCTGACGCTGGCGCAGTCCCGCGCACCCGCGCGCGTCGGACGGCCCTGGCCGCCGCTTGACCGGCAGGACACCGGGCTGTGGGACCGCGACCTGATCCGCGAGGGCGAGGCGCTCCTGCAGCGCGCGCATCGGCTCGGCGCCCCGCTCGGCCGTTTCCAGCTCGAGGCGGCGATCCAGTCTGTCCACTGCGACCGACGGCGCAGCGGTGAACTCGACCGCGCCGCCCTGATCAAGCTGTACCGGGGGCTGCTGGCGATCGCGCCGAGCGCGGGTGCGCAGGCGGCGCTCGACGCCCTGATCGCCGCGCGCTGAGAGCCTGCGGATCGGGTTGAATGAAGTGGTCGCCCCCGAACCGACTGGAGTCTGAACGCATGCCGGCCGCCTTCCCGAAGCTGTCGAACCCGATCGTGCAGGCCCCGATGGCCGGCGGCCCGTCGACGCCGGAGCTGGCGGCGGCGGTCGCCAACGCGGGCGGCCTCGGATTCGTCGCTGCCGGCTACAGAACCGCCGACCAGCTGCGCGATGACATTGAGGCCGCTCGCGAGCTCACTGACCGCCCCGTGGGGGTGAACCTGTTCCTGGTCGCGGAGAGCAAGGCCGACACGGACGCGCTGACCGCATACGCCGGCCGGATCGCCGCCGAGGCTGCTCGCTACGGCGCCCCGCTGGGCGCCGCACGCTTCGACGACGACGCGCTCGAGGTGAAGCTCGAGCTGGTGCGCGCACTGCGGGTGCCGATCGTCTCGTTCACGTTCGGCTGCCCGTCGCCCGCCGTCGTGCGCGCGCTCCAGAGCGACGGCATCGCCGTATGGGTGACGGTCACCGAGCCCGATGAGGGCGTGCTCGCCGCCGGTGTCGGCGCCGATGCGCTCGTCTGCCAGGGCATCGAGGCGGGCGGACACCGGGGTACCTTCGAGGACATCGACGGTCGCGGCGAGCTGGGGCTGCTCAGCCTGCTACGGCTGACGCGCGGGGTCAGCGACCTGCCGCTGATCGCTTCCGGTGGGATCGCCGACGCCGCCGGTGTCGCGGCGGTGCTGGCCGCCGGTGCGGTCGCCGCCCAGATCGGCACCGCCCTCCTCCTCTGCCCGGAGGCCGGCACCAGCGCGCCACACCGCGGGGCGCTCACGCGCCCGGGCACAACCGCGCTCACCAGGGCCTTCAGCGGTCGGCGGGCGCGCGGGATCGTCAACGACTTCATGCGCGCGCATGAGCCGCATGCCCCTTCCGCATACCCGCAGGTGCACCATCTCACCTCCCCCCTGCGGACCGCCGCGCGCGCCGCCGGCGATCCCGAGGCGATCAACCTGTGGGCCGGCCAGGCCTTCGCGCTCGCGCAGGAACGGCCGGCCGCGGATCTCGTCCGTGGTTGGAGCGCGGGGATCTGAGCGCTGCAGCCCAGCTCAAGCCAGACTCGCCAGCCGCTGGATCTCCTCCTCGCTAGTCCAGGCGCCGACGGAGGCGCGGACCAGCCCGGCGGAGGGAATGCTGCGGACGATGATGCCCTCGGTGAGCAGGCGCGCGACCTCACCGTCGGCGTCGTCGGCCTTCCAGGAGACGAGCGTCGAGCGGCCCCGGGGGGCGACCTCGTGACCGCGCTCGCGCAGCAGATCGGCAAGCTGCTGCGCGCCGGCGGCGGCACGCTCGTGCACCCACGCCCAACCGGCTGCCGAAAGCACCCCGATCGACGCAAGCGCCCAGGTGCTGCGCACCGCGCTCGGGAAGCCGTCGTCGAGGCGTGAGGCGTTCTCCGCGAGCGCCGAGTGCAGCGGCGCCTCGTGGTCGGCGACGGTCATGTAGCCCGGGAAGGGTGGCTCGATCTGCTCGAGCCGGTCGGACCGCACATACAGCGCACCGCTTCCCTCGGGTCCGCACATCCACTTCTGGCCCGAGCAGGCGTAGTAGTCGACGCCCAGCGCGTGCACGTCGATCGGGATCGCGCCAAGCGCCTGGGCGCCGTCCAGCAGGACCGGCACGCCGGCCGCCATCAGCGCGGTGACATCGATGACCTCGCCTCCCACCCAGGAGACGTGCGAGCAGACGACCAGGCGCGTGCCGGTGCCGACCTCGCCAGGCAGCTCGGCGAACGGCACAACCCGCACGTTCACGCCATGCACCGCCTGGGCGCGGCGCAGCGGCACCAGCACGCCCGGATGCTCCTGATCGCTGGTCACGATCTCGTCGCCCGCCGCCAGCGAGAGACCTGCGAGTACGGTGTTGACGCCGTAGGTGGTCGAGCCCGTGAGCGCGACCTCGGCCGGGTCGGCGCCCATCGCGGTCCCGTAGCCGGCCCGCGCGAGGCCGGCGAGCTCCATCACCTCGTCGAAGTACGCCTTGCCGACGCGACCCTCGGTCAGATCGAGGTGCACGCGCGCCCGCACGGCGTCCTCCGCCGCCTGCGGGACCGGGCCCTCGGTGCCCGCGTTCATGTACGCGAAGCGCTCGAGCACCGGGAACTCCTCGCGGAAGCTGGGCGCAATCGCGGGCTCTGACATCGGCTGCGTAGTCCATCACATCCGTGACCTCGGCAACGCTGCCGCGGCTCTCCCGCAGCCCCAACGGCGAAAATCCCCGGCTCGGTGTCGGTTGACCCGTCAACTACACTTGTTGATATGTCGGTAGCACCTGAAAGCTCACGCCTCGAAGGCTCGGCACTCGGCGCCTGGCGCAGCTATCTGCAGAGCCACGCGGGGATCGTGCGCGAACTGGACGCCGACCTGATCGCCCAGCACGGGATCACCGTGCGCGATTACGAGGTGCTCCTCTACCTCGCGCAGGCCGAGAATCGCAAGCTGCCGATGTCGGCACTGTCGGAGCGCACGATGCTGACCCGCTCCGGAATAACCCGCCTGATCGATGGCCTCGTCGGTCAGAGCTGGATCGAGCGCGTCTCCTGCGCGAGCGATGCGCGCGTCTCCTACGCGCGCCTGACCGATGACGGCTACGCCAAACTGCGGGATGCGGGCTGCACGCACGTGAGGGGCATCGAGCGGCTGTTCCTCGCGAACTTCGCGCCCGACGAGCTCGAACAGCTCGCCGGCCTGCTCAGCCGCCTGCCCGGGGCAACGCCCGGCGGCGCCTGCACCGTCGAGGGCGACGCCGACGGCGCCGCCTGCAGCGTCTCCTGACCGCGTCTGGACCGCCGTCGAAGCAGCGGCGAGACGGGCCGCCGAAGCAGCGGCGAGGCGGCCAGAGCGAAACTATCTAGTTGACAGGTCAACCAATTGCTGTATGCTGATAGTTGCAAGCTCAATTATCGACTCCTCAAAGGAATCCAAATGTCCGTCATTTCCGCAGAAGCAGTCCAGTCCGGCACCTACAACATCGACCCGTCGCACTCCAACGTCGGCTTCGCCGTCCGCCACATGGGCATCTCCACCGTTCGCGGCGCCTTCAAGAAGTTCGAGGGCACGGTCGAGGCCAGCGGCGACGTGCTCACGCTCGAGGGCAAGGTCGAGGTCGCCTCGGTCGACACCGGCGATGAGAACCGCGACGGCCACCTGCAGTCACCGGACTTCTTCGACGCCGCCCAGTTCCCGCAGATCACCTTCACCTCCACCAGCACCGAGCCCACCGGCGACGGCCAGATCAAGCTCACCGGCGACATCACGATCAAGGGCACGACGAAGCCGATCGAGCTCGTCGGCGAGCTCGCCGAGAACGGCGAGGACCCGTTGGGTAACCACCGCATCGGCTTCGAGGTCGAGGGCAAGGTCGACCGCCGCGAGTTCGGGCTCGAGTTCAACCAGACGCTGCCCAACGGCAACCTGCTGGTCGCCAACGACGTCAAGCTGGTCGTCAGCGTCTCGGCAGTCAAGGCCGCGTGATGACGAAGGTCCTTGCCATCTCCGGCAGCCTGCGCAGGTCCTCTTACAACGGGGGCCTGCTGCAGGCAGCGGCCGAGCACGCCCCCGAGGGCGTCGAGATCGAGATCGTCGATGATCTCGAGATGCTGGCCCCGTACAACGAGGATCGCGAGAACGACCGGCCCGACAGCGCCGAGGCGCTGATGGCGAGGATCGCGGAGGCCGACGCGCTCCTGATCTCCACCCCGGAGTTCAATACGACCATGCCCGGCCAGCTCAAGCACCTGATCGACTGGGGTTCGCGCCCCTACGGCCCCGGTGCCGCCCTGTACGGCAAGCCCGTTGCCGTCGTCGGCGCGAGCTCGACCGACTACGGCGCCATGTGGGCCCAGGACCACGTGCGCAAGGCGCTCGGCATCGCCGGCGCCCGCGTCGCCGACACCGAGCTGTCGGTCGCGCGCGCGCAGGATAAGTTCGACGCGCGCGGAACGCTCACCGACGAGGAGACACTCGAGCAGCTCGAGCATGTGCTGCGCGGACTCGCCGAGCATCACCGCGCGCTCGCGCACGCGGCGTAAGGTAGACGCCGTGGCCGTTCAGGCGACAGGTGACCAGAGCCCGAAGCTCGCGGCCGCGACCGCGATCGGCACGGTGCAGCTCACGGTCGCGAACCTCGAGCGCTCGCGCGCCTTCTACGAGAACGTGCTCGGCCTGCGGCCACAGGAGCAGCCCGACGGCTCGGTTCTGTTGGGAGGGGCGGCTCGCTTGCCGCCCCTCCTCTCACTCGTCGGCGACAGCGCGGCGCCACCCCGCAACCCGCGCCAGACCGGGCTCTACCACTTCGCGCTCCTGGTGCCGACTCGCCGCGACCTGGCGGTCGCGCTGGTGCGCCTGGCGCAGGCCGGTTGGTCGCTGGACGGCGCCTCCGACCACCTCGTCAGCGAGGCGCTCTACCTGACCGATCCCGAGGGCAACGGGATCGAGATCTACGCCGACCGCGACCGCGCGGTCTGGCGCTTCGATGGCGACGGTCGTCTGGAGATGGCGACGCTGCAGCTCGACCTCGACGGCCTGCTGGCTGAGCTGAACGAGGCGCCGCCTGACCCCGTCGCCGACGCGCTCATGGCGGACGGCACCCGCATCGGTCACGTGCACCTGCAGGTGGCCGAGCTCGAGCAGATCGAGCGGTTCTACGCGGGCGTGCTCGGCTTCGACGTGATGGTCAAGCTCGGTGGCACGGCGCTGTTCGTCTCCGCCGGCGGCTACCACCACCACCTCGGCCTCAACACCTGGCAGAGTCGCGGCGGGACCACTCCTCCGGCCGGCGGGGTCGGATTGCGCGCCTATGAGATCCGCCTCGGTGATTCAGACGCGCTCGCCCGAGTGCTGGCGCGTGTGCAGGCCGCGGGCATCGCGACCGAGCCCGCCGCCGACGGCGCGACGCTCGCGCGCGACCCGAGCGGCAATGGCATCCTGCTGCGAATCTGAGCCGCCGCGCTCGTAGGGCGCGGCCAGGGCTTGGCCGCTAACCTTGCGATCCGCTCTGGCGACGTGGGAGAGCGGTTATCCAGCGGCCTGCAAAGCCGTGTACACCGGTTCGAGTCCGGTCGTCGCCTTATGTCGGATCGCCCGAAAACAGTGGGCTTTCGAGGCTTGCACGGCGCTTGGGGCGGCCCTCGGAGAGCG
>DASZMI010000120.1:0-13375 GCA_035551915.1 Solirubrobacteraceae bacterium | reverse complement strand
GATCCGTGCTGGCACTACCTCATGCGATCGCGCATCCTTCCCGTGCCGGGCGGGCGGGATCCCTTTCCGGCACGGTCATCGGGATCGATCCCGGGCACAACGGCCGGAACTACAGCGATCCGAGCTTCATCAACCACCTCGTCTGGAACGGGCGCGAGATGGAGGCCTGCGACACGACCGGGACGGCGACAAACAGCGGCTATACCGAGGCGCAGTTCAACTGGAACGTGGCGGCGTATCTGACCGCGGATCTGACGGCGGACGGCGCCACGGTCGTGCTGACGCGTCACAACAACGAGACTGTCGGGCCGTGCATCAACACCCGCGCGAAGATCCTCGACCGTGCCCACGCCAACGTCGCGATCGACATCCACGCCGACGGCGGGCCCGCACGCGGGCGTGGCTTCGCGATCCTCGAGCCGGTCAGCGACTCGGTCAACTCGAAGGTCGTGAGCGCCTCGGACCGCTTTGCCAAGGTGCTGCGCTCCGCCTTTGAATCCGGCACGGGGATGCCGCTGTCGAGTTACGACGGCGTCGACGGGCTGCAGCCGCGCGATGACCTGGCGGGGTTGAATCTGACGACCGCGCCCAAGGTCCTGATCGAATGCGGGAACATGCGCAACGCGACCGACGCGAAGCTGCTCTCCTCCAGCGCGTTTCAGAAGCGGGCGGCGGCCGCGATCGCGGCCGCCATGATCAAGTTCCTCGGTCGCTGAATCGGTGAACTTTGTGCGTAAGGTGCACGCATTGCCGTTGTCAAACGCACAAGGTTCGGCTGAGTCCTAACGGGGCTTCGCCACCCCAGCCCGACGGGGCGTGTCTTCGTGGCTGCGGGCGGCTGGCGGCTGGCTGAATGGCGGCGGGCTGGATCGGTGCGTGTGCTCGGGCGTGGTAGGTAGGCTCCGGTCGCGGGTCGCTTCGGGGCGGCTGGCCGTCCCGGTCTTGAGCCGTCGAGCGTATGCCATGCCCCGCGCTTTCCCGGGCCCGTCTCGTAATGTGACCAAATCTTAGGCGGCGCTCGGGCGCATCCTTCGGAACGCCGGTCCGGCGCTGCCGGGGTCCGGCCGGCGTGACCGAGTTCAGAAAAGCATCTCATCAGTGCCTTTCTGAACACGCTCCCGGCGCCGCCGAGGCGGCTCAGCGCCGCATCGGCCGGCGATCACTTCTGGGGCCTGCAGCTGGCCGGTGGCGGCCCCGGCTCGACCCGGCTCGACCCCGCTCGCCCCGGCTCGACCCCGCTCGCCCCGGCTCGAGCCAGGTCTAGCCGCTCGCGACCGCTCAGCCCAGCCGGTTGGCGATGCTGCGACCCGCCTGCCTGCCGCTGAACAGGCAACCGCCGAGGAACGTGCCCTCGAGCGCGTTGTAGCCGTGCATGCCGCCGCCGCCGAACCCCGCCGCCTCGCCCGCTGCCCACAAGCCTGTGAGTGGCTGCCCGTCGAGCCCGAGCACGCGCGCCTCGAGGTCGGTGGCCAGCCCGCCGAGCGTCTTGCGCGTGAGGATGTGCAGCCTGACGGCGATCAGCGGACCGGCGGCGGGGTCGAGGATCCGGTGTGGCGCCACCACACGGCTGATGCGGTCGGGCAGGTAACGCCGTGCGGAGCGGATCGCCATCACCTGCAGGTCCTTGCCGTAGGAGTTGGCAACCTCGCGATCACGAGCCAGCAGCTGGCGTTCGATCTGCTGGTAGCTGAGCAGCGGCTCGTCGGTGAGCCCGTTCATCCCGGCCACCAGCTCGCGCAGGTTGTCGGCCACGACGAAGTCCTCGCCATGGTCGAGGAACGCCTGGATCGGAGCCGGCACCTCGGGCAGCAGCCGCGCGCGCACGGTCGCCTCGACGTCCTTGCCAGTGATATCGGGATTCTGCTCGGAGCCCGAGAGCGCGAACTCGCGGGCGATGATGCGCCGATTCAACACGAACCAGGTGTGCTGGTGCCCGGTGGTGCCGATGTGCGCGAGCGTCCCGACGGTGTCGAAGCCCGGGAACAGCGGCGCCGGCAGGCGCATGCCGGTGGCATCGAACCACATCGAGGACGGCGCCGGCAGGATCCGGATCCCGTGGTTCTGCCAGATCGGATCCCAGTTGCGCACCCCCTCCGTGTAATGCCACATGCGGTCGCGTCCGATCCAGCTGGCACCCGCGCGCTCGGAGATCTGGAGCATGCGCCCGTCGGTGCTGGCGGGCACGCCAGCAACCATCTCCGTGGGAGGCGGACCGAGACGCTCGGGCCAGTAGCGGCGAACCATTTCGAAGTTGCCGCCGATGCCACCACTTGCGACCAGCACCGCGCCGGCGCGGGCCTCGAATTGGCCGACCAGCTCGCGCGAGCTCTCCTGGCCGCGCTGAGCCATCGAGCGCGCCAGCAGTGAGCCGCATACGCCCAGCACGCGCCCGCGCTCGACGATCAGCTCATCGACCCGGTGGCGGAAGCCGAACTGCACGAGCCCGCGCTCGGCGGCTTTACGCACCCGCTGCTCGAACGGCGCCACAACCGCCGGCCCCGTACCCCAGGTCAGGTGAAAGCGCGGGACCGAGTTGCCGTGAGCGAGCGCGTCACCGCCGCCGCGCTCGGCCCAGCCCGGGCTCGGCATCACGCGTATCCCGAGCGAGCGCAGCCAGTCGCGCTTCTCGACGGTGGCGAACTCGACATAGGCACGGGCGAAGCGCCTGGGGTGCTCGTCCTCGGGCCGGTCAAACTGGGCGCTGCCGAGCCAGTCGGACCAGGCGAGCTCGAACGAATCGTGGATGCGGGCGCGGCGCTGCTCGGGGGAGTCGACGAAGAACAGGCCGCCGAGCGACCAGAACGCCTGCCCGCCCACCGACGCCTCCGGTTCCTGGTCCAGCAGCAGCACACGCTTACCGGCCGCGATCAGTTCCGTGGTGGCGACGAGGCCTGCGAGACCCCCGCCGACGACGATCGCTTCGGCTTGCAGCTGGGAGGTCGTCACGCGAGCTGAGGCTAACCGATCACCGCCGGCGGTCGGCGCAGCACCCGCCGAGCGGTGCCCCGCCGGTCAGAGACCTTCCGGATGCAGGATCCGGTTGAAGCTCTTCAGATAGGCCGTGCTGGGGTTGGCGATCTGATGGACCATCGCGGCGCCGCCGTCGCTGCTGCTGCCGCCGCTCTCCCACCACTGGCCGCCGATGTCGATGATCACGTGCTCGTCGTTGTTGGTGGTGTCGAGGCTGCGCACGAGCTTGTGGAGCTTGATCGTCTGCCACTCGCCGACCCACTTCGGGAGCCTGATCGAGATCGAGGTCAGGGAGTTGCCGCGGCGGCCCTTGACCACGTGGACGCCTGCCGTGGCCTGATTGACGATCTTCTTGACCGTGACCATCTTCTTCTTCTTGACCCAGACCCGAAGCTCGGCGATCGTGCGGTCGTAGATCGTCACGAGCTTGCCGGGACCGTTGACGATTCCCTCCGAGTCCGGCAGCGTCTGCGTGGTGTCGGGCGAGCTCAGGTAGCCGGCCGAGTGCAGAACCGCCGAGACAAAGCCCGAGCAGTCGTAGCCGGACTCGACGAGCCAGGCCGGGTTGGTGTGCCCGCCGCCCCACGCATAGGGCAGGCCGTTGAGCAGGTGCGCCTCGTTGAGCATCGCGGTCAGCTTGGCGGTCGCCGAGGAGGAGCTGGTGGCGGCCGGCTCGATCGACTGCGCAAGCGTCATCACCGACTGGGGCGTGGCGGGAACACTGTTCAGATAGGTCGCGAGACCGTGGGTCGCGTCCGCGCCGGCGCCGTCGGCCGCGAGCTTGCTCACAACGGAGACCAGGCTCGAGCTGGGCTGCACGGCGGCGGCGGTAGCCTGGGCGAGCAGATGGTCGTTGACCACGTCGCGGCCCCCGGACTGTGCCTGACTGGAGACCGTCCGCTCGGCCTTGGAGTTCGCGCCGGCCACCGCGTTGACGTAACCGCCCTCGATGTACTCGAGCGCGGCGATCACCCGCCAGGGGATGTGGAAGCGGGCACCGACCGCCCGGTAGGCGCTGACGAGGTAGCCGGCCGGCTGGTAAAGGCTCGTACCGGCGGCCAGCGTGATCAGATCCGAGGAGCTGAGATCGTGAGAGACCGGCGTCTGAGCGCCGCTCGAGACGGAGCGGTCGCCTGCTGCCGCGACTCCACTGAGCACCGCGCTCGAGGCCGCGGTGACGCCCGCCATTTCAAGGCGGGCGCTGACATGGTGCTCGCGCGCGCTCACGGCGCCAGGCGTGCGCCCGGCGGCCTGGCGTGAGCTGTGCAGGATCAGAAACACGGCAGCGGCGACCACGGCCGTGCCGATCAGCGCGATCAGGCCGCGGCGCAGGCTGAAGCCGGGGAGGGCGCGCAGCCTCGCACCGTCACCATCGATGCCGGGGTCGAGCCGCGACATCAACTGCAGCGCAGGAACCGCCTCTTCCTCAGCCTGTTGGCGCGTCGCCGGGGTCGACATCGCGTTCCTCAATTTCGGCGAGTTGGTCGCCGATCGCAAGTCCTATACGTGAAATTTCCCCAGCCCCGAGCTCCAGGATATTGCGCGCGCCCTTGGCTGCGCGCACCCGCCATGGCGGGATGTCCTCAGCCAGGCCCACGATCCGCAGCTCGCGGTCGAGGAATACTGCATCGAACCGGAAGCGCATAAAGGCACTATGAATTGACGATTCGCCGCGGAACAACATGCCCTCGCCCGGAGCGAGGGATGCGCGCCCGAGCAGTCCGCGCAGGCGCTTGAGGACGTTGTCGGCAACCTCTGCGCGCGCGCATACGACCGTGTTCTCGCGCGTTCGGTTGATGATCGTCAATTTCATCTGACGAGCAACTCAGAGTGTGACGAGCTCACGCTTGAGCACCTTCCCCGTTGGGTTGCGCGGCAACTCGTCCAGGAAGGTGACCGCGCGCGGCACCTTGTAGCGCGCGAGGTTGTCACGCACGTACTGCTTGACGTCCTCCTCGCTCAGTTCGACGCCGCCACGCACGACCACGAACACGTTCAGCCTCTGCCCGAAGTGCTCGTCGGGCACACCCACGGCGGCCGCCTCGAGCACGGAGGGGTGCTGGGCAAGCAGATCCTCGATCTCGCGCGGGAACACGTTCTCACCACCGGAGATGATCATCTCGTCGTCACGCCCGTCGATGAACAGCCGCCCAGCCGGGTCGAAATGGCCCACGTCTCCAGAGGAGACCATGCCGCCGACGCGCTCCTTGTCGCCACCGCCCGTGTAACCCTCGAAGGCGATCATGTGGCCGACGAAGATACGCCCCGTCTCCCCCTGCGGCAGCTCCCGGCCGTCGGCGCCGAGGATCTTGACGACGGCGCCGCGCACGACCCGCCCGACCGATCCCGGCGCGGCCTGCAGGTCGGCCGGGGTTGCAATCGTCGCGAATGCGATCTCGGTCGAGCCGTAGAGGTTGTAGAGCACGGGTCCGAAGCGGTCGAGTGCCGTCCATGCGAGCTGCGAGCCGAGCTGCGAGCCGCTGAGATAGATGATCCGCAGCGCCGAGAGGTCCAGATCGGCCCACTGCTCAGCCTCGAGCGCCAGCACGCGCTGCAGCATCACCGGCACAATCACCCAGGTGCTGACCCGGTGGCGGGCGAGCGTGGCGAGCGTCTGTGCGGGCGCGAAGCGGCGCTCGAGCACGAGCGTGGCACCGAGCCCGACCTGCAGCAGGCCCTGCGTGAAGCCCAGCGCGTGGAACAGCGGCGCCGAGATCAGGGCAACATCGCCGGAGCGGAAGGGGACCTTGCTGAGCGGGCCGCCGACCGGTGAGAGCGAGATCGGGACATCGCGTCCGGCACCCTTGGGGGTGCCCGTCGTGCCACTGGTGAGGATCACCAGGCGGGGCGCGTGCTCGGGTTTGTGCGGCGCGCGCGGATGCGAGCCGGCGATCACCGACTCGAGCGTGTCGCTCTGCCTCTGACCGTGACCGGACTCGGTCCAGGCGCGGAAGCAGCCGAGGCGCGGCTCGAGCCCGCCGAGGAGCGGCTCGAACTCCTCGTCGTAGACGAGCAGGTCAACGCCCTCGCGGTTTACAACCTCGCTTACCTGCGGCGCGGAGAAGCCGGTATTCATCAGCACGATGCGGGCGCCGCACTTGGCGGCGGCGAACAGCGCCTCGAGGAAGCCGCGATGGTTGCGGGTCAGGATCGCGACCCCGTCCTTGGCCCGCAGGCCGGACGCGATCCAGGCGTTGGCGAGCGCGTTGACGCGGTCATCGAGCTCGCGGTATGTGAGCTCGCCGCGCTCATCGATCACCGCCACGCGCTCGGGATGGCGGATCGCCGCCACCGCCACACAGCCGCCGAGCATGCTGTAGTCGGCCAGCGCCCTGGCCGCTTGGGCGACGCGCTGGGGCGATTCGAGCCCGAACATGCCGCTGCGGAAGCAACAGCGCAGGTAGTACGCCTCGTTGCCGAAGCGGTCGGCGAGCCTGCCCGCTCGCCCAAGCCACTCACCACTGTGCGCGACGGACTTCATGCGGTCAAATTATCGACCGCGGGCGCTCAGTTGGTAGCGCCGGTGCTGGTGGCGGTCGTCTTGGTCGACGTCGGCGTGGTCGTGGTGTTTGTCGATGTCGTCGTGGTGATCGTCTTGGCCACGCCGCCGTGGATCGCGCCGTAGGTGACGGTCCCGCGGTTGTCGACCTCGATGCAGACCATCGAGTTGCAGGCGATCTGGCTGACGGTCGACTGCGAGTTCCTCTTCAACGGCCGCGCGATCGTCCAGGCGCCACGCACCGGCGTACCGCTCGTGTAGGCGTTTGAGCTGCCGTCGACGGCGATGCAGAGGTTGCGCTGCGGGCAGGCGACACTGTCGAGAAGCGAGGCGCCCTGGGCGGGCGGGTCGGCGCCGATGATCCCCTGCGACCAGGTCGTGCTCGTCGGCGCCGAGGAGCCGACGGAGAGACCGACGGCGGCGTTGCCGTAGCCGACGCCGACGCAGAGCTTGACCGTGTTGCAGGCGAGCGAGCTGACCACCGAGTTGCTCGAGCTCAGCGCGGCGGTCGCCTTCCATGCGCTCGCACCGCCCGTCGGCGTGGCCGAGTAGTAGATGTTGCTGCCGCCGACCATGCACAGTGTGGACCCCACACATGAGACCGAGTCCAGCAGCACGCCGTTACCGACCGTCGTCAGCGTCCAGGCACTCGCCGGACCTGTCGGGTTGGTGGTCGTCGCGATCTGGTTGCTGGCACCATTGTCAACGGCGATGCAGAAGGTCGTGGTGGGGCAGGAGACCGCCGAGAAGCCCGCGAAGCCCCCTCCGGTCGCCTTGGTCGGATTGACGCGCGCCGGCTTGCTCCAGTCGGCGGCGGCGCCGATCGGGTTGACGCTGTGCATCACACGGCCGTCCGCGTCGACGGCCACACACAGCTGTGCCGACGGGCACGAGATGCCGGTGATCGCGGTCTTCGGATCGATGTAGCGGCGCAGCCACACCGACGCGGACTGCGCCGGATGCACGGTGGCGAAGATGTCGCCGCGGACATCCCCGGCGATGCAGAAGAGCGTCTTCGCGGCGACGGTCGGCGCACAGGCGGCCGAGTCGAATCCGCCGCCGTCATTGGGGTTCAGCAGCGACACCGACCTGGCCCACTTGACCGAGTAGGTGGTGCCCGCCGCGCCGGCAACCGATGTCAGCGCGAACGCCACGGTCACCACGGCGATGAGTGCGAGGGCCGAGCGGGGGCCGATTGATCTTAGGCGCGTCAAGAGCAAGAGGTGCGTAGTTCTAGCAGCCGAATTCAAGGATTCGGCAGCAAAGCGTGCAGAAGTCTAGGCCGCCCCATGGGTCCGGCAACCGTGAGCTGAAACCCGCCGGCGACCCCAAGGTTGCGTTGCCCCCGCGGTGAATCGCTTCTGCTCGGATCGGTGATGTCCGGCGGGTGGCCGCCACCGGCCGCTCAGGCTGCGCTCAGCCCAACCGTCGCGGCGGCGGTGTCGGTGGCGTCGACCAGCTCATCGAGCGCCGCCCAGAGAGCCTGGCTGAGCAGCTGCGGCCGCTCGCGGGCGAGCTCGCGATGCAGGCGACGCAGCCGCGGGAAGGAGCCGTGATCCCTCTCGCGCAGCTCGGCCGCGAGCACCGCGAGCGCCTCGTCGAGCCCCGTCTTCAGCGCCGCCAGTTCGGGCACCGGGCGGCTCTCGCGCATCGTCCCGGCGTCGAGTCGCACGGCATGGACTCCCCAGACCAGCCGCCGCAGCGCGCTGAGAGTGGCCGCCGTGCCCTGGGGGTCGGACTCGCCTCGCTGCGGCTCGCTGCGCGCAAGGCCCAGTGTCGCGTCGACGTCGGCAAAGGCAAAGCGCGCCTTGCGAGCCAGGGTGCGCAGCTGTGTCTCCGGCAACCGCCGGCCGGATATCAGGCCGGCGAGAACCGCGTCCAGATATTCGTGCTGGGTATCGACCAGGGTCGCCATCAGCGGGCCCGTGGACAGTGCCGACCACGTGGGCCAGAGCGCGTACGCGATCAACCCGATGGCGCCGCCGATTGTGGTGTCGATGCCTCGGTCGAGTGCCGTCTGCACGGTACCCGGCGCCACCGCGTGCAGCAGGAAGACGACGACTGCGGTGAGCATCGCCACACCGACGGCAAAACTGGCCGGGAAGACAGCGTACGTGCAACAGGCCAGCACGCCCACGACCGCCACCACCCCCCAGCCCGACGGGTTCAGCCCGACGGCAAGCAGCGTTGCGATCACAACACCCAGGACCGTGCCGAGCACGCGCTCGGCACCGCGCGTGAAGGTTTGGCCGAAGCCGGGCCGAAGCACGGTCGAGGCGGCGACCACGGCCCAATAGGCACGCGGCAACGCGACCCGCTGGATCAGCAGTTCAGTCAGCGAGACGACAACGGCGAGACGCAGCGCGTGCCGCCCCGCGGCCGCATCGAGGTTGGCGGCGCCGCGCATGCGGTAGAAGTCCTCGGCGATCCGGCGGCCGATGCGCACGCTGCCCCGCGTGGGCCGCCCGAGCGTGAGCGGCAGATGCCCGCTGCCGGGCGCGTGCAGGTCGGCGGCCAGGCGGGCCGCCGCGCTGACCTGACCGATCAGCGCCGCGAGCCGCTGATCGAGCGCCACGCCGGCAAGCGGTTCCCGCGCCGCCCCCCACTCGCTCAGCTCAGCCGCCTCTCCGGGCAGCGACGCGAGCGTCGCCGGGTTGCCCTCGATCGCGGCGATCGTCAGCCCGAGCAGCTGCCGCAGGCGCGCGAGCGCATCGGTGACAGCCGCCCGCGCGGACCACGCGAGCTCTGGCTCCGAGCGGCGCACGTGCTCGAGCAGCGTGCTGAATCCGACCAGCTCGAGGCGGATGCGCCGGCCCTCGCTGACCAGATCGGCGAGCGCGTGGCGGTCGGGATCGGCGAACAGCGCCGGAGTCGCCAACACCTGCGCGGCGGCGTCGAGCGCCGTCGCCAGCGGCATCGCCGAGGCCGAGGTGATCTCCTCGGTGAAGTCCGCCAGGGTGCGATAGGCGGCGGCCAGCGCGTCGCGCTGGCGGCGCCAGGCGAGCGGCACGGCAACGATTCCTGCGAACAGCAGCTGGGCTCCGCCCCCGGCCAGCACCAGGCCCGTCAGCGCGGCGGCCTGCCCGAGGTCCTCCGGGAAGCGGCCGAAGACGATGAAGCCGATCAGCGACTGCGTGCCGATGACGATGCCGCGGCGGCCGAGGCAGGCGGCGAGGCCGGCGATCAGGCAGAAGATCACGAGCAGCAGCAGGTGCAACCAGGGCCAGCGGCCGCTGAGCATGCCCGTGAAGGCCGTCGTCGCGAGCGCCAGTGAGGCGCCGACCATTGTTCCAAGCGGCGGCACGGCCGGTCCGTCACCGGCCCGCCAGGCCACCCCCGAGAGCATCGCGCCGACGCCCATCGTGACCGCCGCCGGCGGTGAGCCGGCCGCCGTGCCGAGCGCGAGCATCGCGGCCACCGGGATCGCGGCGATCAGGCCGGCTCGGGCCGAGAACTTCGCCCGATCGAAGCGGCCAGCGGCGCGAAACGCCCTACCGACCGCGAGCGATCTGGCATCAGCGCTGCGGGGCCCGGCGCTGCTGCTCACGCAAACGGCGGGCTCGGGATGTACGGATGCATCGGGCCAACGGCGCCACGTGTTCCGATCGCGCCATACGCGCTCAGCGAGAGCCGCGCGGCCAGCAGCACCTCGATCGCCCACTGCTGGCGGCCGGTGATCCAGCCGATCTCGATCTGCGGCTCAGCTCGGAGCTCCACCAGCGCGTGCCAAAGCAGCGCGGTCGCCGCCTGCTCGTCGCGCGCCGCCAGCGCCCACACGCCCCGCCCGGGCATCGAGACGACGAAGCCGCGGTCCTCGAGCCGTGAGATCGACGAGCCGCGGAAGAGTGCAACCTCGAGGTCGGGTGTGTGGGCCGCCCCGCGGGCCGTACGGGAGATGACACCGAGGCTGCCGAGCTCGGCCGGCGCAACCGGTGTGATCGCCGGATCAGGCTCCGGCAGCGCGGAGGAGTCGACCGTGCCGTTGGCCTTGAAGGCCGCCTCGAGCGCGAAGCCGGAGGATGCGTAGAGGCGCAGCGCGCGCGGATCATTGGAGGCGATGATCAGGCCGCCCTCACAGTCGCAGTCATAGTCGAGCGTCGAGTCCATCAACGCGCGTCCCTCGCCGCCCAGTCCGAGCGTCGGGCTCACCGCCATCAGCGACAGGATCCAGACGCCTTCCCGGATCACAGCCTGCGCCGCGCCGGTGACGCACCCACCCTGCTCACTCACGAACGAGCCGTCCGGGTCGCTGATCAGCGCGTGGTGCAGCCGCCGCTCCCAGACCGTCCGCGCCCACGGCTCACCGATGTCGGTGCCGAAGGCCTCCGCCGTGACGGTCGCGACCTGGTGGATGTCCTCCTCGGCCATCGGGCGCACCAGCGCCGCCGCCGTGGCGCTGCTCATGGGACCAGCACGATCTTGCCGGGTGGTCGGCTGTTCTCGAGCAGCGCGTAGGCCTCGCGCACCTGCTCGAGCGGGAAGGCGGCGGCGATCGGCAGCTCGACCTCGCCGGCGACGATCAGTCCAACCACCTCGGACATCACCTCTGGTGTGTCCGCCGCGCCCCTGCCGTCGTTCTTGACGCCATAGGCTTTGATGGCCGCGTAGTCCGCGAGCGTGTTGATCCGCTCGGGGGCGATCCCGCGCTCGATCGCCATCTCCACGTAGCCCTGCCCGGCGGTGTCGATCAGCGCACTCAGCGGACGCCCGAGCTCGGCCAGTGTCTGGTCGAGCCGATCCGCGAAGCCCTCGCCGTAGACGATCGGGTTCACGCCGCGCGAGCGCAGCCACGCCTGGCCGGCCTCGCCGGCGACGCCGATCACCGTCGCCCCGCGTTGCCGGGCGAGCTGCGATGCGAGGCCGCCCACCGCACCGGCGGCACCGGCGACCATGACCACGTCCCCGGCCGCGGCGCTGACCGCCGCCACCGACGCGTATGCGGTGGTCGCGACCGACCAGAGCCCGCCGGCGACCTCCCAGGCCAGCGACGCCGGACGGACCAGCACGTGGGTCTGGTCGACGACCGCCAGATCTGCCTGGCCGCCGCGCTTTGCGGTGGCGCCGAGGATCTCATCCCCAGGGGCGAAGCCGACGACGCCTGGAGCGACGCGCTCGACGACACCGGCCACCTCGCTGCCCTGGAGAGCGGGGAAGCTCACCGGGATGCTCTGCTCGAACATGCCGCTGCGGAGCTTTGCGTCAAATGGGTTCACCCCGGCGGCCTTCACGCGCAGCAGAATCTGCCCCTCGCCGGGCTCGGGCGGGTCGACGTCGACCACGTTCAGCACGTCGATTCCTCCGTACTGCTCGAAGCTGACTGCGCGTGACATTCGGCTGACCTCCTTGGGCTCTCGGTGATCGAAGGACAGAGAGTTACAAACTTCAATCGTCGGCGTGCTCGGCGGTGAGCAGCGTGCGCGCCTCGATCACGGCGGCGGCGGCGATCACGAGCGCCACCGCGCGGTCCGCCCACCACCAACCAAAGGCGTCGAACAGCAGCAAACCGACGAGCGCAAGCACGGCCGTGGTCGCGCCGATCGCGCTGAGCGTGCTGTCGCCCCTGAGCGCATGGCTGCCGAGGCGTGACGCGGTGTCGCGCTTGAGGTAGGCGAGCGGCATCAGCGCGACGATCGAGACGGCTGCGATGACCACGGTCAGCGCACTCGACCCCGGATGGCTGCCCGCCAGCAGCGCGCTGATCGACTCGAACGCGAGCGCGACGGCGATCAGGGCGAGCGTACCGGCGACCACGCGCGCCGCCAGCTCCTCCACATGCTGCGCCCGCGCCGGATCGGAACGTTCGGTGCGGAAGCGCCAGACGAGCACGACCGAGCCGCTCACGTCCGCCAGCACCGAGAGGCCGGCGGCGAGCACACCGAGGCTGTGCTCGGCGATCCCCGAGACGACCGAGACGGAGCCCGCCACTAGGCCGAAGCTGATCGAGGCCCATGAGAGGCGCAGCGCGCGTTGGAGCAGCGCCTGGCGGTGGGGGTCCAGCGGGACCCCCACCCGGAGCAAACCTGAGTCAGCGGTGCCGGGGCGATCTGAGCCGCCACGAGCACCGTCGTTCATACGAGCGCCAACTCCTGCTGTGCGCCGACGAGCACCGAGCGCATCTTGTCGACGATCTCGTCAAGCACGTCGTCGTCGGAGATCAGCGGCGGCGCGATCTGCAGGACGGAGTCGCCGCGATCGTCGGGGCGGGCGATCAGCCCCTCGCGCAGCAGTGCCGGGGCCATATAGGCGCGCAGCAGCCGCTCGCGCTCGTCGGCATCAAAGCGCGTGTTGTCATCGTCCTTGACGAGCTCGACGGCGTAGAAGAAACCCATGCCGCGGACGTCGCCGACGATCGGCAGATCCTCCCGCAGCTGCTCGAGGCGAGCGCGCAGGCCCTCCTCCTGGGCGCGCACGTTCTCGAGCACGCCCTCGCGCTCGAAGATCTCGAGGTTCTTCAGCGCGATCGCGGCGCACAGCGGATGCCCGCCGAAGGTGATGCCGTGCAACAGCGTGCGCTTGTCCTCGTACAGCGGCGCGGCCACCTTGTCGGCGACCATCACCGCACCCATCGGCGCGTGCGCCGAGGTGAGGCCCTTGGCGACCGAGATCAGGTCCGGCGTCGTGTCAAAGCGCGTGACGCCGAAGATCTCGCCGAGGCGCCCGAAGCCGGTGATGACCTCGTCGGCGTGCAGCAGGATCCCGTACTTGTCCGCCAGCCGGCGCAGGCCCTGCCAGTAGCCATCCGGCGGCACCAGACAGCCACCAGCGTTCTGCACCGGCTCGGCGATGATCATGGCGACCGTGTCGGGACCCTCCTCGAGGATCACGTCCTCGATCTCACGCAGCAACGATGCGGTGAGCTCCTGACCCTGCAGCTCGGAGCGGAAGCCGTTGGTGTTGGAGACGTGG
>DASZMI010000119.1:0-14040 GCA_035551915.1 Solirubrobacteraceae bacterium | reverse complement strand
TCGGTGCTGGGCCTGAGCGTCGATGACACACTGCAGCGGCTCAACGCCGTCAAGGTGATCACGACCGGGCTCACCAACCTCGTCGCCGGCGTCGTCTTCGTGATCGCAGCCCACATCGCCTGGGACGTGGCCGGACTGATCTCCGCCGGCTCGATCATCGGCGGCGTGGTCGGCGCGCGCTACGGGCGCCAGCTCTCACCGAACGCGCTGCGAGCACTGATCGTGATCGTCGGCGTGGTCGCGATCGTGCGTCTCCTCTAAGCGACCTCTAAGCCGCCAGGGAGGGGTTTCGTCGCCCTAGCAGACAAAACCCCTCCCTCGCAGCGTTACCGCGGCGCTTAGTGGTCCCCGTCGCAAGTACCGTCGGTCTTGACGACTGCAAACCTTCGGCTGGCATCGTCCTCGGTTTTCGTCCGTCAATCCACGACGGAACTTACGGCGGGCACCACTTAGGTGTTCGTTTCTGTGAGGCTCAGCTGCCGGCCGTGAAGTCCGGCGCGGTGGCCGAGCTCAGCGTGCCGATCGTCACTGTCTCCCTGATGCCGAGCGCCCTCGCGGTCGCCGTCGTCAGGTCCCAGCTGGCGCGATTCCCAAACGGCCCGCGGTCGATCACCGGGACCGTCAGCTCGCGGCCCCGGTAGAGCACGGCCACCTCGGTGCCGCACGTGAGCGTGCGGCTGGCAATGCCCAGTGTCGCGCGGGTGAGGCGCTGACCGCAGGCGGTGCGGCGGCCCCAGAAGCCGGGACCGTAGAGCGTGGCAACAGCGTTCTTGAAGATCGGGATCGTCAGCGCGGAGGTGCTCAGCTGACTCGTCGCCGCGGCGGCAGATCCGCCACCCGAGCTGGCGAGACCGGCGGCGCCGGTCGAGTCGGTCGCAGCATCGTTGGTGATCTCGGGTGCCAGCACGGCCCGCAGCGTCATCTGCCCGTTGGAGGACGGGGTCCAGCGCGCGGAGAAGCTGCCGTTGGTCGCGATCGTCGCGGTCGCGACCTGTGTCCAGTTGGTGCTGCCGACCCTGACCGCCTGGATGTCAATCAGACCGCCGGCGTTGGCGACAGGGGCCTGCCCGCCGATCGCCACGGGATGGCCTTGGATACCGGAGGCGGCCACGGTGACGCTGATCCCGTCGCCGCTGGCGTTGAGTGTGCCGCCGAGCGCGATCACGCCCGGGGCGAGCGTGCCCGGGGTGGCCGCCGAGTAGGGCGTGGTGCTGGTCGGTGTCGTCGCGCCGCCACTGGTGCCGATACCGCTGCCGCCGTTACCGCCGCGGGGCGTGCGGGCGAGCGCTGCCGTGGGCACCGCGACGAGCGTGCACAGGATCGGCACGCACGCGAGCGGGCGGCGCGTACGCCGGAGCATGGCTGAAAAGCCCAAGTGGTTTCTCGCTGTGAAGTTGTTGGGGGCGGCTGGTCGCCTACGAGGTGAGCTGACGGGCTCGCGCGTCTTGCGCTACCGATGCAGAGGCATCGGATTCGCCCCTGCGGCGCCCGGCAAGGCGCCGCAATTGGTTCCCCCGCCGATCGCCCGCGGACGGACGATCGCTCGGCTATGTGAAGGACCGGATTATATGTGTAATGCGGATGGCATCGAGCCAATGCGTCGCGCGGAGGGCGGCTGCAGGGCCGAAAAGTGCCGCAAATTGCTGGTGATTCCGTGGTTCCTGGGTGCCGGCTCTAGGGATGCGGGAGCCTGCTCTACGGGCGCGGGAGCCTGCTCTACGGGCGCGGGAGTCTGGAGACCGCGGTCCGGAGCGCACGTGCGCCTAGCGTGAGGCCTATTTCGGCCAGTTCGACGGCGGCCTTCACGACCGTCCCGATCAACTCCGTACCGTCGGGCAGGGAGGAGCAGCCGGCGGCGCCCGGCCCCGGCTTCGCGTCGCGCGTCGCCGATGCCTCCGGCGCCGGCCTGGACCTGGGCGTGGCAGACGCCTTGGACGCCTGCTTCGACCTGGGCGCAGCAGACGCCTTCGGCGTCTGTGTCCGCTTCGCCGCCGCCGGACTCCGGTTCGCCGTAGTGGTCTCGGCCACCGTCTCCTCCTGTGGGGCCCGCGCCGCGCGCTTGTCGCTGCGTCGCTGGGGCCGCGAATGGGGCAGCGCGCCGATTACCGTGGCTTCAGATTTCTCGCTCATTCCAGGACTCATCGTATTGACGCATACCCAGAGCCGACAGCGGCCCGACTACGCTCTGCCCTTTGCGCATGCAATATTTCCAACAAGCGGCGTTTTGGCCTTAAATTGGGCCTGCCTCGCTTTAGTACTGCAACCTTCCGGCCGTTAGGTCGTAAGTAGGTATTACGGCGAGATAGAATCGCACCCATGGTTGAGTGGGTGGAGTGCGCGCTCCGCTGAGCGCGCACAGCCACTTTTCGAGCGACCGGGACTGGCCCGGGCCGCTGGGAACACGACGGAAACGGAACCAGATGTCAGTAGCGGAACTGCAGGAACTCGAAGAGGTCAAGGCCCTTGTGAACCGCGGCCAGCAGCTCGGCGTACTCACGTTCGCCGAAGTTAGCGGTGCCGTATCCGAGCTGGACCTCGACGAGACAGACATCGAGGAGCTCCACGGCTACCTCGAGCGGGCTGAGATCGAACTCGTCGAAGAGGTCGACCCGGCCATCGCCGAGGCCGAGGTCGAGCGCGCCCCTGACAAGCGCGGGCGGCGCCGGTCTAAGACGGCTCTGGACCTGAAGCCGGACATGACGACCGATTCGCTGCAGCTCTTCCTCAAGGACATCGGCAAGGTACGCCTGCTGACTGCCCAGGAGGAGGTCGATCTCGCCAAGCGCATCGAGCGTGGCGATCTCGACGCCAAGCAGAAGATGGTCGAGTCGAACCTGCGACTCGTCGTCTCGATCGCCAAGAACTACCGCAACCAGGGGCTGCCGTTCCTCGACCTGATTCAGGAGGGGACGCTCGGCCTCGTGCGCGCGGCGGAGAAGTTCGACTACCGCAAGGGATTCAAGTTCTCGACCTACGCGACCTGGTGGATCCGCCAGGCGATCGCCCGCGCCCTGGCCGATAAGGCGCGCACGATCCGCATCCCGGTCCACGTGGTTGAGAAGCTGAACAAGATCGGCCGCGCCGAGCGCAAGCTCGTCACGGAGCTCGGTCGCGAGCCCACGGCGGAAGAGATCGCCGAGGTCACCGGCATCGAGCCCGAGGAGGTCGAGTCGATCAAGCGCTCTGCGCAGGCCCCGGTCTCACTGGAGAAGCCGGTGGGCGACGAGGAGGAGTCGGAGTTCGGCCAGTTCATCGCCGACGAGCGTGCCGAGTCGCCGTACGAGCGTGCCGCCGAGATCCTCACCAAGGAGGCGCTGCGCGAGGCTCTGGAGAACCTCAGCTACCGCGAGCGTCGCGTGCTCGAGCTGCGCTACGGCCTCGGCGGCGAGCACCCACGCACCCTCGACGAGGTCGGCCGGACGTTCAACGTCACCCGTGAGCGCATCCGCCAGATCGAGAACCAGTCACTGAAGAAGCTGCAGTCGCTGGCCGAAGCGCAGAAGCTGCGCGACGTCGCATAGACGCGATCGCGCAGGCACAATCCTTGAGGCGCCCCGGGCCGATGGCCTGGGGCGCTTTTTCGCATTAAGCGGACGAATTCGAGGGCGGAGGGGGTTAACCGGTGGCCTGCCGCGCCTCTATTGGGCATGGGGAACGGCGCTTTGAAGGGAAGGTCGGGGCGTTTCCCGGCAGATCTGCCGGGAAACGTGCATCGCTTGGCAGCGAGGCAGGGTGGGCACGTCACCCGTGCCCAGCTTCTCGAAGCCGGGATGGACCCGCGCACGGTCGAACGTTGGGCGTCTAGAGACATGCTGATTCGCGTCTACCGCGGCGTTTACGCCGTGGGCCACGCCCAAATCAATCCCATCAGCGCCGCGCACGCCGCGTTGCTGGCGGGCGGTGACCGCTGTGCGCTCGCCGGCGGCCCGGCGCTCGTGCTCTGGGAGGTGTGGCGGCATTGGCCCAAGCGGCTGGAGATCGTCACCGCCGCTGGAGGGCGCCCGACGGGCTTGATCGTGCACCACTCCACAACGCTTTTGAAGCGCGACATCCGCCTGGTCCAGGGACTTCGCGTGACCAGTCCGGCTCGCACGCTCCTGGACATGGCACCGCGTCTGAAGCCCAAGCAGCTGACGAGAGCGATCAACGACCTTCGGTTGCGCGACCTCCTGACCATCGACCAACTGGTCGACGTGATCGGGCGCAACCCGACCCATAGAGCAGCCACCCTGCTGCAGCCGCATCTTGAGTTCGCGCAGCCCGAGCCGACCCGGTCGGTGCTCGAAGACCGGTTTCTGCCGCTGCTGCGAAAACACGGCCTCCCGACCCCACAGATCAACGTCGACGTCTGCGGCTACCGGGTCGACGCGCACTTCCCCGACCACAGCCTGGTCGTCGAGCTGGACGGCTGGAAGCGGCATGGCACCAGGGATCGGTTCGTGGAGGACAGGCGCCAGGATTTCAAGATCCTGCTGAACGCCGGCATCCCCACGGTGCGCTTCCCCTACGAGGACGTCAACGATGCGGTCATCACCGAACTCGGACAGCTGCTCGAGTGCAGGAGGCAGCCGCCTGCGTTTGGCTCGTCGTCAAAGTCAACTGAATGACCCGTCCTCATGCCCACCGTATGCGTTGCGCGCGCTCACGCATGCGCGAGCCGAGCGAGTCGCGGCTCTAGCATCCAGGGCATGCGCAAGCGGATTGGCTTCCTGAGCTTCGGCCATTGGCAGAACTCGCCGGCATCTCGCACTCACACAGCCGCAGATGCGCTCAACCAGACGATCGAGCTCGCCGAGGCCGCGGAGGCGATCGGGATCGACGGCGCTTACGTACGTGTGCACCACTTCGCCCGGCAGCTCGCCTCGCCGTTCCCGCTGCTGGCGGCGATCGGTGCGCGCACCAGCAGGATTGAGATCGGCACCGCCGTGATCGATCTCCGCTACGAAAATCCTCTGTACATGGCGGAGGAGGCGGCGGCCGCCGATCTGATCGCCGGTGGACGGCTGCAGCTCGGACTCAGTCGCGGCTCGCCGGAGCCCGCACTGAACGGCGCCCGCAGCTTCGGCTACTTCGCACCGGAAGGGCAGAGCGATGCCGAGCTCGCCAGGGCCAAGGCCGCGTACTTCCGCGAGGCGATCAGCGGCCGGGGCGTGGCCGAATCGGATCCGGCGATGACGGGTGGCAGCTACGGCCTGCCGATCCAGCCACAGTCTCCAGGCCTGATCGACCGCATCTGGTGGGGCTCGGGCACGCGCGAGACCGCCCGCTGGGCGGCGGCTGAGGGCATGAACCTACAGAGCTCGACGCTGCTTTCCGAGGACACGGGCGTCCCCTTCGGCGAGCTGCAGGCCGAGCAGATCGACCACTATCGGGATGCCTGGATCGCGGCGGGCTGGGAGCGCGAGGCCCGCGTTTCGATCAGTCGCAGCGTGCTGCCGATCGTCACCGACGAGGACCGGCTCTACTTCGGCGGCCGCGACGAGAGCCACGACCAGCTCGGCAACCTCGAGGGCACCACCGCCCGCTTCGGGCGCAGTTATGCCGGCGAACCCGACCGCATCACCCAGGAACTGGCCGGCGATCCGGCCGTCCAGATGGCTGACACCGTGCTGCTGACGGTTCCCAACCAACTCGGCGTCGAGTACTGCGCGCGGATGCTCGAGATCATCGCCACCGAGATCGCGCCCTCCTGGGGTTGGTCGCCTGCCACAAAACCCGTGCAAGACGCCGCTTCAAACAGTGAAGTAGCGGCTAAACTCACGAGGTAGATGGCTACCTCGGACACGTGCCCTGTCTGTCGCACCGCGGACATCGTCTGCGGTAAGTGGACGCTGCTGCTGATCAAGGAGCTGGCGGAGGGCCAGTCGCGCTTCTGCGAGCTCGAGCGAGGGCTCGAGGGCATCAGTCCCCGTACGCTCTCGCTGCGACTGCGCGCGCTGGAGGAGGAGGGCATCGTCGCCCGCAGCACCTTCCCCGAGGTGCCGCCGCGCGTCGAGTACGCGCTCACCGACAAGGGCCGCGCGCTCGTGCCCCTGATCGACGACATGCGTGCGTACGGCTTGCAGTGGCTGTCAGAGGACTGCGAAGCGGCAGTCGACGCGGCGCTCGTCGCCTCGGCCTGAAGTACTCCCGAAGCGCCTGATCCGGCGCGTCCGGTTCTGCAACGACGCTCTCATCCGCAGGATCTGAAACGAAGCTGCCGAAACGGCAGGTCGTGAGAAACCTGACGCTCCATGGACTGCTCGAGGCATTCACGACCGATGCGGGGATGCGGCTCAACCTCGCCGCCTCCGAGGGCGACGAGATCCCGTTCGAGGTCGTGCAGAGCGGCGGCCGCTCCAAGCGCCCGCTCTACTGCTACCGACCACTGACCGGCGACTTCATCCGCGAGCGACTCGGCCTGCTGGTCGCGCTGCCGACCTACGCACCTGTGGCGCGTGCGCTCGAGGGTGTCGGCGGCCTCGAGGCCTACCTGCGCGGGCGTGGCCATGCGCGTGTGCCCGAGCAGCCTCGCGAACAGGCCGATGCGGTCATGCGTGACTTCCTCGCGCGCGTCTTCGAGGAGCGCAGCGAGTTCGCCTTCGACGACGTTCGTTTCGAGGCCGCCTACCTCGAACTCGAGCGTGCTGTCTACGAGGGCCGCTGCGTCACCGAGGTGGTCGCGCCGCTGCTGGGCATCGACTTTGACCCCAACACGGAAGAGCTGGCGCTCGGCGAGGGTCTCTCGATCGTGCGCTGCGCGGCCCTCGCGGGCGCGCCGGCTGAGTTTGCGGCGCAGGAGCAGCCGCCGCTGCTGCTGGTGCTGCGAGTTGCCCACGATCGCCTGCAGCAGCCCTCCGTCTCGTATGCGCGCACGCGCTTCCGGCGGGTGCTGACGGCGCTGCGCCTGTTCGAGAAAGGCGGCTACGCGATCGGCCCGATCGGGCATGCGCGGATCGACGACGGCGCCTGGTCTCCGATTCCGCTCGGTTCCAGTGGGCGGCCACGACTGCTGACGCTGATCCCGCGCGAGAACGAGGACGAGCTCCGGGGCTTCTGCAACCTGATCGCCCGGCGCCTGCCCGTCGCCGCCGGCGGGCGTGGTCCCGACAACTCTGGCGCCGGTGAGTCCGCCTGGGCGCTGGCTCGCTTCGAGATGGGCTGCGAGCGGGTGGTGCCGTTCGAGGCGCTGACCGACTACCTGCTGGCATTACGCGCGCTGCTCGAGCCCGAGGGCCCGGCCAGCGGCCGGCTCGCCCAGCGACTCTCGATGATCTGTGCGGCCCCCGAGCAACGTGCTGCCCTGGCCGAGCGCACCGCCCATGCGATCTCGCTAGAGCGTGCCGTGATCGCGGGGCTGGCACCGGCCAGCACCGGTGTCGACGCACTGGTCGATGAGCTCGCCGAGCATCTGCGGGCGATCCTGCGCGATGTGCTGTGCGGCCACCTCGACGCCGACGTGCGCGGCGTGGCCGATGAACTGCTGGCCGAGGCGGCGGGGTCCGCAGCGGCAGCCGCCATGTAGCGTCCGCGCAATGTTCCACGTCGAGATGCGCATGGGCATACAACTCGTGCGCGAGTTCAACCTCAGCGAGCGGCGGCTCTGGCTGCAGTTCCTGCAGCCGCTGATGGCAGATCAGGACTTCACGCTGGAGGGACACGAGTTCAGCCCGCGCCAGACGCGACTGAAGGTCTACGAGGGACCCGAGCTGCGCCCGGACCAACTCGGCATGGGAAGGGGCTGGCAGAACGTCGAGCGCTCGGCGGGCGACGTCACCGAGCGGGTGCTCGCACGGGCGCGGGAACACTCGGCCCGAGCCGATCCGGAGCGAGCGCAGCCCGCTGCTGCCGACCTGCTGCGCGAGCGGTTGATCGGACGCCTCAGCGCCGGCCCGGCGAGGGCCGCCGAGGTGCTTGCGATGGCCGCCGAGATGATGCCCGACAGCAGCGACGCGGAGCGGTTGCAGGCGGCGCAGGAGGCCTGCTGGGCGTTGCTCGAGCGCGGCGTAGCTCAGCTGACGCCGAGCGGCAGATAGCTCACGGTCGCACCCGGCGCCAGCGTACCTGCGCCCGCCGGTATCCGCGCGAGGCCGTCGGACAGGGCGCTCAGCGCCAGCTGATGTGACTGCTGGCCGCGCAGCGGCTCGATCCTGCCGTCGGCGCCGCGGCGCACGCGGATCATCTGGTCGCGCTCCGGGTTGCGCTCGACCGGCAGAGCGAGCATCGCCTGACTGAAGGCCGGGCGGGGCCGGCTCGAGCCCTGCAGCGCGGCCAGCGCCGGCCGCACGAACAGCTCGAAGCAGACCAGTACGGACACCGGGTTCCCAGGGATGCCAAAGACGAGCGTTTGCTCGGGCGGTCGCTGGCCCGCTGGCCAACGACCGTGCTGGCTCGGCGGCTGGCCGCCAGGGTGGACCCCGAAGCTGAGCGGCTTGCCGGGCTTGAGCGCGACCCGCCAGAAGAGCTCCCGCACCCCGAGCTCGCGCTCGACCTCCCGCACCAGGTCGTGGCCGCCCACCGAGACGCCGCCCGTGCTGAGGACCACGTCGTGCCGCAGCGCCTGCTCGATCGCGGTGCGGTGCGCCTCACGGGTGTCGGCGGCCGGCGGGATCACGGTCACCTCGGCACCGGCGCTCGCGAGCGCCGCTCGCAGTAGCGGACCGTTTGAGTCATAGATCTCACCCGCGCGCAGCGGTTCGCCGGGGGCGCGCAGCTCGCTGCCGGTCGTGAGCACCGCGACGCGCGGCGACCCGCCGCAGCGCAGCGAACGCAGGCCGAGCGAGGCGGCGGCACCGATCTGCCCGGGTCCGATCCGGATCCCGGCGGGCAGCACCTCCTGGCCCTGACGCACGTCGCTGCCGGCGTGGCGGACCGAGTAGCCGTGGGGCACCGGGCGTGGGATCGCGATCGCCTGGCGGCCGGGTGCGGTAGTGAGCCTGTCAACCCATTCGACTGGCGCCACCGCATCGGCGCCCTCGGGCAGCACCGCGCCGGTCGAGATCGTCACCGCTTGACCCGATCCGACGATGCCGGCGAACGGCGCGCCCGCGGCCGACTCGCCGATCACCTCGAGCTCGCCGGGGGCGTCGCCATGGCGCAGGGCATAGCCGTCCATCGCCGAGTTGGTGAACGGCGGCAGATCGAGCGTCGCCGCCACCGTCTGGGCCAGGTAGCGATCCAGCGAAGCCGAGAGCGGCACGTCCTCCACAGACAGCGGGCGCGCCTGCTCGAGCACCAGCTCGAGCGCGTCATCGACCGAAAGCAGCGTCTGGTCACTCATCGGAACAGCTCCCGGTGTATCGCAAGCAGGCCCTCGACGTCGTGGATGTCGTCGCTGAGGTCGGGCACCCGCAGGATCGGCTCGCCCGCGAACGCGTCGCGCAGGCGCTCGATGTTGGCCGCGTCGCGCTCGGCCAGCACGCGGTGATCGGCGGCGCAGGAGGCCACCGCCGCGGCCAGGTCCGGGGGGAGGTCAAGCGCGACCTCCCCCCGGGGCAGAGGCTGCGTCACCCGGTTGACGATCGCGCCCACGAACGGCATCCGCGACTCGCGCAGGGTCTCGCGGAAGCGGATCGCCTCGAGGATCGGCCTGTCCTGCGCTGAGGTGACGAGCACGAACGCGGTCTCCGGCGCGTGCAGCAGCTGCTGCACCCGCGCCGCGCGCGCGTTGAACTCCTCGGTCATGCCGCCGAGCAGCGTGAAGAATGCGGCCAGGTCCGAGACGAGGTCGACGCCGGTGACGAGCTTCAGCGCCGCCAGCAGCGGCGCCGCTCCCAGGCCCAGCAGGCGCATGCCGATGCCGCTCGGGCGCTGCAGCGCCTGCAGCGCGCCGCTCTCGAGCAAGGCGGTGAGTCGGCCCGGGGCATTCAGGAACTCGGCGGCGTTGTGCGCGGGCGGGGTGTCGAGCACCAGCAGGTCGTAATCGGCCTCCGCCAGCTCGTAGAGCTTCTCGATCGCGGTGAACTCCTGTGAGCCCGAAACAGCCGATGAAAGCTCGCGGTAGACGCCGTTGCGCTTGATCTCGGCGGCACGCTCGGGCGTCGGCGCGACGCGATCGATGAGGTCGTCGAAGGTGCGCTTGGGGTCGAGCATCATCGCCCACAGCTGGCCGCGCATCTCGATCCCCGCGAGCCGCTCGGCGTCCACCGGCCGCGGCTCGTTGTCGAGTTGGTCGACTCCGAGCGCATCGCCCAGGCGCCGGGCCGGGTCGATCGTGACGACCGCCACCTTGAGTCCACGCGCGGCCATCCCAAGCGCCAGCGCCGCCGCCGTCGTCGTCTTGCCGACCCCGCCGGCACCCACGCAGACGCAGATGCGGCGGCCGGCGAGGAGCTCGGCGCCGTTCATAGCCCGAGCCCCTGTGCCAGCTGCTCGAGCTGGGGGAGCTCGATGCTCGGCTCGAACAGGTAGGGCAGCACCCGCAGCCGCTCACCGAACTGCGAGCGCAGCCGTTGCTCCTGCGTAGCCTGTGAGACGGCCCGGCGGTGCTCCGCCAACGCAAGCTCGAGTTCGTCCCGCGCCGGCGCGCGCGGCTCGCGGAAGACCGCATCGCCGAGCAACGCCGCGTCGGCCTCGCTGAACCGATCCGGGTAGCGCGCGTTGAGGATCACCAGATGCAGATGCACCGGATCGGCGGCGGCGGCGAGCGCTTCGCGCAGCTCCAAGGTCTCGTTGACCGGCATCTCCTCGGGCGTCGAGACCGCGACCGCCGCGGTGAACGACGGGTCGGCGATCGTGTCGGCGATCGTCCGGGCCTGGTGCGCGATCGGGCCAACGCGGGCGATCTCGGCGAAGGTGCGAGGGGTGCGCAACAGCGCCGCTCCGTGCCCGGAGGCGGGGGCGTCGACGATCACCAGGTCGTACGCGTCGGCGTCGGGGGTGCGCCGCTCGAACTGGGCGAGCTCCCAGAGCTTGCCCATGCAGAGCAGCTCGCGCATCCCCGGGGTCGCCATCGCAAAGGCCTGAAACAGCCGGCTCTGGCGCAGCGCGGTGGCCGCTGGTCCAGGCACCTTGACGCTGAGATATTCCTCCATCGCGCTTTGCGGATCGACCGAGATCCGGTAGAGCGCGGGCGCCACCGCGCGTTCCTGCAGGTCGCCGCCGCTGCCCAGGTCGGCAACGATCGTGCGCTTGCCGGCCTCGGCAGCCAGTAGTCCGAGTGCGAGCGCCACCGTTGTCTTGCCTACCCCGCCCTTGCCCGTGACGAAGATGAGACGGCGGCTGAGCAGGGTCTGTGGCACGGCGTCATCAACATACCCGAGCGCACGCGTGTGCCGACCGCTTGAAGGATTCCCCGCCGTTACTGCGAATACCGGCGCGAATGCGTCTCTCAGCAACAAGCCCTTTTTCGGAGGAGCGCCCGTGACGGCCAGCCTCGAGGTGATTGCGTTCGCCAACCAGAAGGGCGGCGTCGCGAAGACCACCACCACGCTCAATCTTGCCGCGGCATTCGTGGAGGAGGGCCATCGCGTCCTCTGCTGCGACATGGACCCGCAGGGGAACCTGACGATGTCCCAGGGCATCGATCCGGACAACCTCAAGAAATCGATGTACGACGTGCTCGTGCACAAGATCTCGATCCGCGAGGTCATCCACAAGCGCGAGGTCGATGTCGCCTGCGCCTCGATCGACCTGGCCGGGGCCGAGATCGCGATGTCGACGATGATCGGCCGCGAGCGCTCGCTCGAGCGTGCCCTGAGCGAGGTCGCCGACGACTACGACTACTGCTTCATCGACACCCCGCCGAGTCTTGGACTCTTGACGATCAATGCATTGACGGCCGCAAATCGGGTGATCGTCCCCGTGCAATGCGAGTATCTGTCCATGCGGGGGTTGATTCAGCTGCAGAACACGCTCCAGATGATTCGTGAGAACCTGAATCCGGACGTCTGGATCCAGGGGATCCTGCCGACGATGGTCGACA
Organism: Solirubrobacteraceae bacterium; assembly: GCA_035551915.1. Classification (GTDB taxonomy): domain Bacteria; phylum Actinomycetota; class Thermoleophilia; order Solirubrobacterales; family Solirubrobacteraceae; genus Palsa-465. The sequence continues at coordinate 2,138 of DASZMI010000119.1, read as the reverse complement.
CCCGCACGCTTCACGCGAAGGAGGCGATCGAGCTGCTGGAGGAGAACTTCGGCGACCAGGTCTTCGCCTCGCGGATCCGGAAGACGGTGCGATTCGCCGAGGCGCCCGTGAAGGGCATGTCGGTGCTCAAGTACGACCCTGACGGGATGGCGGCTCACTCCTACCGTCAGCTCGCGAAGGAGGTCCTCTCCAATGCCCACAGCTAAGCGCGCGAGCATGCGTGAGGGACCGCTGTCGCAGCTGTTCCGCAAGACGGCTCAGGACACGACGCCGAACACCGAGGCTGAGGTGCCGCAGGCTGCGGCTCCTGCTCCCGCTGTCGCGGAGCCGGCTGAGCGGCGCACGCACCCGCACCCGTCTCTGCGTCCCTCCGTCGACGCGACTCCCGAGGTCGCCCGCGACGGTGGCGTCGGCACAGGCGAGCCGCGGCTTCCGGGCGTGCCCTCGCCGCAGGAGCGTCTCGAGTCGGCCTTCTCGGCGGACATCCCCGCGAGCCTGATGGAGCGTCCGGCGCCCGCGCCGGTGGTCGAGCAGCCGTCAGCGCCGGCGGCGCCGACCCATGACGTCTACGCGCGTCCCGGGGGCGTCTTCGAGCAGATCAACACCTCGATCAAGCCGGCCGGTCGCCCGGTGATCCGCGTGGTCGGCGTCGGCGGTGCCGGCGTCAACGCGGTCAACCGCATGATCGAGGCCGACATCGAGGGCGTCGAGTTCATCGCGATCAACACGGACCTGCAGTCGCTGCAGACCTCGGCCGCGACGACGACGCTGCACATCGGCGACGCGATCACCCGTGGCCTCGGCTCGGGCGCGAACCCGGAGCTCGGCCGTCAGGCCGCCCGCGAGGAGTACGACCAGATCAAGGCCGCGCTGCGTGGCGCCGACATGGTCTTCATCGCGGCCGGTGCCGGTGGCGGCACGGGCACGGGCGCCGCTCCGGTGGTCGCCTCGATCGCCCGCGAGATCGGTGCGCTCACCGTCGGGATCGTTACCCGGCCCTTCCAGTTCGAGGGCACGCGCCGCCGCGATCAGGCCGAGATCGGGATCGAGGCGCTGGGCGAGGCAGTCGACACCCTGATCGTGGTCCCCAACAACCGCCTGCTGACGGTGCTCGAGCGCAACACGACGATGGTCGACGCCTTCCGCGTCGCCGATGACGTGCTGCGCCAGGGCGTCCAGGGCATCTCGGACCTGGTCACGCTACCCGGCCTGATCAACCTCGACTTCGCGGATGTGCGCACGATCATGTCCGACGCCGGCAGCGCGCTGCTGGGCATCGGCATGGGCACCGGAGAGCGCCGCGCGATCGACGCCGCCGAGGCGGCCGTCGCCTCGCCGCTGCTCGAGACCAGCATGGAGGGCGCACGCGCGATCCTGCTGTCGATCACCGGCGGCGCCGACATCTCGCTGTGGGAGGTCAACGAGGCGGCCAAGGCAGTCGCCGAGGCGGCCCATCCGGACGCCAACATCATCTTCGGCGCGATGGTCGACGAGAAGATCGAGGGCGACCAGGTGTGGATTACGGTGGTCGCCACCGGTTACGACGAGCGCAAGCCCAAGAACCGGCTGGTCGAGCCCGCCGGCGAGCCGCGCGTAAGTCGCATGAGCGAGCGACAGATCACCGCCGCCGCGTCGCCGCGCTCGCCGCGCGCCGCCGAGGTGATGGACGTTCCGGAGTTCATGCCGCGGCGCTAGTGTCGTGATGCAGAAATTCGCCAGCAGTCTCGTGAGTGGCTGGGCGTGTGTGGCGTCGCCCGGTTCGCAAGGCAGATACTGGTGGTATCTGCCGCGAGGCTGGTGGCGTCACGCGCATCGAGACGCCGCGAGGCGGCGGCGAATTTGTGAATCAGGGCACTAGACCTCCAGCAGGGAGGGGTTTTGTCGCCCCAGGCGTCATTTCCCCTCCCTCGTCCGGCGCACGCAGCCCTGCCGCGACTTAGCGACTCAGGGCGCTAGATCGGCGCGCCGGCCTGCTCGCGACCGCGGCCGGCACCGTCTGCTGTGCGGGCCGCTGCAGCGCTCAGCCGAAGCGGACCTTGCCATTGGACTTCGCCCGCGCCTGCGCGCGGTCGACGAAGTCGAGCCGCTTGAGCGCGGCCCGGAAGAGGCGCGTGACCAGCTTCAGGCGGGCGTCCTCG
>DASZMI010000118.1:0-6155 GCA_035551915.1 Solirubrobacteraceae bacterium | reverse complement strand
TGCTCGATGCCGCGCTGCAGCCTGAACGATCGGAAGCCCGCGGATTGCGAGAGCACGTCCTTGGCCTGCTCCATGGCGGCCTCGAAGTCCTGTTCCGAGCCCGGCCGCACCGCGAAGATCGCACGCTCGAGTATCACTCTGTTTCCTCCACCTGTTGTGCTCCGGGGAGCACAACCGACCAGCCGCCGTCGACGACCAGGTTGGCTCCTGTGATGTATGCGGCCTCGTCGCTGCAGAGGAAGACGGCCGCGGGGATGACGTCCTGCACGGTGCCGAGCCGCGCGAGCGGGATCGCCCTGGCGATCGCCCGCATCGGGTGGTCGGCCGCCAGCAGATTCTGCTCGGCGCCGGGTGTGGCGATCATGCCGGGGCTGATCGCGTTGGCACGGATGCCGTGCGGCGCGCCCTCGGCCGCGAGCTGGCGGGTGACCGCGATCACGCCGCCCTTGGAGGCGGTGTGGGCCACGCGCTGGTTGGTCATCGAGCCGGTGATGCCGGCCGTCGAGCCGACGTTGAGGATCACGCCGTGGCTCGCCTTCAGGTGCGGCCAGGCGTATTTGCTGGCCAGAAACACCGAGTCGAGCTCGGCGGCGAGCGTGAAGCGCCAGTCCTCGAGCGACTGCTGCTCGATCGGGCCGAAGCGCACGGCGCCGGCGTTGTTGTAGAGGATGTCCACGCGGCCGTGCCGGTCGACGGCACGCTGCACCCAGGCGGCGACGGAGGCCTCGTCGGTGACGTCGAGGCCCGACTCGCCGCCGTCGGTGAGGACGTCGCCACCGACGACGAGCGCGCCCTCGGCCTCGAAGCGGCTCCTGGCGGCGGCGCCCTGGCCACGCGCGGTTCCGCTGATCAGCGCGACCTTGCCCTGCAGGCGCCCGCTCACGTGCCGGCCCGCCTGACCGCCTCGGACATGAACTTGGAGACGCCGCCGGCGACCTGCCCGCCGTCGATCGGGATCTCCGCACCGCTGATGAAGCGCGACTCGTCGGACATCAGGAAGACCATCAGCTCGGCCACCTCCTCGGGCTGGCCGCCGCGCGTGAGCGGGGTGACGTCGAGGTTGGCCTGGTAGAAGGTCTCCGGGGCGCCGGCGGTCATCGGCGTGTGAATGAAGCCGGGATGCACGGCGTTGACGCGGATGCCGCGGGCGCCGAGCTCGGTCGCGGCCGTGCGGGTGAGCCCCCGCAGCCCCCACTTGCTGGCCGTGTAGGCCGCGGTGTAGTGGCCGGTGAGGGCGGCGATCGAGCCGACGTTGACGACCGAGCTGCCCTCGCCCATCAGCGGCAGCAGCGTCTTGATCCCGAGCATCGGCCCGGTCAGGTTGATCGCCAGCACCCGGTTCCAGTCCTCGAGCTCGACGTCGGGCAGGCGCACGCGGCTGGTCACCCCGGCGTTGTTGATGAGGCCGTCGACGCGGCCGTAGTGCTCGCTGATGTGATCGGCCAGCGCCTGCCAGGAGGTGGGATCGGCGACATCCAGCGGGTGGTTGCTGACCGCGCCAGGTCCCGGGGGTGGATTTGTTCCCGCCCACCCGCCTCCCCCGGAGGCGAGCGCGCCTGGCAGGTCACACGCGATCACGATCGCCCCCTCGGCCGCGAGCTTGGCCGCCTCGGCCTCGCCCTGGCCGCGGGCGCCGCCGGTGACCACGATCAGCTTGTCCTGGACGCGGCCGCTCACAGCGTCACCAGTCCGCCGTCGACGCGCAGCGCCTGCCCGGTCACGGCGGCGGCCGCGTCGGAGGCCAGGTAGGAGACGGCGCCGGCGATGTCGTCGGGGCTGAGCTCGCGGTCGAGCGCCTGCTGCGCGCGGACCTCGGCAAAGGCCTGCTCGGGCATGTCGCTGATTGTCGCGGGTGTGCGCGTCAGGCCGGGCGCGACGGCGTTGACGGTCACGCCCCGCCGGCCCCACTCGACCGCCAGCGCGCGCGTCATTCCCAGGAGCGCACCCTTGGTCGTGATGTAGGGGACCATACCCGCGGCGGGCGGCTCCCAGAGCGTGTTGGAGACGATGTTGATCACGCGCCCGCCGCCGTGCTGCGCCATCGCCGGCAGGATCCGCGAGCAAAGCAGGAAGGGCGCCTCGACATTGACCCGCTGGAAGGCGCGCCAGGTGTCGAGGTCGAGCTGCTCGAGCGCGTAGAGGCCGAGGAAGGCGGCGTTGTTGATCAGCACATCGCAGCGGCCGTGGTCGGCCAGCACGCGATCGGCCAGGGCGAGCGTCTGCTCGGCATCGGAGAGGTCTGCCGTGTAGGCCTGCGCGCCGTCGATCGCCGCGGCCGCCGCGTCGGCTCCGGCGCGATCGGCGACCAGCGCGCGGTGGCCGTCGGCGGCCAGGCGCTCGGCACAGGCGCGGCCGATGCCGCGCGCAGCGCCGGTGATCAGCGCGACCTTCATGTGCCCTCGGCGACGCACAGGTTTCGCTGCGCGCCCAGCCCGGTGATGCTCGCCTCGATCACGTCGCCGGGCTTCAGGAAGCGGCGATGGTGCATGCCGTTGCCCGCCGGCGAACCAGTCAGGATCACGTCGCCCGGATGCAGGGTGACGAGCGACGAGGCGTAGCTGACGAGCGTGGCGACGTCGAAGATCATGTCGGCGGTGGTCGCGTCCTGCATCAACTGTCCGTCGACGCTGAGCGTGATCGCCAGGCTCTGGGGGTCGTGGATGAACTTCGCCGGGACGATCCAGGGCCCGAGCGGCAGGAACGTGGGCGCGTTCTTGGCGCGCAGCCAGTCGGTGCCGATCGCCTTGAGGTCGGGCCTGTAGACCAGGTCGCGCGTGGTCAGATCGTTGGCGATCGTGTAGCCGGCCACGTGGCTCAGCGCCTGCTCCTTGGGGATCTGGCGCCCGCCGATGCCGATCACGGCGGCTAGCTCGAGTTCCCAGTCGTGCTGCTCGCCGCGGCGCGGCAGGACGACATCGTCATAGGGGCCGCTGACGGCGCTGGCAGCGCCGAGGAAGATGTAGGGCTCGCCGATCGCGACGCGCTCGTCCATCAGCTTCGCGCCCAGCGCCTGCGCCTCCTCGCGCGACATCGAGCCGCGCTCGAGCTCCTCGGCGACGACCAGGTCCAGCACGTGCCCGCGGTAGTTGGCGCCGCTCTGCAGGATCTGGTTGGGCGCCAGCGGAGCCAGGGTCGTGACCTCCCGCAGCGGGATGCCGTCGCCCTCGGCGAGCCGCTCGAGCACACCCTGCGCGGCCGCCCAGCCGTTGAGGATCTGCTTGGTGTCACGCCAGCCGTAGCCGGACAGGTCGACCACCTGCTGACCGCCCAGCACGAGCCCCGGGAACGGCTGCTCGTCCTCGCCGGCGAAGCTCCCCAGCGCGTACATCAGATCGGCTCTGCGGTGACCATCACGCTCTTCATCGTCAGTCCGATGAAGTCTGCCTCGTGGTCGCGGTCGATCTCCCACTGCGCGATCTGCTCGGAGATCTCGACGATCGTGCGGACGCGCTCGTAGCGGCGCCGTCCGAAGCGGCCGAAGGCCTCCTGCAGTTCGTCGGTACCGGCCAGCTCCTCGGCCAGCACGACCGAGTCCTCGAGCGCCATCGCCGCGCCCTGGCCGACGTGCGGCGAGGTCGCGTGCGCGGCGTCGCCGATCAGGGCGACGCGCCCGCGCTGCCAGGCGGGCTCGACCCAGATCGTCTCGATCGGGCGGTAGACGACCTTGGCCGGATCGGTGATGCCGTCGCGGACCTCGGCGAGCTTGCCGGCGAACGGCTCCAGGCGGACGCGCAGCTGATCGGCCAGCGAGTCGGGGTCGAGCTGCGGTGCGCTCTCACCACCCGGCGTCTCGATGTAGAGCAGGTACATGAGATCGGGAGCCAGCGGGACGAGCCCGGCCTTGCTGTCGGGACCGGCGAACATCGTCAGCTTGTCGACCTCGGCCGGGCGTGGCAGGTTGTAACGCCAGACGGCCTGGCCGGTGTAGCGCGGCTCGGGGGCGTCGGGGAAGACCAGTGTCCTGATCTGCGAGAAGACACCGTCGGCACCGATCACGAGGTCGTAGCGGCCGCTGCTGCCGTCGGTCAGCTCGACCTCGATGCCGGTGGCGTCCTCGGTCAGCGAGGCGACGCGATGGCCGAGCGTGACCTTCGCGCCCGAGCGCTTGACGGCGCCGGTCAGGATCTCGTGCAGGCGCGGGCGGGTGATGCCGTTGAGCCCGGGGTATTCAGGCCCGACGACGCGCGGGAAGTCGCTGTCGGTGAGCTGCGTCCCGTTCGCCAGGAAGAAGCGGTCGCCGTCCATCGCGAAGCCGGAGGCGAGCGCCTCGTCGAGCAGCCCGAGCTGGTGCAGCGCCCGCATCGCGTTGCCGGGCTGGATGATCCCCACACCGTAGACATCCCACTTGGGGTTCTGCTCGACGACCTCGACCTCGATCCCGCGGGTCCTCAGCGCGATCGCGCTCGAGAGCCCACCGATGCCGCCGCCGACGATCAGAACCTTCGAAACTGCAGGCACTGCGCTCTCCTAACCGTCTCGCACCGATGCCGCGGGCCCTCCGCAAGACTCACGCACTCTCACCCAAGACCCACGCACTTCCCTGAGTGAGTGTGCGTGCATGGTGTGCATGCGTGCATGGTGCATGGTGTGCATACTGTGCATACGTATAACCAGGCTACTACCGAGGGCCCCCGGCGTCAAGCTCGGCGACCGTTCGCGGTATGCGTAGTGCTCGGGGTTGTGGGCCGAACGGGACCGTGTTCAGAAAGACACCGATCACGTGCTTTTCTGAACGCGATCGCGGGCGGCCGGGGTCGAGCAAGCGGGCCGCCGACGCCGCCGCCAAGCTGTTGGCATCCGCCGTGCGCGCCGGCTCCAGCTGTTATACGTATGCGATCGCGCCGCGCTCGATCACCAGTCACGATGTGGCCCGGGCCGCAGGCGTATCGCAGCCCACGGTCTCACGCGCGCTGCGCGGCGACCCCCGGCTCTCAGAGGCGACGCGCAAGCGCGTGGTCGAGACGGCCGAGGCCCTGCAGTACGTGCCGAGCCAGCGCGGGCGCAGCCTGGCGACACGCTCAAGCGGCCAGGTCGGGATCGTCGTCAGCGACCTCGGCAATCCGTTCTACCTGCAGGTGCTGGACGAACTGCACCACGCACTGCGCGAGACCCACCTGCGGATGCTCGTGCTGACGCCGGACGCGCAGGAGACGGTGCCGTTCGAGCGCCTGGTCGACGGTTCATTGGACGGTGCGATCCTGACGACGACGGTGCTCGACTCGAAGCTGCCGGCGGCGCTCAGCGAGCGGGGATTTCCGTTCGTGCTGCTGAACCGCGAGATCGACGACGCGCCCTGCGACGTGTGCGTGGTCGACAACCACGCGGGCGCCAAGCTCGCCGCCCGCGAACTCGTCGAGCTCGGCCACACACGCATCGCGGCCCTGTTCGGGCCGTCCACCACGAGCACCGGCCGCGACCGCGAGGCCGGTTTCCGCGCCGGGCTCGAGGCCGCCGGAGTGCCGCTGCCGGATGAGCGCTGGCGCCGCGCGCCGTTCGACTTCGACGCCGGGCACCGCGCCGCAACCGAGCTGCTCGGGGGTGGCCCGACCGCGCTGTTCTGCGCCAATGACATCCTCGCGCTCGGCGCCTTCAACGCTCTGCACGGCCGCGGGATCAGGATCCCCGAGCAGGTGTCGCTGATCGGTTTCGACGACGTCCAGCTCGCCGGCTGGGATGTCTTCCAGCTGACGACGATCAGCCAGGACATCCCCGGCATGGTCAGCGCAGCGACCGAGTTACTGCTGACGCGGATGGCCAACGTCGGCGATCCGCTGCCGCCGCGCCGCGTGGTGCTCGAGCCGACGATGGTGCACCGCCGCACGCACGGGCCACCGCCCGCGAAGGCGTAGTCAGTACAGCTCGCGCCAGCTGAACTCGGGCGCGTACCCGAGCATCCGCCGCGCCTTGTCGATGCTGAGCAGCGTCTCGCACCCGGTCACAGACTCGGCGACCGGCACGCCGGGGAACACCTCGGCCATCAGCTCGCGACTGGGACGCTTCATCACGGTGTCGGCGGCGGCGATGATGAAGCTGTCGGCGCCGGTGACGTCGGCGGCCAATGCCCGGCGCACGCTCTCGGCGACGTGACTCTCGTCGACGTAGCCCCACAGGTTGAAGCGCCGCGCCTGGGGATCGTCCTGCCAGGCGGCGAAGCG
>DASZMI010000117.1:0-2691 GCA_035551915.1 Solirubrobacteraceae bacterium | reverse complement strand
CTGCGCTCGGCCGCCGTGCGCAGGTAGCTCGCATACTGCTCGGGGCCGCGAAGGCGCGGGTCGGTGAAGCGGGGGAAGCCCTTGGCGCCCTCGCGCTCGCCCTCGTAGAAGTCGTGGCCGACGGCGCCGACGACGCAGGCCCGTTCCCGGGAGAGCTCGCTGGCGGCGAGCGCGCGGGCCACCCAGGTGTCGGCCTCACCGCTGCCATAGACGTCGGCGGTCAGCACCGTCGGGATCTGGGCATCCGGCGTGATCAGCCGCAGGAAGCGCTCGTCGTCGAGCCTTTCACCGAAGTGCATGAAGCGGCCGCCACTCCAGGTGCCGAGCGCGCTGCGTGTGGGGTCCGTGGGCATCGGATGGGATGTTAGGGCCCGTTCAGGAATCAGCGCGGTCGAGGCGGGCATGGGCCTTCCGGCCGGTGCCTGGTGTGGTGCCGACCCTGCTCGGCTCCCCAGCAAACACCGGCCCCGCGTACCCGCTCCGCTTTTCTGCTCAGCGTTGGGTTGACAATTGCGACCGTTCCACCACGAGCTCAGAAAGACACCGCACGATCTGTTTCACCGTCAACTTTCCGCGGAAACGTGACGGTGAAACAGATCGTCATGCCGCTGCCGGAGCGAGGGGCCCGTTCAGGACCCAGTCGGTACGGAGTTGGGCATCGTGGTTGACGCTCTTCTTGCCGCCAAAGCTTCGCTATTACGAAGTGGAGGCGTAAAGAAGCAGCCGAGCCATCGGCGGCCGAAGCTCGCGCGCTACCGCTGACGCCACCAATCACCCGCGATCAGGTCGTGGAACACGACCTGATCGCTCCCGGAGATGGTGACGACCTCCCAGTAGCGCCGCCGCAGTGGCTCCTGCGTCCACCAGCGATCCTCCAGCAGCCAGGTCTCGCGAATGCCGTCGACCGGAGAGCCGTTGACGGTACGGGGCTGCCCCTCGGAGTCGGTGGCCACGTGAGCTCGTCGCGGGACGGCGAGCCGGCGCGCGCCGATGACCCCATGTCGACGATCAGCGGTCATTGTTCAAACGGCGTCAGCACCGAGCGGCGCTCGGGGAAGCGCGAGCGCGGGTCGATCTGCAGCACGCGCAGCGCGGCATCGGGTCCGGCACCGGCGCGGACCTGGCGGATCGCCTCCCGCAGCCGCGCCGCTCGCGCCCGAGCCGGCTCCTCAAGGAGCGCCTGCTGATCGCTGGTGGGTGGCCCAAAGCACTCGACCGCCAATCCGAGCGTCTGCGCCGGCGCCGGCAGCAACTGCAGTCGCGGGCTCAGCGCCAGCCGCATCCGCAGCGGATCGCTGAGCGACTCGCGGAAGGTCACGCGCTGGCGCCAGGTGCCACCGCGCTCGACCAGCGCCGCCGACAGCACGACCACGCGCAGCGTGCGCCCACGCCGTTCGCGCCGGGCCAGCAGCCGATCGATCAGCAGCCCCAGCGCACGCTCGAGCTGCTGGCCACTGGAGCTCTCGGGCAGCTCGAGCGAGGTGCGCACGACCTCACCGGGTTCACGTGTGCGCAGCGGTGTATCGCTGCCGAGGGCGAGCTTCAGAGCGTGCAGGCCCGGCCGGCCGAAGCGATCCGCCACAGCCGCCCGCGGCAGCGCCGCAAGCTCTCCGAGCGTGCGGATACCGAGTCGCTGCAGCGCCTCGGGCAGGGCCGCCAGCCCGGTGCCGCCGGCCACATCCCGCAGAAGCTCGACCGGCATCGGCGCCAGGAACTCGCGGGCCTGGCGTGAGTCACCCGTGAGCAGCAGCGGCTGGCGCGCCCGTGCACGGGTGGCCGCCGCCAGCGCGGCGAAGCGGGTCGGCGCGATACCGAAACGGGCGGGCGCGGCAAGTGCTCGGCGAGCCGCGGTGAGCACCGCCTCGACCTCCTGCCGAGCCAGCGCCGATCCCACCAGGCCACGGCCGGCGGCTCCCGCATGCAACCTCAGGAGCCCACGCGCGTCGAAGCAGACCAGCCCCGGTCGCAGGGGCTCAACCGCCGCCCCGATCGACTCCAGCGCGATCAGCATCTGCTCCCAGCGCTCCTCGACGCCCGCGGGGTCGGGCGGGATCAGCGTCAGCTGCCGGCAGCGCGCGAGCGCCTCACCGAGCCGCATCCCGGGGCTGACGCCAAAGCCCTCGGCGGTGGCCGAAACAGCCCCTATCTGCTGGCTGCCGGGCCCGGGCGCGATCGCCGCGGGGACCCCCAACAGCTCGTTGCGGCCACCGGCGGCGACAACCAGCTCGAAGCGCGGCAGCAGCACGCAGGTGATCAGTTTCGAGGCAGAAGGCATGGCGAACGTATGTTCGCATGTCTGCCCCCCGGCCTCAACACCATCACCGACAACTTCCTCGAGGCGCAGTACGTCGATTCATCGGCGGCTCGCAGAAGATCCTCGGCACTAGAACAAACGTCTAGCCATATGGCTGCTTGTGTCCACTAAACGTTTAGAAAAATGGCCCAACCGTTGTAGACGGCTGATGCATGGCCGATCCTGCCCGCAGTATGCGCGTATTACGTCAAGCCCTGCGCAGCTTCCGCGGCGACGAGTCGGGCCAGTCCCTGATCGTGATCGTGTCAGCGATGACGGTCTTGCTGGGGATCGCGGCGTTCGCGATCGACACCGCCAACTGGATGGTCCGCCATCACGACGCCCAGGTGGTGGCCGATTCAGCCGCGCTCGCCGCGGCGCAATGTCTGGCCAACCCC
>DASZMI010000116.1:0-3727 GCA_035551915.1 Solirubrobacteraceae bacterium | reverse complement strand
GGGGCGCCTCCAAGGGCTCCCCAAAAGGCTCCCCAAACTCGCGAGTTCGCACCGCTTCAGACGAAACTCACATCCGCGGATAGAACGAAAGCACGGCGTTCAGGACTGAGATAACGCCTCAGCGCCGCGCTGCAAAGCCGTGTACACCGGTTCGAGTCCGGTCGTCGCCTTCCTCAGTAGCGCGAGCCCGTACGATGCAGCCCATGCTCGAGACACGGCCGGGCGTCTACTTCTGGCAGGCGCGCCATCCCGACTGGGAGGCAAACGAAGGTTGGGAGGAGATCGTCACCTCCTACGCGCTGGACGACGGCGAGCGGCTGATCGTGATCGATCCTCTGGCGGCACCGCAGGAGCTCGAGCTGCTGGCCGGCAAGCGCGAGACCGCGATCGTACTCACCTGCCCGTGGCACGCGCGGGACGCGGTCAACCTGGCCGATCGCCTCGGCGCGAAGATCTACCTGCCGCCGCCCGATGATGGCGATTCGAGCCCGGTCGAGGGCAATGTCTACACCGCCGGTGACGACATCGGCCTCGGCATCGAGGCGATCCGCGGGCTCGAGGACGGCGACCTCGTGCTGTGGATCCCCGAGCACAGTGCCGTGGCGGCCGGGGACACCTTGATCGATCGCGGTGAGGGCCTGATCTTCCCGTTGGATTGGGCCGCCAGGCACGGCGACCCCGACGAGATCAGGCGGTCGCTGCAGCCGCTGCTCGATCACCCGGTCGACGTCGTGCTGCCAACACACGGGCTGCCGACCGACCGCGACGCGCTCGCGCGAGCGCTGAGCTAGTGTCGTGATTTACGCATCAGGACACTAGCGGCTAGCTGGCGTCTCGCCGTACCCCGATCGTCACCGGGTCAAGCGAGACCAGGCAGCGGTCGCCCGCGTGGTACCCATCGCCGCTGGGGATGCGGGTCGTGAGCTCGGCGCCGCTGTCGAGCCGCAGCCCGAGCTGCGTGCTCTCCCCCATCTCCACCACATCGCTGACCTGCGCCGGATGCGAGGCGCGCGCGAGCAGGCGAGCAACGCGCGCGGTCGCCGGTGCGGAGAAGACCTGCTCGCGGGTCCCCGACTGCAGCGCGCGGCCGTCCTCGATGATTACGATCTCACCGGCCAGCGCCGCCGCCTCATCGCAGTCATGGGTGACCAGCACGGTTGCCACGCCGGCCTCCTCCTGCAGACGCCTGAGCTCTAGCCGTAGCTCCTCGCGGACCGGGCGGTCGAGTGCCGAGAGCGGCTCGTCGAGCAGCAGCAGATCGGGCTCGTAGGCGAGCGCGCGAGCCAGCGCGACGCGCTGGCGTTGGCCACCGGAGAGCTGATCCGGGGTGCGGTCCACAAGCTCGGAGAGGCCGAGCCTCGCGATCCAGTGGCCGGCGACCCGCGGGTCTGTGGCGACGCCGAAGTTCACCTGCCGCCAGACGCTCAGGCGCGGTAGCAGCGACTGTCCCTGCGGAACGTAGCCGACGCGGCGCGTCTCGGGCGCCAGCGTGCCGAGCTCACGCGTGCCCAGCCTCACCGTGCCGCAGCCGGTGCCGCGCAACCCGGCGAGGCAGCGCAGCGTCAGCGACTTGCCGGCACCGGAGACCCCGAGCAATGCCAGATGCGGCGTCCGGGCGGCGTAAGCGAGCTCGAGCTCGAACGTGCCGAGCTGATCGCGCAGCTCGAACTCGAGGTGGTCGGTGGCGAGCTCGGCCGGCCGGCGCGGCTCCGGATCCACGAGCACCGGCAACCCGGTTGCGAAGCAGCGGCGCAGCAACCGGCCCATCGCAGGCAGCGGTAGGTTCGCAAGCACCAGCACCAGCGCGGCGGCGGCCACCGCCAGGCCCGCCGGCGGCAGCGCGCTCGGCAGCCCCGTCGAGCTGAACTGCACCCACGCGAAGATCGGCAGCGAGTACGGGTGGTAGGCGAGGATGATGGTCGCGCCGAATTCGCCGAACGCACGCAGCCAGGAGAGCAGCATGCCCGCGCGAATGCCGTCGGCGGCGACGGGCAGGGCGACACGCATGAACCGCGACCAGCGGCCATGCCCGAGCGTCGCGGCGACGTCGAGCAACTCGGGCGGCACGGTGACAAAGGCCGAGCGGCTGGCGATCACGAGGAAGGGCGCGGCCACGAACGTCTGCGCGATCACGATCCCGGCCGGTGTGTCAGACAGGGCGCCGTTGAAGAGCCGGCCGATCGCGGTGTAGGGACCGACGACCTCGATCAGCAGGATCCCGCTCATCAGCGGCGGCAGTGCCAACGGCAGCTGCACGAGCACGCCGGCGACCGACCAGAACCTGCCGTGGTGCTGGGCCAACACCCAGGCGAGTGGCACCCCGAAGAGCGTGATGATCGCCGTCGCCACCGACGCTGTCAGCAGTGACATCAGCAGCGCCGGGAAGAGGCCGGCGGTCGGCACGTGCGCGCTCGTGCCGTCGGCGAGGTGCACGAGCAGCACCGCGATCGGTGCCGTCAGGTAGAGCGCGAGCAGCCCGCCGAGCAGCGGCAGCGCCACTGGCCACCGAGCGGGCACGGCGAGCGCGCCTTGCGCCCTGGACGGTGGCGGAGTGAGGCTCAGCGCTTGATCACCGTGTTCAGCAGGGGCGGGACGCCACTGCCCCGCGCGACTGGTCTCCGCGTGGCCAGCCCGACCTTCTCGAGCAGGCGCATCCCCTTGCTCGAGAGCAGGAACTTGACGAACGACTCGGCGCCGGCCGGATTTGACGCCCGGCTGAGCACCGTGATCGTGTAGGTCGCTGTCTCGTCGATCGAGCCGAGTGACACCGTCGGAATCTTGGCGGCACTGGCCTCGACGGGGTAGAGGAAGCCCGCATCGAGCTGCCCGGCCTGCAGGCGGCCGACGAGGTCCTGCTCGGGGAAGAGGTTGTTCTGGTCGGTCGCGACCTGCTTCAGCGCGGGGTCGTTGTACCGGGTTGCGGCGGTGTCCAGCGCTGTCACGGCAAGCACGCCCTTGGGGTCGAGCGTCGGGTCGGTGAAGCCGAGACGGAAGCTCGGCTCGGTGATCACCTGGTACCAGGGCTTGCTCCTGAGATCACCGGCGAACGAGCTGCTCGGGTTGTAGCCGAGCACAAGCCTGGTGGTCACAAACGGCGCGTACCAGGAGACCCAGCCGCCGTTCTTCCTGCCCTCCAGGGCGGCGTTTACCTTCGGCGAAGCGCTGATGAAGACGTCGCCCTCCTCGACCTTGCCCTTGATGTCTGATGCGAGATCCTTGGAGCCGGCGGGGAAGCCGCTGAACGTGTAGCCGGTGGCCCTGTGGAATGCCGGTCCGATGCTCGCGTTCATGACGTCCTCGAGCGAGCCCGCGTAGAGCACGCGCACGGTGCCATCGGTCGCCCTGGCGGCCGTCGCACCGCGTGTGCCGGCGCCGCGCGCGCTCGGGCTCGGGCTCGGGCTCGGGGCGACGGCCGTGGCCACCGCCACGCCGGTTACCACCAGCATCGCCGCGGGGATCATGACCATCGCGCGAAGAGTCCTGCTGGTCCTGTTGGTCGTCATGCGAGCCGGCCCTCATTCTCGGAAGCTGCATCCGGTGACGACAGCGTAGAGCATTCCTAGGCAATGCCTGTGCATGATCATCGGCCTGTGGGCACCGCTCCGGCGGCACGCCCGCCTACGCGGCGCGGGGCTATACTCATCAGCCCAATGCGGCTGTAGCTCAGTTGGCTAGAGCGTCTGCTTGCCATGCAGAAGGTCGAGAGTTCGAGTCTCTTCAGCCGCTT
>DASZMI010000115.1:0-17976 GCA_035551915.1 Solirubrobacteraceae bacterium | reverse complement strand
GGGGCGGGCACCTCGTGCCCGCCCCGCCGACGTTACGAATGCCTCAATCTCAGGAGGCGTGGAGGTACTTGGCCGGATGCAGCGTCTTGTCGAACGTCTGCGTATCCGCCTTGCCACCGGGCCTGAGCTTGTAGAGCCCGTAGGACGTCAGGCTGGTGTCGCCGGTCGAGGTGATGCTGAACGTGCCGAGAACGGACTTCACGTTCTTGACGTTGAACAGCGCCTTGACCATCGCTGCGCGCAGCGTCTTGCCCGAGAGCCCGGCCTTGACCGACTTGAGCGCGGCGATGCCGAGCTCAGCCGACTCGTAGCCGTAGATCGAGTACGGGTCGGGGTTCGAGGTGCCGTACGCCTTCTTGTAGGCCGCGAGGAAGCTCTTGCCACCCGGGTAGGCCTTCATGTCGAGCGTCGCGACGGTGCAGAGCACCGGCACGGTCGTGACCCAGGCCGACGCGCACATGCCGTCGGGGCCGAGGATCGTCGCCTTCGGCAGAGCCGAGTGAACGGCTGAGACGAGCGCGGTACCGCCGACGCTGGCGGTCGTGGCACTGACCTCGACGCACTGCGCACCGGCCGATGCGAACGCCTGCGCGACCGAGGTGTAGTTCGACTGCACCTGGGCGTTGCTCTGGATGCTGACGACCTTCATGCCGTACATGGAGGCCGTGTCCTTCAGCACCGCCGCGAGGCCGGCGCCGTAGGCCTGCGTATCGTCGAAGATCGCAAGCTTCTTGCAACCCGCCTGCTTGAGTGCCAGCAGGTCAGCGGCACCCTGGATCGTGTCGAGCGGCACGATGCGCGTGTACGTGCGCTTCCCGGTCGGGAAGTACTTGTTCGGCTCACCCGGGGCGGTGACGCCCTTGAGCGAGGCGGTCAGGCCGACGTAGGTGTTGGCCGGGCTGTCCTGGGCGATGGCGGCCTGGTTGAGGATCGGCATCGAGACCTCGGAGGCACCCGAGTTGAACTCGCCCATGTAGTAGATCGCGTTCGCGTCACTCGCAGCCCTGCGCGCGTCGGCGCTGGTCTGCTCGGCCGTCCACTGGCCGGCGGCCGCGGTGGCGTCGTTGAGTGACGTGTACTTGATCGAGTAGCTGCCGGCCTTGTTGCCGGCCTGCTTGAGCGCGAGCTTGATGCCGTTGACGGCGGGACCGGTCTGAGCGACGGTCGAGCCCGACAGCGGCAGGCTCGAGTAGAAGTCGACCGTGCTGCCCGCAGCGCTTGCGGTCTTGGCCGACGAACTCGCGACGCTGCCGACAGAGCCGGCAACAACTACCGCAGCCGCGACCGCCATCCGGACGGTCCCGGCCCTAGAAATGCGACGCATACATCCCCTCTTTGATTGGTTCCAACTTGGCCTGCCTTCAGCAGCGCCGAACACAGGATTTAACCGGGCAGCCTAGCTAGAAGGCATGGCCCTGTGTATAGGTTTCTTGTGCGTACCTTCGCCTTAACGCGACGGACACACACAACTCACGCTCCCTCGGGCATGAGTCTCTGGGAGCAAGGATGGCTCATCCGGCGGACGGGAGCAAGTACAGAGGCGTCGGCGCAACCGTCTTGTAATACACCGGCAACCCGCCCGCGTTGAAGTGCTCGATGCCGTACCTGGTCGATTCCACGCTGCCGTTGATGAACGTGAAGGCCGGCACTGGCTGGTCGGGCACGAACTCCTGGACCAGGCCAAGCAGGACCTGCTTGCGGGCGTCGTCCGCGCTGGCGACGTCGCGCAACACTCGCAGCACCATCTCGGCGGCCTCGTAGCCGTAGTAGCTGTACGCCGTGGGGCGTTGGTGGAAGGCACCGACGAACTTCGCGACGAACCCCGCGCTCTTGGGATAGCGCCGGATCGGCAGGGCCGGAGTCGTGCAGTAGAGGCCCGGGAGCACCTCCTTGGCATAGGGCTTGGCGATGCCGCGTGCCCAGCTCGCGGTGCAGAAGCCGTCGGTGCCGACGACCGGAAGCGAGGCCCCCAGCTGCTCGCGCAGCTCCGTCGTGAACATCTCAGCCGCCGGCGTGACGCGGCCGACGAGCACCGCGCAGCGGATGTTCAGCGGCTTCAGCGTGGCCGAGGTGTAAGTCACGTACGACTTCGTACTCGGTGGAAGCTTCGGCGGCGGGACGTACTTCATCCCATACAGCGGCGCCGTCCGGGCAACGGCGCCGAGCAGTGCCGCGGTCTCGGGCGCGTTCTCGGGTGTACCGCCGAACTCCCAGGCGGCGACGGTCGGGCAGCCGCCCTTGTGCAGCAGCGAGAGCACCGCCGAGGCCTGCACGATGTCGCTCGGGATCATGCGCAGCAGGTTCCGCGGGGACTGTGGGTAGTACCTAGCCGGCTCGCCGGGCTGGGTGATCGCGATGCCCTTACTGGGGCTGTAGGAGTCGGTCAAGCCCGGATAGCCGCTGCCGGGCGTGATCTGCGCGATCCCGGCCTGGTTGAGGATCGGCAGCGACAGTTCGGTCGCGCCCGAGCTCAGATCGCCGATGTAGGCGATCGTCTGCGGGTTGCGTGCGGCGCGCTCGGCGTCCCTGACGGTCGCGGAGGGATTCCAGCCGTTGGTGTTGCCGCGGCGGCTCACATGCCTGATGAGCGAATCGTTCAGCGCCAGGTAGCGAATCTGGAAGCCGTGATAGCGCTTCTGGATCGATCCCAGCGCGAGTTTGATGCCGGCGCGGATCTGCGTCGCCTGGGCTCGCTCCGGCCCGCCCTCGGGCAGGCTCGAATAAATCCAGACGCTGTGGTTGTCGGCGGCCGCCGTCGTTGTGGTGCCGGTCGCCGCGGCGTGGGGCTTCTCCTGGGAGCCGCAGCCCGCGATCACCAGCGCGCAGATCGCGGCCGGCGCCAGAGTCCGTTTGAGCAGATTCCCGAGTCGCACCATCAGCCTCCTCATCTGTGGAGGCTAGTGGCTCCGGGCTCAGCTCTGCGGGGCTGCGGCGAACGGCACCAGCTTGCCACCGCTGATCCGCGCAAACACGAACGCATCGAGGCTGGTATTGCCGGCATTGTTGATCGCGTAGGTGCCGAGCACCGATTGCACGTTGTGCTGCTTGAGGAAGGCCGCGACCACGTCGGTGCGGTTGTTCGCCTTCACGCCCTCGCTCGCGAGCACGTGCAGCAGCGCCGACATCGCCTCGTAGCCGAAGATCGCCTCGACGTTGGGGGCGTGGCCGTAGCGCGCCTTGAAGGCGGCCAGGAACGACCTGCCGGCGGCCGGCAGATCCTTCGGCAGGAAGCCAGGGATCGACACATAGAGGTGGCGAACCGAGCCAGAGAGCGCCGATGTGAAGGCACTCGAGTTCAGCGACGATGGCCCGAACAGCTTGGCCTTCGGCGACATGCTCGCGATGTGGTTGAAGAACTTGGCGGCGGCCGCCGGTGAGTCGGTGCCGTCGAAGTAGCCGTTGACGGCCTCACCGACGTTGTTGTCCAGCGTAAGGCCGGCGGCCTTCGCGTCGCTGCGGACGGCGTAGGCGATCGCCTTGCCGTAATCGCTTCCGTCGTTTGTGACGTCGAGCCTGGTCACGCCCGATGACTTCATCTCGGCCACCAGCGCCTTTGCCTCCTCCGCGCCGCTGGGCACGACCCGCGCGAAGGTGCGCCCGTAGGTCGACCAGGACTCGAAGTAGCTCTTGGGGCCGCCGGAGACCGCGGGCGTGCTGTCGCTCAGCTCGAGCGCATTGTCGGTCGGGCTGACCTGCAGCACGTCGAGCGCGTTGGTGATGCCGACGGTGTCATCGGATGCGCCGGGGGCGAGCTCGCCGAGGTAGGCGACCGTGCTCGAGTCGATGATCGCCGTGCGGGCATTGTCGGTGAGCGTCTTGGCCCGCACCGTCTCGAGCACCAGCTTGTAGCCCTTGACCTCGCCGCGGCGCGCGGCGAACGCCATCTGCTCGGCGTGGACGATGTCCTGCGCCACGACGTTGCTGCCCAGATCCGAGGGCTCGCTCAGGTAGATCGAGAGCGTGTTCCCGCTGATCGTCACCGAACTCGACGACGAGCCCGAGCTGGTGCCGGCGGCGCTACAGCCGGCGATCGCCAATGCGGCAAGGCAAGCGACGCCCGAGCCGGCGAGCGCCCGGGAACGAATGGGCACTACTGGTCTTTCCGACTCAGATGCGGGACGACAGTGCGAAGGGCCGTGACGATCAGAACCAGCACGATCCCGATCAGGAGCGCGTCAAAACCAGAGACGTTGAGCGCCCACAGGACGATCCAGACGACCAGGCCGAAAGTTCCGGTGATTACGAGTGCCATCGGCGCTGAATCCTATCCGAGGGCCGCCGCAAATGCTCTCACCAGGGCGAGAACTCCTGCTGCTGGGTCCTCCGCCTCACCGGCAGCGCGGACCAGCCTGCTGCCGATGATCACGCCGTCGGCACCGGCCCCCGCGGCGGCGCTCGCCTGCTCCGGCGTGCCGATCCCGAAGCCGACCGCGACGGGGACGTCGGTGTGGGCCTTGGCGCGCGCGACGATGCCGGGCAGGCCGTCATCGTTGCCGGCGCGCTCGCCGGTCGTGCCGGTCACCGAGACCGTGTAGAGGAAGCCGCGGGCGCGGGCGCCGATCCGCGCCAGGCGCTCATCGGGTGTCGTCGGCGCGACCAGCGGCACCAGCGCCAGTCCGCGCTCGTCGAGCGCCGCCAGCGCCGCAGGCGCCTCCTCGAGCGGCAGATCCGGGACGATCAGGCCGCTGGCGCCGACCGCCAGCAGCATGTCGGCGAAGCGCTCGAGCCCGCGCGCGAGGATCACGTTGACGTAGCACATGACCACCACCGGAACCTGCTCGGCGACCTCGAGGGCAACGCCGAGGGCGTCGTCGACCCTGGCGCCGGCGGCGATCGCCGCGACGTCGGCGGCATGGATCACGGGGCCGTCGGCCAGCGGGTCGGAGAAGGGGATGCCGAGCTCGATCAGGTCGGCGCCGCCATCGACGTATGCGTGCGCGATCCGGCGAGAGGTCTCGAGGTCGGGGTAGCCGGCCATCAGGTACGGCATCAGCGCCGCGCGGCGACCGTCGGCGCGAGCAGATTCGAACGCCTCGGCGATGCGCTCGCCTCCGGTGACGGCGACGCTCATCGGCCCTGCCCGAGAACGACGCCGTCGTGCTCGGACCGGTGGCCGAGCTTGCTCAGGGCCTCGGCAAGGTCCTTGTCACCGCGTCCGGACAGGCACACGAGGTCGAGTTCGCTCTCGGGGTTGGCCATCGTCCAGGCGAGCGCGTGCGAGCTCTCGAGCGCCGGGATGATGCCCTCCAGACGGGCCACGCGCGCGAACGCGTCAAGCGCCTGCTGGTCGGTGATCGCGGTATAGGTGGCGCGGCCCTGGTCACGCAGCCAGGCATGCTCGGGACCGCTGCCGGGATAGTCGAGGCCGGCCGAGATCGAGTGCGCCTCGAGAATCTGACCGTCCTCGTCCTGCATGATCGCCGAGTAGGAGCCGTGCAGCACCCCCGGCGGTCCGCCGACGCTCAGCGGCGCGCCGTGGCGGCCGGTCTCGATCCCTTCGCCGGCGGGCTCGATCCCGAACAGCTTGACCTCGGGGTCGTCGACGAACGGCGTGAAGATGCCGATCGCGTTGGAGCCGCCGCCGACGCAGGCGATCACGCGCTCGGGCAGGCGGCCGGCCTGCTCGAGGATCTGGGCGCGGGCCTCGTCGCCGATGATCCGCTGCAGATCGCGCACCAGCGCCGGATAGGGTGCCGGGCCGGCGGCCGTGCCGAGGATGTAATGGGTGTCGCCGACGTTGGTGACCCAGTCGCGGATCGCGGCGGAGACGGCCTCCTTCAGCGTCCGCGCACCGGCCTCGACGGCCACCACCCGGGCGCCGAGCAGCTCCATGCGCTGGACGTTGGGCATCTGCCGGCGGATGTCCTCGGTGCCCATGTAGACAATGCACTCGAGGTCCAGCAGCGCGCAGGCGGTGGCTGTCGCCACCCCGTGCTGGCCGGCACCGGTCTCGGCGATGATCCGCTTCTTGCCCATGCGCTTGGCCAGCAGCGCCTGGCCGAGGCCGTTGTTGATCTTGTGAGCGCCGGTGTGGTTGAGGTCCTCGCGCTTGAGATAGACCGGGTGGCCGACCTCAGCACTGATGCGCTCGGCCAGGTACAGCGGCGACGGGCGACCGACGTAGTTGTGCAGCAGCTCGGCGTAGCGGGAGCGGAACTCGGGGTCGGCCCAGGCCTCGACCCATGCCTGCTCGAGCTCGGTCAGCGCCGGCATCAGCGTCTCGGGGACGTACTGGCCGCCGTAGGGGCCGAAGCGATGCTCGACACCCGTCGTCATGCGGCGTGGGCCGTCCCATCCGTCCCAAGATGCGAATGAGAACCATTATCGTTTTGATCGTCGAAGGGGGTGGGTTCCTCCACGGCGGTTGTCGCGACCTGCTCGGCGGTTCCCGCCACCGCTGCCGCGAAGGCGCGCATACGATCGCCGTCCTTGTGACCGGGGGCCGACTCGACGCCGCTGGCGACATCGACGGCGAACGGCTTGACGGCCGCGATCGCCGCGGCGACGTTGCCCGGATCGAGGCCACCGCTGAGGATCAGCGGCAGCTTGCGACGGTGGGGAATCAGCTCCCAGTTGAAGGTCTCGCCGGTGCCGCCCTGGAGGCCGGCCCTGTAGGTGTCGAGCATGTGGAAATCCGTGTGGTATGCGGCCAGCGCCTGGATGTCGGCACGACTGCGCACGCGCACCGCCTTGATCACCTTGCAGCCGGTGCGGCGGGCGGCCTCGTTGCAGAACTGCGGCCCCTCCTGCCCGTGCAGCTGGAGGATCGTGAGCTCGACCTGGTCGGCGGTCGCGGCGAGCTCGTCGAGCGTCGGGTTGACGAACACGCCGACGACCTCGGCCCGGCGCTTGAGCTGAGCGGCCAGGCCCGCGGCGCGGTCCAGCGGGACCGCGCGCGAGGAGCCAGGCCACATGATCATGCCGACGGCCCACGCGTCGAGCGAGACCGCCAATTCGGCATCCTGCTCGCGGGTTATGCCGCAGAACTTGATCTTCGGCGCCTTCACGCTCCCGATCCTAGGAGGTCTCGGGCGGCGGCCTCGATGTCGGGAGCGCGCATCAGTGCCTCGCCGATCAGCACCGCGTCGACCCCCGCCTGCTCGAGCCGCACGAGCTGGGCGTGCCCGCGGAAGCCCGACTCGGCCACCACCAGGGCGCCGTCGCGCACCTCGGGCGCCAGCTCGTAGGTGCGTTCGATGTCGACTTCGAGAGTCGTCAGATCGCGGTTGTTGATGCCGACGATCTCGGCGCCGATCTCGTGCGCGGCGTCGAGCTCGATCGCGTCGTGCACCTCGACGAGCGTCGCCAGGCCCAGCTGCGTGGCCAGCGAGTGCAGGCGGATCAGCGCGCCCGTCTCGAGCGCGGCGACGATCAGCAGGATCGCGTCGGCGCCGCCGGCCAGCGCCTCGTAGACCTGGTACTCCTCGACGATGAAGTCCTTGCGCAGGATCGGCAGGCCCGCAGCCGCGCGGGCGGCCGCGAGGTCCTCGAGCCGGCCACCGAAGCGTCCCTCCTCGGTCAGCACCGAGAGCGCCCGGGCACCGCCGCGCTCGTAGGCGCCGACGACGTCGGCCAACTCGAGGTCGGCGCGAATCACGCCCGCCGAGGGTGAGCTGCGCTTGTGCTCGGCGATCAACGAGAGGTGGGGCGCCGCCAGCGCACCCCTGAAGTCACGGATGGCGTCGATGCCGGCTCGCCGCTGCTCGCCGGCCTCCACCAGCGTGGGCAGAGGGACGGCGGCCGCCCGCCGCGCGACCGCGGCGCGCGTGTCGGCGACGATCTCGATCAGCACGTTCACGCCGGTGATGCCTCCGGCGCAAGCTCCTGGGTGAGCTTGACGAAGGCCTCGACCTTGGTCGCCGCGGCGCCGCTGTCGATCGCCTGCTGCGCGAGCTGCACGCCGCGCCCGAGCGTTTCGGCGCGGCCGCCCGCATAGATCGCAGCGCCGGCGTTCAGCACCGCCAGATCACGGGCGGCGCCGGACTCGCCGGCGAAGATCGCGCGGGCGATACGGGCGTTCTCCTGCGGGTCACCCCCCGGAACCGAGTCGGCCGGGTGGCGCTCCAGCCCGAAGTCCTCCGGGATCACCGCGTACTCCTCGAGCTCGCCGTCGCGCACCTCGATCACCCGCGTCGCCGCCGAGATGCTGAGCTCATCGAGGCTGTCCTCGCTGGAGACGAGCAGCGCGTGGTCGGTGCCGAGCAGCGCCAGCGCGCCTGCAAGCTTCGGCAGCTTGGCCATGTCGGAGACGCCCAGCAGCTGGCGCCGCGCGCCCGCCGGGTTGGTCAGCGGACCGAGGAAGTTGAACGTGGTGCGGACCTTGAGCTCCTTGCGGACCCTGACCACGCGGCCGGTGGCCGGGTGGTGGTAGGGCGCGAACATGAAGCCGAAGCCGATCTGCTCGATGCAGCGGCTGACGGCAGCGGTGTCGAGGTCGATGCGCGCGCCCAGCGCCTCCAGCAGGTCGGCGGAGCCGCTCAGTCCCGTGGAGGAGCGGCTACCGTGCTTGGCCACGCAGCAGCCCGCCCCGGCGGCGATCAGCGCCGCGGTGGTGGAGACGTTGAAGGTCGTGCGGCCGCCGCCGGTGCCGGCGGTATCCAGCAGATCCTCGCCGGCCGTCGGCACAAAGGCGGCGAAGGCGCGCATCGTGCGGGCCAGGCCGGCGAGCTCCTCGACCGTCTCCCCCTTGACGCGCAGCGCGATCAGGAAGCCGGCGATCTCGATATCGGTGGCCTCCCCCGCCATGATCTCGGCCAGTGCCTCGGCGGCGTCGGTCTCGCTCAGGTCCTGACCGTCGGCCAGGTGGTCGATCGCGCGTGTCAGCAGCTCGCTCATGGCGCGCCCTCGACGAAGCTCCGGAGCATCTCCTTGCCGTGCTCGGTGAGCACCGACTCGGGGTGGAACTGTACGCCCTCGGCCGGCAGCTCGCGGTGGCGGACCGCCATCACGACCCCGTCGCCGGTGGCTGAGACCTCGAGCACGTCGGGCAGCTCGTTGCCGGCGATCAGCGAGTGGTAGCGGCCGACCTCGAGCGCCTGCGGGAGGCCGGTGAAGATCGTCCTGCCGTCGTGCTCGATGCGGCTGGTCTTGCCGTGGATCGGCTCGTGGCGGACGACCGTGCCGCCCCAGGCCTGGACCAGGGCCTGGTGCCCGAGGCAGACGCCGAGCGTGGGGATGCGGGCCTCCGGGAAGCGCCGGACGGCCTCGAGGCTGATGCCGGCCTCGTTCGGAGTGCACGGTCCCGGCGAGACGATCACGCGCTCGTAGCCGCGGATCAGGAGCTCCGCGACGCTCGAGTGGTCGTTGCGCACCACCTCGATCTCGTGCGGGGGCGTCTGCAACTCACCCAGGTACTGGACCAGGTTGTAGGTGAAGCTGTCGTAGTTGTCGATGACGAGGATCCGCATGGGCTCACTCCCAGTGGGGCTGCTCGATCGCGGTCTCGATCGCGGCACGCAGGGCACGTGACTTGTTGACCGACTCCTCGTACTCATTGGCGGGCACGGCGTCGGCGACGGTGCCGCCGCCCGCCTGCACGTAGACGGTCCCGTCCTTGATCACGGCGGTGCGGATGTGGATGCAGGTGTCGAGGTCGCCGCCATAGCTGACGTAGCCGATCGCGCCGCCGTAGCCGCCGCGCTTGACCGGTTCGAGCTCGTCGATGATCTGCATCGCGCGCACCTTCGGCGCCCCCGAGAGCGTGCCCGCCGGCAGCACCGCGCGCAGCGCATCGAGCGCGCCGACGCCGGGCTGCAGCGTGCCGCTGACGTTGGAGACGATGTGCATCACGTGGCTGTAGTTCTCGATGACCATGAAGTCGTCGACCGTCACCGAGCCGTACTCGCAGACGCGGCCGAGGTCGTTGCGGCCGAGGTCGACCAGCATCACGTGCTCAGCACGCTCCTTCTCGTCGGCCAGCAGCTCACGCGCGTACTCCGCGTCCTGCTCGGCGCTCTCGCCCCGCGGGCGCGTGCCCGCGATCGGGGTGGTCGAGACTCGACGACCCGTGACGGTCACCAACGGCTCGGGGCTGGCGCCGGCGATCTCGAAGTCGCCGAAGTCGAGGTAGTACATGTAGGGCGACGGGTTCACCGCCCTCAGGCCCCGGTAGATCGAGAAGCCGCTGACCGGAGTCTTCGCCGACCACCGCTGCGACGGCACCACCTGGAAGGCATCGCCGGCGTAGACGTAGTCGATGATCCGGGCTACGTTGGCCTCGAAGTGCTCACGCGTCATGTTGGAGACGAACTCCGGGGCGCTGCGATACGCCGCCTCGGGCGTCACCGCCGGGCGCGGCAGCGGGCCGGCGAGGACCTCCCTGATCGCATCGACCTTGACGCGCGCCGTGTCGGCGTCATCGCTCGGGTGCGCGACGACCGTGATCGTGTGCTTGAGATGGTCGAAGGCGACGAGCGTGTCGGTCAGCATCAGCGCCAGGTCGGGGAGTCCGATCTCATCCGGGTTCGGCTCGCCGAGCGCCTCGACCGTGCGCACGAGGTCGTAGGCGAACATGCCGACGGCGCCGCCCCCGAAGGGCAGCTCGACACCCTCGGGCTGCCGCGTGCCGACCGCGTCCAGTTCCTGCGCAAGCAGCGCGTAGGGATCGCCGGGATCCCCGAGCGACCAGCGCAGCACCTTGCGCGGCCGCTGACCGATGAAGCTGAAGCGGCCGACGCGGCCCTGCTCGGCGGATTCGAGCAGGAAGGCCGGTTCACCGGGGGCGGCGGCGCGCAGCTTCAGGAACGCCGAGACGGGCGTCTCGGTGTCCTCGATCCATGTCTCGGTGACCGGAACGCAGTCAGCGACGGCGCTCATCCAGCACCCGCCCTGCGTCGGCCAGCGTCAGCGAACGGCTGGCGAGCAGCACCGAGAGGTGGTAGAGGACGTCCGCCGCCTCGTTGGCGACGCGCTCGTCGGTCTCCTCGCGCGCGGCGCGGGCGACCTCCTCAGCCTCCTCCTCCACCTTCTCGCCGATCAGCCTCGGGTTGGCCAGCAGCGCCGCTGTGTAGGAGCCGTCGGGCGTCTCCGCTCGGCGCGCGGCAATCGTGCGCTCGAGTTCCGGCAGCACCTCGAACGGCGCCTGCGGGGTGAGGTCACCGCGGTAGAAGCAGGTGCGCTCGCCGGTGTGGCAGGCGGGCCGCCCGCCGGTGTCGACCAGCGCGACCAGCGCGTCGGCATCGCAGTCGTAGCGCAGCGCCTTCAGTTGCTGAACGTTGCCGGAGCTGGAGCCCTTGTGCCAGAGCTCCTGGCGTGAGCGGCTGAAGAAGTGCATCTCACCGGTCTCCTGGGTGAGCGCGAGCGCGTCGGCGTTCATGTACGCCAGCGTCAGCACCTCACCGCTGTTCCAGTCCTGGACGACACACGCGACGAGGCCGTCCGTGTCGAATTTCAGCTCTGAGGCCTGCACGGCCCAGAGTCTAGGTCAGGCTTCGCTGATGACGCGGTTGCGGCCCTGACGCTTGGCGGAGTAGAGCTGCGCGTCGGCGCGGCTGAGCAGCGACGAGGGCGCGCCGCCGCCGATCGGCTGGCTCGCCAGCCCGATGCTGACGGCGACCCGCAGGCCCGGCGCGATCTGATCCCAGTCGCAGTTCTCGACGTCAGCACGGACGCGCTCGCAGCAGTCGCGGGCGCCGGCCGCGACGACGCTGGGCAACGCCAGCACGAACTCCTCGCCCCCGATGCGGGCGGCGAAGGCGGCCTCGCGGCCGACGGACTCGATGTGCGCCTGCAGGATCTCCGCGAGTCTGACCAGCACGTTGTCACCCGCCTCGTGCCCGAAGTGGTCGTTGATGCGCTTGAAGTGATCGATGTCGACCAGCGCCAGCGCGACCGGCTCCTGCACCAGCTGTGCCAGCTGGCGGTTCATGTAGCGGCGGTTGTAGAGCCCGGTCAGCGGGTCGGTGTCGGCCAGCGCCTCGAGCGCGAGCCGCTGCTGGCGCTCGACCTCGACCGCGTAGATCGCCTGCAGGGTCACGGCATGAAGCTCGCTGCGCTCGGTCTGGAAGAGGTCGAGCGCCTGGTTGCGCTCGCGCAGGTATTCGTATGCAAGCTTGTAGTCGCCCTTCTCGGCCGCCAGCTCAGAGAGATCCTCGAGCGCGCGCCCGATCGCCTCGTTCACGCCCGCGGTGCGGGCCAGCGCGAGCGCTGCACTCGCGCGCTCCACCGCCTGCTCGACGTTGCCGCGGAGCCGCTCGATCTTGGCCTGGGTGAGGATGCACATGGAGAAGGTGGTCGGCTCGACGTGGTCGCGGGGGGCGGCCTCGACGGCCGCCGCGGCGAACTCGGCCGCCTCGTCGAGGTCGCCGGCGTTCATCAGGCCAAAGGCGATCGTGTCCAGCCAGGCCGAGGGGTAGCCCTCGGGCATCTCACGCTCGGCCAGGCGGCGCATCTCCTCGGTCATCTCGGTGCCGCGCTCGTCACCACGGGTGATCGCCGTGTAGACGTAGTTGTTCATGATCGCCAGCAAGAGCACCGGCTCGTCGAGCTCCTGCGCCAGCCTCAGCGCCTCATCGAAGGTCGTGTAGTCGGGTTCGCCATGGCGCCAGTAGGAGGTCGAGAGCGCCAGCACCGACATGTGCTCGGCGTGCCAATGTGGCGGGTCCTCGGGCACGAGCAGCCGCACGCACTCCTCCGCCGACTGCAGCGCCTTGCCCTGCTCAGCCAGGCGGTCGTAGGTCGCGGCCAGCAGGCAGTGGGCCCGCGCGCAGACCATGCGGTCGATGTCAAGCTCGGCCCCCGTCAGCGTCTCGAGCTGGAGGCGCAGCGCTTCCTCGAGCTCGCCGCGGCGGCTCAGCGCGTCCGCGCGCAACAGCCGCGCCCGCCTGGCCCGGGACACAAGCCCGGCGTCGGCCGCGCGCGCCTCGAGCTCCTTGCCGCGCTCGACCATGCCGGCGGTGCCCAGATACATGTCGATCTCGGCCCGCGCCAGCTCGGCGTCGATCGCTGCCTCGACGCGCGACGGCTCTTTCCCTGAGCCGGCCACGGCCATCAACTCAACCCCACCCTCAACCTACCCCCCAAAACTAGATCCGGCAGCCTACCGGATGCCGCGAGTGTTGCCTACTCGATCCCGAGCCGGTCGAGCACACGTTCATCCGCACGCCAGTGGCGCCGAACCCGGACCTGCAAGGCAAGATGAACATCTCCATCGAGCTCCCGCTTGATCGCGCGCCTCGCGCCCATCCCGATCGCCTTGATCATCCTGCCGCCGGAGCCGATCAGGATCCCCTTCTGCGATTCGGTCTCCACCAGCAGCACGGCGTCGATCCGGAACTTGCCGTCGTGCTCCTCGATGTCCTCGATCTCGACCTCGACCGCGTGCGGGACCTCCTCGCGTGTGCGGATCAGGACCTGCTCGCGCACAAGCTCGGCGAGCAACGTCGACTCCGACTGATCCGAGCGCTGGCGCGGGTCGAAGTAGAACGGACCGCTCGGGAGCAGCGAGACCAGGTGGTCGAGCAGCTGCTCGACGCCGTCGCCCTTGCGCGCGGATATGGGGAAGATCGATTCGGCTACACCCAGTTCATCGGCAGCTTGGAGCACAGCCGCAGTTTTTGCCCGATCGATTCGGTCGATCTTGTTGACGGCAACGACCACCGGGACTCGCGCACCCCTCAGCTGCGAGGCGATGAAGCGA
This sequence comes from Solirubrobacteraceae bacterium, assembly GCA_035551915.1. Lineage (GTDB taxonomy): Bacteria > Actinomycetota > Thermoleophilia > Solirubrobacterales > Solirubrobacteraceae > Palsa-465. The sequence continues at coordinate 4,340 of DASZMI010000115.1, read as the reverse complement.
TCCCCGGGACCGATCCCCTGCTCGGCGTTGAGCACCATCAGGCAGCCGTCGGCCCCGCCGAGCTCGGTCTCGACGCGGCGCTGCATGCGCTCGGTGAGGGCGTCACGCGGCCGCTGCACGCCGGGAAGGTCGACCAGCACGAGCTGCCAGTCGGCACCTCCCGCGACCGCGCGGATCGCGCGGCGGGTCGTCTGCGGCTTGTCCGAGACGATCGCGACCTTGCCACCCACCAGCGCGTTGGTGAGCGTTGACTTGCCCACGTTGGGGCGACCGGCCAGCGCGACGAAACCCGAGCGTGTGCCGGGCGCGGCGGCCGCAGTCAGGCCGTGCGCGATCAGGCCTGGCGGGAGGCTGCTCATCGGACCCAGCGCATCAGCTCGGACTGCAGGGCCAGCATCTCACCATCGTCGACCTCATGATCCATCCCGGTCAGATGCAGAGTCCCATGCACGACTGCCTCCCTGAGGTCGCTGGTTTGTTCCGGACAGATGACGATGTCACCCAGCTCTCGCGGTCCGGCGCTGTCGCCGTCCTCGTCGACGCCGAAGGAGAGCACGTCCGTTGGCTTGTCGATGTTGCGGTAGCTGCGGTTGAGCTCGTGGATCCGCTCGGCGTCGACGAACTCGACGGCCATGTGACCCTCGTCAATCGCCGCCGAGGAGAGGGCCAGCATGCAGAGCTCGCGGACCTCTAGTGCCGTCGGTGCCTCCGGGACCAGCATCTCGATCCCGAGCACCTCGATGTCGAGGGCTTCGGACATCACGCCCGCTTCGCGGGACGCAGCTCCGGCGCCATGCGCTGGGCGTGATCGTTGTAGGCGGCGACGATCCGGCGGACGAGCTTGTGGCGGACCACGTCCTCCTCACCGAAGCGCACGAAGCCGATGTCCTCGACGCCGTCGAGGATCTCGGCCACGGCATGCAGCCCCGAGATCTGATCCTTGGGCAGATCCACCTGCGTGACATCGCCCGTGACCACAACCTTTGAGCCGAAGCCGAGGCGGGTCAGGAACATCTTCATCTGCTCCGGAGTGGTGTTCTGGGCCTCGTCGAGGATGATGAAGCTGTCGTTAAGCGAACGGCCCCGCATGAACGCCAGCGGCGCCACCTCGATCACGCCGCGCTCCAGGTGCAGGCTCACCTTCTCGGCCTCGAGCATGTCGTGCAGCGCGTCGAACAGCGGCCGCAGGTACGGGTCAACCTTGGCCATCAGGTCGCCGGGCAGGAAGCCCAGGCGCTCGCCGGCCTCGACCGCGGGACGCGTGAGGATGATGCGGCTGACCTCGCGCCGGTGCAGCGCGGCGGCCGCGAGCGCCACAGCCAGAAAGGTCTTGCCGGTGCCGGCCGGGCCGATCCCGAAAGTGATGGTGTTGTTGCGGATCGAGTCGACGTAGCGCTTCTGATGAACGGTCTTGGGGGCGACCTTCAGCGCGCGCCCTCGCCAGATCACGTCCTCGAGGATCGAACCCGGGTCCTCGTGCTGATCGAGTGCATGCGTGACCGCCTCGATCGTGCCGGGTACCAGTTCGTGACCCTGCGCGATCAAGCCCGTCAGCTCGCGGACGACCGCCTCTGCAGCGCTCACCGCCTCGGGCTCCCCCTCGAGCGTGAGCAGGTTGCCGCGCATGAACACGTCGCAATCGATGTGCTCAGTCAGGGTCCTGAGAACCCTGTCACCGCTCCCCGCCAGCTCAGCGGCCGCGGTGTTGTCCAGTTCGATCTGGGTCCGCATCCGTCTCCTATACAGGTTCACGCGCCAGCGCGGCTCGCACCGCGTCGGACGCCCGCTTTCCATCCACCAGGCCACCGGCCCGATCCTTGACCACCTTCATCACCGCACCCATGTCCCTGGGTCCGCTGGCACCGGTCTCATCGATGGCCTCGGCGATGATCTCGCCGAGCTGCGCATCGGTCAGCTCAGGTGGCAGGTAGCGCGCGATCATCACGGCCTCCGCCTGCTCCTTGTGAGCCAGATCGGGTCTGTTGGCGTTCGCGAACTGTGTCGCTGCCTCGAGCCGGCGCTTGTGCTCGCGCCGCAGCACCGCCAGCTCGTCTCCGTCCCCGTCCTTCACGTCCTTCTGAAGCTCGGAAACGAGTAATCGCAGGGCTACCGCGACATCCCTTTCGCCTGCCTTCATCGCACTGATCACGTCAGCGCGCACCTGTTCGAGCACGTTCAACTAGTGCTGAAGGATACGACGCTTCGGAGACGTTATGGATCGCAGCTCACGAACGTCCACCACGTGTGGGCCGAGCCCGCACACCGAGCCCGGCCCACACGACGGCACCTCACTGCGCAGCGATCGCTGCCACCCGTGCGGAGGCTGACCACCCGCGACCGGCGCTGCCTCGAACCTCTGGCGAAGTTCGCCCCTGGACACATCCTCGATACGGCGAATTGAGAGAGGAGAGAGAGCTCTATTCGTTGCGCCGTAACGAGGCTTTGGCGGAGGGACGACGCGATCCAGAAATCGGCCAGCGAGGAAGACGCCGATCGCGAGCGGGTTCAGCACACTGAGAACCGACCTCCTCTTGAGCTATGCGTTGCGCACTCCACGCTGTGAAGGATCGCCGTCGGCGGAGCCCAGCGCACCATCCGTCTGGACAGAATTCGCGGCGTCGCCGTTGTCCATCTGTTGAGGTGTCAGCTCCAGCCGCGGCGGATGGCCGAGCTGGCCCATCTCCGCGAGGTCGCGCGGAAACAGGATCTCGACCGACCAGTCCGCGATCAGGCGCGACTTGCGGTCGAGCCCCGGCAGCCAGGCGAGGTGATAGAAGCGGCAGATCGCCCAGGCCGTAAAGCCCTTGACGCGCAGCCCCATGAGGTTGGCGACGGCGCGGTGGCGGCCGAGGTCGGCGAAGGCGCCGAGTGTCTTGAAGGTAAACGGCTTGGGCTGCTCGCCACGGGTGACGCGCGCGATGTTCTTGCCGAGCAGCTTGCCCTGGCGGATCGCGTGCTGGGCAGTCGGCGGGCAGGGCTTGCCCGGCTGCGCCGGGTCGGGGACGGCGGCGATGTCTCCGATCGCCCACACGTTCTCGTAGCCCTGCACGCGCATGTACTCGTCGCAGATGATGCGCCCGTTCTCGAGCGGCAGCCCCAGGTTGGAGGCGACCGGACTGGCGCGCACGCCAGCGGTCCAGATCACCGTGCGCGCCTTGATCAGCTCACCGTCGGAGAGCAGCACGCTGTCAGAGAGCACCTCGGAGACGGTCGTCGAGAGCCGGAACTCGATGCCGCGCTTGCTCAGCAGCTCGACGGTCCAGTCGGCCAGCTGCGGCTGAATCTCGGTCATCACGCGCGGGGCGGCGTCGATCAGCGTGAAACGCGTGCCGGTCTCGCGGCAGCGTGGGTAGCGCTTGATCGCGTCGTGCGCGAAGCCCTGCAGCTCGGCGATTCCTTCGAGTCCGGCGTAGCCGCCGCCGACGAACACGAAGCTCAGGTACTCCGCGCGCTCCTGCTTGTCGTCGAGTCCCTCGGCGAGCTCGAAGTGCCGCACCATGCGGTTGCGCAGCGCGGTCGCGTCGGCGATCGTCTTGAAGCCGATCGCGTGCTCGATCAGGCCCGGGATCGGGATCACGCGCGAGACCGAGCCTAGCGCCACGACCAGATGGTCGTAGCGGTACTCCTTGGTGTTGCCGGAGATCATCTGCACCTGCAAGGTGTCTCGCGAGGGATCGCCGCCGGTCACGTAGCCCACCCGCAGCGAGGTGCGCCTGAGGTGCTCACGCAGCGGCACGACGATGTGCCTGGGATCGAGCGTGCCGGCCGCCGCGCCCGGCAGCAGCGGCGCATACATCAGGAAGTTCACGTCGTTGATCAACGTGATCCGCGCGCCGGCCGGAGCCAGGCGCTCGAGCTTCTTGGCGGTGTAGTAACCACCGAACCCACCACCGGCGATGACGATGTGCTGGCTGATACCTGGAAGGTACCTGTCGCTAGGCGTCGCGGTCGCCCGCCTGCAGCAGCAGTGCCGCCCACTCACCCCTGACGAGGCGGCGGCGCTCTGTGTAACCACGCGCGGTGAACGCGTGTGAGACCTCGTCGGCCTCGCGCTCGAGCAGGCCGCTGGCGATGATCCAGCGGTGCGCGGTGCCGGTCATCGCCGTGCTCCAGGCCAGCAGCAGCGGGCGCAACAGGTTGGCGAGCACCAGCGGCGCCGCGGGCACCGGCTGCTCCAGCAGGTTGAAGCGCCGCGTCTCGATCAGCTCACTGACGCCGTTGACGGCGGCGTTCGCGATCGTCGCGTCGACCGCGAGCTGGTCGTAGTCGAGCGCCAGCACAGGTCCGTGCCCAAGCTCGGCCGCGGCGATCGCCAGCACACCGGAGCCGCAGCCGAGATC
>DASZMI010000114.1:0-2586 GCA_035551915.1 Solirubrobacteraceae bacterium | reverse complement strand
GATGGCGGTGCTCATAGCCTCGGGCATGCATTGATCCGACCTATAGGATCGGTCTCGATGCCCGGCACCGACAGGCTGCTGTTCTTCTCGCTGACCTCGGCAGTGGTGATCGCGATCCCGGGACCGAGCGTGATCTTCCTGGTCTCGCGTGCGCTCTCGAGCGGCCAGCGTGTCGCGATCTTCAGCGTGCTCGGGAACGCCCTCGGCGAGTACGTGCAGGTGCTCGCGGTCGCCTTCGGGATCGGCACGCTGGTCGAGGACTCGGTCCTGGCCTTCAACCTACTCCGGATAGCCGGCGGGCTCTACCTGCTCTACCTCGGCGTGCGCACGTTCCGTGAGCGCCGCTCCCTCGCTGCCACGATTGGTGCCGCGGCGCCGGCGCGGTCCGGCCGGCGATCGTTCGCCGAAGCATTCACGGTCGGTGCCACCAACCCCAAGACGATCGTCTTCCTGGCGGCGATACTGCCGCAGTTCGTCGGCCGCGGCTCCGGGTCCGTCCCGCCGCAGATCATGGTGCTCGGCGCGATCTTCGCTGTCATCGCCGTAATGTCGGACAGCGTCTGGGTGATGCTCGCCAGCCGCTTCCGGGCCTGGTTCGGGCGCTCGCCCAGGCGTCTCGAGCTGATCGGCGGCACCGGCGGACTGGCGATCGCCGCGTTGGGGGCCGGCCTGCTCGTGACCGGCCGCAAGAACTAGCTAGTGCCCTGATTCAGAAATTCGCCGCCGCCTCGCGGCGGGCGAATTTCTGCATCACGACACTAGCGGCGGGCGCGGCTCATCGCGTCCGCGGACGCACCCTCACCGCTCTCGCGCAGCCCGGTGATCACGCCCTCGATATCCGCGGCCGGCTCGCCCTGCTCGAGCTTGGCCTTGACCTCCATGCGGCTGATCCTGAGCTCGATCCCGACGATCGCCTTGAGCTGCGCGTCGACGTAGGGGCGGGGCGCGTCATCGACGCTCCACGGGACCGAGCGCTCCGCCTCGTGGCGATCGGTCAGCAACCGCACCACCCACTCCAGCCAGGCGGGATCGTCGTGCACGATCAGCTCGCCGTAGATGTGCGCCGTCACATAGTTCCAGGTCGGGACGACCCTGCCGGTCGTCGTCTTGGTCTCGTACCAGGAGGGAGTGATGTAGGCGTCGGGTCCGTGGGCGATGACGAGCGACTCGCCGATCGGTTCCAGGCGGTGGTGATCGTTCTTGCGAGCGACATGGCCGAGCAAGCGGCCGAACTCACCGCCGGATGTGTCGTGGAGCAGCGGCAGGAACGTCGCGAACAACCCCCGTCGTGTGGCCGAGACCAGGTCGGCGGCACGCAGACCTCGGAGCAATATCGCCGTCTCCGCATCGTCGGCGCGCAGATGCTTCGGCAAGTACATGAGGCATCGAAGGCTAACCACGGTCAGCGGGTCGGCCAGTAGCGTTTGCGGCCATCGGATTGGACATCGCGGCGAGAGAGGCGCGGCCCATCGACCGCCCGGCGCTCAGGCGGCCAGAAGCGGCAGCGGCCGGATGTCCGGCTCAACGACGCCGGCACGGGCGGCATCGCTGAACAGCAACCTCGTGTGTGAAGTGCTGCTCGAGCAGCTTCAAGTCGAGCAACTCGGCGTTGAGCTCGATGAAGCGCTTGAAGGTGGCGGCGGGGTCATGATCGCCGAGGAAACGCCAGGTCAGCTCGACATGCTGGCGGTGGCCGAGGCCGTCGCCTCGGGCCAGGATCTCGCGGAGGATGGGATCGCCGCTCGTGCGGCACGGACCTACCGCTGATTAGACTGGCCACGATGCCCTTCGGAGTCGCCCTGCCCGCCGAGCTGACCTGGGAGACGCGTCCGCACGAGCCGGGTGAGCCGGCGCGTCACGTCGCGGAGCTGAGCGAGCAGCTCGGCAGCACGCAGGTTCCCTCGAACCTCTGGCGTTACGAGCCCGGCGCGCGCGGAAAACGCCACGTCCATGCAATCCAGGAGGAGACGTTCGTCGTGCTGAGCGGAGCGCTGACGATGTATGTGGGTGAGCCGGCGGAACGCGTCGATGTGCCCTTCGGCGGAGCGATCACGATTCCATGCGGTGTCGCGCTGCAGACCGCCAATCACGGCGAGCAGGACCTGCTCGTCTACGCCTACGGTTGCCCGCCAGACCAAGGGGCGACTGTGATCGACCCGGTCGTCTGATCGCTGCGGTGGGGGAGATGCTCGAGCTGCGACCCAACTGCGAGTGCTGCGACTGTGACCTGCCGCCTGCCAGCGACGCCTACATCTGCACGTACGAGTGCACCTGCTCTAGTGTCCTGATCTGATGAAGCCCTGCTGCTCATAGAAACGCCGCGCGGGCACGTTGCTCGCAAACGTCCAGAGTGCGAGCGCATCCTGCTGACCCTTGGCCAGCTCGAGTAGCCGCGTACCGTGCCCCCTGCTGGGTGTGACGGCGAGACTTACTGCTGCACAGCCCCGCCAGGGCCACGGCCTCGTCCTGGCGGGCGCGGCGAACCTCACTCACGCCGCGAACATCGGCACGTCGCCCGTGGTCACCTCGTGGCCGTCATCGGTGATCACGACGTCGTTCTCGATGCGGACGCCGCCGAAGCCCATC
>DASZMI010000113.1:0-5332 GCA_035551915.1 Solirubrobacteraceae bacterium | reverse complement strand
ACGTCTTTGACGGCGTCTGAACGCGCCTGACGGGAGGGGCCGAGCCCGCCGTACACCCGGTACGCCTTGGCTCGTCCCCTCCCGCCAGACACGCCCAGCCACTCGTCAAATCCAGCCACTAATTCTTTCGTGAGCCCTTAGAACGTGGCGGTCCATAGACTCGTGGCTGCGATGACAGCTACTGAAGCGGCCGCTGCGGTCGGCGTCTCTGTGGACACGCTTCGGCGCTGGGTGCGCGAGGGCGTGGTGCCGGAGTACGAGGGCGGCTGGACTCCCGCCGCGCTCGGCAAGGCGAGGCTGGTCCGGCGCCTGCGCGACCGCGGCTACACGCTCGCGCAGATCCGCCGCGCCACCGCGGAGGGCCGGCTCGCCTTCGGCCGGATCGTCGAGCTGTTCGACACCGGTGGCACGACCTATACGCGCAGGCAGGCGACCCGCCGCACCGGGGTCGACGCCGCGACCGTCGATCGCGTCGCCGCGGGTCTCGGGATTCCCGCCGGGCAGCCGCTCGACGAGGTGGCGATGCAGGTTGTCGGCTACGTCGCGGCGGCCGCCAGGGCAGGGCTCCCACCGCAGGCGATGCAGCAGCTCACGCGCGTGTACGCCTCGGCGATCAGCCAGATCGCCGATGCGGAGGTGCGGCTGGTGCATCTTTATGTGCACGAGCCGCTGATGCGCTCGGGCGGCACGGCCGAGGAGATGTCGGAAGCGATGCTCACGATCGCAGAGGGCCTCCTGCCGATCAGCACCCCCTTGCTAGAACAGCTTCATAGGCGCATGCTTATGCACTTCATCGATCAGGACGTCGTGGGGCACATGGAAGCGGAGCTCGGCAGTGGCGAGGATGGGGTGGGACGGATGCGGGTGGCAATTGCCTTCGCCGACCTCGCCGGCTACACGCAGCTGACGGAGAGCCGCGGTGACCTGCACGCACTCGACGTCGTCGACCGCTTCATCGACAGCGCGACCGAGACGCTGCCCGACGACGCTCGTGTGATCAAGACGATCGGCGACGAGGTGATGGTCGTCGGCCCCGACCCGGCGGCGCTGGCGACCTGGGCCGCGCGGCTCGGGCGGCTGCTCGCCGACTCGCCGCTGCCGCGCGCGGCGGTCCACTACGGCTACGCCCAGTACCGCGAGGGCGACTACTTCGGCCGCGAGGTGAATCTCGCGGCGCGCGTGCAGGCCGAGTCCGGCGCGGGCGAGGTGCTGGTCACACGCCCGGTGGTCGAGGCCAGTGGCTCGGGCCTGCAGGTCGAGCCGCTGCCGGAGGTCAGGCTGCGCGGGTTCAGCGAGCCGACGGAGGTCTTCCGGGTGCTCGACGGGGTGCAGGCATGAGTGTCGTCGAGCTCCTCAGAACCGGCGTGCGCGAGCAGGGCATGCTCGCCTACGGGCGGCCCGTCGTCGTCATGCTCTCGGGCGGGCGCGACTCGACCTGTCTGCTGGACGTCGCCGTCGAGGTCTGCGGTGCCGACGTGGTGACGGCGCTGCATGTCAACTACGGCCTGCGCGAGAGCGCCGGCGACGACGAGCGCTACTGCGTCGATCTGTGCCGTCATCTCGGTGTCGGCCTCGAGCTCAAGCGCGCTCGCTCGCGTGCCCCAGGCAACATGCAGGCCTGGGCGCGCGAGCTTCGCTATGACGCCGCCAACCAGCTGGCGCTGTCACTCGGCGCTGAGATCGCAGCCGGCCACACCTCCACCGACCAGGTCGAGACGATCCTCTACCGCCTGGCCTCGTCACCAAGCCGGCGCGCGCTGCTCGGCATGCGCCTGCGCGAAGGGAACCTGGTGCGGCCGCTGCTGCCGTTCACCCGCGAGCAGACCGGCGAGTACTGCCAGGAGCGTGGTTTCAGCTGGCGCGACGACGAGTCAAACGATTCCGGCGTGTACGCCCGCGGCCGCATCCGCAACGGCCTCGTACCGGCATTTCGCCAGATCCACCCGGGCGCCGAGCAGAACGTGCTGGCGCTGGCCGAGACGCTGCGCGACGAGTCCGAGGTGCTTGACGGCCTCGTCGACATGGAGATCGCAGCGGGTGGCGTGGTCGGCCTCAGCCGCCTGCGGATGCTGCCGCCGGCGCTGGCGCGGCTGGTCGTGCAGCGGCTGGTTGACGGGGTTCAGGAGCGCCCCACGCCGGGCGCGGCCCGCCGCCTCGAAGACATCCTGGCGCTGTCCGACGTCGGCACCAGCCACGTCGATCTGCGCGGCGGCGTGCGGGCCACCGCGGTCGACGGCATCGTCAGTTTCGACCGCACGCCCGCCATCGTGCGAGAGCCATAAGGGTTCACGACGAAATTAGTCCTGAGCCCTAGACTGCGGTCAAGTGACGAAGGACCTGAACCTCGGCGAGATCGTCGTCGCCTCCGATGACCTCCAGAGGCGCGTGCAGGAACTCGCGGCTCAGGTCTCCGATGACTACGCGGGCAAGGATCTGCTGCTGATCGGCGTGCTCAAGGGCGCGATCTTCTTCCTCGCCGACTTCATGCGTGCGCTCTCGATCGAGTGCGAGGTCGACTTCATGGCGATCTCCTCGTATGGCTCGTCAACCAAGTCCTCCGGCGTGGTGCGGATCCTCAAGGATCTGGACGCCGCGATCGAGGGCCGGCACGTGCTGATCGTCGAAGACATCGTCGATTCCGGACTGACCCTGCAGTACCTGTTGCGCAACCTGGCGGGCCGCAAGCCGGCGTCACTGGAGGTGTGCGCGTTGCTGCAGAAGCCGGTCAGCCGCGACGTCGAGCTCAATGCCCGCTACGTCGGCTTCCAGATCCCGGACCAGTTCGTCGTCGGCTACGGCCTGGACCACGCCGAGCGCTACCGCGCGCTGCCGTACGTCGCCGTCCTCACCGACGATTAGCGGTCCCAGCGCCCGTTTGGGCGTGGAAATGCACCGGTTTAGGCGCCCGCAGGCGAATGCTACGCTTGGCCTTTCCCGCCTGAGAGTCGCAAGAGCCAGGTGGCGGCAACCAGGAGTGAGGCCTGAACATGAGTCGTTTCTTCAAGAGCGCAGCCTTTCCCATCCTGATCGTGGTGGTGCTCGCGTTCTTCGCGTCGAAGCTGGTCGGCACCAGCGGCGGCGGGCAAACGCCGAACTTCGGCCAGACTCTGCAGTACATCAACAACGATGGCGTCAGCAGCGTCACGCTCGATCAGAAGGACAACAGCATGACCGTTGTCCTCAACGACGCCGCCCACACCAAGTACTCGACCGGGTACCCGAATGGCTACGTCTCGCAGATCATCAACGACGTCACCAAGAACGAGGGCGGCCCCGCGCTCAACGTCCAGGACACCTCGAGCAACGGCTGGATCTCACTCCTGACCTACCTGCTGCCGTTCGTGATCTTCATCGGTTTCTGGCTCTTCCTCATGAATCAGGTCCAGGGAGGCGGCTCCAAGGTCATGTCGTTCGGCAAATCGCGCGCCAAGCGCATGTCGGTCGACTCGCCCAAGATCACGTTCCGTGACGTCGCCGGCGTCGACGAGGCGGTCGAGGAGCTGCACGAGATCAAGGAGTTCCTCGAGAACCCCAAGAAGTTCCAGGCGCTCGGTGCCCGGATCCCCAAGGGTGTGCTGCTCTATGGACCCCCCGGCACCGGCAAGACGCTGCTCGCGCGCGCCGTCGCGGGCGAGGCCGGCGTCCCGTTCTTCTCGATCTCCGGCTCCGACTTCGTCGAGATGTTCGTCGGCGTCGGCGCGTCGCGTGTCCGCGATCTATTCGAGCAGGCCAAGCAGAACTCGCCCTGCATCATCTTCATGGACGAGATCGACGCCGTCGGCCGCCATCGTGGCGCCGGCCTGGGCGGCGGTCACGACGAGCGGGAGCAGACGCTCAACCAGCTGCTCGTCGAGATGGACGGCTTCGAGATGAAGGACAACATCATCCTGATCGCGGCCACCAACCGTCCCGACATCCTTGACCCGGCGCTGCTGCGTCCCGGCCGCTTCGATCGCCAGATCGTCGTCGACCGCCCGGACCGCATGGGCCGCAAGAAGATCCTCGAGGTCCACACCCGCGGCAAGCCGCTGGCGCGTGAGATCGACGTCGACGTGCTGGCCGGGCAGACACCGGGGTTCACGGGTGCCGACCTGTCGAACCTCGTCAACGAGGCCGCGCTGCTTGCCGCCCGAAGCGGCAAGCGCGAGATCACCCAGGTCGAGCTCGAAGAGGGGATCATGCGCGTGATCGCAGGCCCCGAGAAGAAGACCCGCGTGATGGGCGAGAAGGAGCGCCGGATCACGGCCTACCACGAGATGGGCCACGCGATCGTCGGTCACTTCCTGCCCAACAGCGACCCGATCCACAAGATCTCCGTGATCTCCCGCGGCCAGGCGCTGGGCTACACGATCTCGCTCCCGGGCGAGGATAAGTTCCTCACGACCCGCGCGGAGCTGCTCGACACGATGGCGATGACGCTCGGCGGCCGCGCCGCCGAGGAGCTCGTCTTCGGTGAGATCACGACCGGCGCCGCCAACGACCTGGAGAAGGTCACCGCCACCTCCAAGCAGATGGTGATGCGCTTCGGCATGTCGGAGAAGCTCGGCCCGCGCGTCTTCGGTCACGACCATGGTCAGCCGTTCCTCGGCCGCGAGTTCAGCTCCGAGCCGGACTACTCGGACGAGATCGCACGCGAGATCGACCTCGAGATCCGCCGCATCGTCGAGTCCGCGCACACCGTCGCGCGCGACCTCCTGACCGAGCACCGCGAGGTGCTCAACCGCATCTCCGAGATCCTGCTCAAGCGCGAGACGATCGAACGCGACCAGTTCGTGGCGCTGCTGGGCGGCGACAGCGAGGAGGACGTGTTCGGCTCGGAGGCGCCGCCGCCGCCGTCACTGCCGGCGGCCCCCCAGCCCGAGCGCACCGGCGAGAGCCCCAAGCTCTTCCCGCGGCCGGGTCTCGCCGGCGGCACCGCCGAATAGACAGTGCTTGGCGTAACGCGCAGCTCCAACGAGCCCAAGCCGGGCCCGGTGGTACTGCTCGTTCGCTGGGGGCTGCCGATCGCGCTGGTGATCGCCGGCGTCGTGATGTTGATCATGTCCGGCGGGCATCTCTCAGGCGTGCAGGACAACGCCTCGGAATCGAACGTCTTCACCTCGACCACGACAGACCGCGACTCGATGCTCTCGGCGGTCGGCGTCGCCGCGATCGTGATCGCGATGATGGTGGTGCTGCTGAACTGGATGCTGCGCATGAACGCCAGCGAGCGCGGTGACCGCGACCGCGAGGAGCAGGCGCGCGAGCATCTGCGCCGCACCGGGCACTGGCCCGACGAGCGCTAGCGGCGCTATGGGCGGCCCGCTTGGCCGCCCACGCGAAGAGCGTCGGC
>DASZMI010000112.1:0-18060 GCA_035551915.1 Solirubrobacteraceae bacterium | reverse complement strand
ATGTCGGCGAGCTGCGCTTCGACGCGATCGGAGTGACCCTCACCCCCGACGGCGGACTCCTACGCCTCGACCACGTGGAGTCGGCGTTTTGAGCGTCAGCCAAGAGTCAGCTGCTGGTAGGCAGCCGACTGGAAGGAGAGGCGATGAAGCGGTGTGACCCCGAGTCGCTCGATCGCGCTGCGATGCTCGGGCGAGGCGTAGCCCACGTGTTGGGCGAAGCCCCAACCGGGATTGCGCTCGTCGACTCGGCGCATGTAGCGGTCGCGGGTCTCCTTGGCCAGGACCGAAGCCGCCGCGATCGCCGCGCTGGTCGCGTCGCCTCTGATCACGGCTCGGTGCTCGTAGCCGGTCTCACCGAGGCTGAAGCCGTCGCTGAGGCAGATCGCACCTTCGCAGGCGACGTTCGCCAGCGCCTCCCGGAGTGCGGCCAGGTTGGTCACGTGCAGCCCGCGGGAGTCGATGCCCGGCGCGCAGCGCGAGACGATTGAGACCTTGGCGGCGATCCTCAGGATCATCGGGTACAGCTCGGCACGTGCCGCCGGGGTCTGCATCTTCGAGTCGTTGAGATTGGCCAGCGCCTTGATGTCCGCACGGGTCAGGCGCTCCTGGTCGAACAGCACGGCAGCGGCCACCAGGGGGCCGGCCAGGCAGCCCCGGCCGGCTTCATCGGCTCCGGCCACAAAACGAATGCCGAGGCCCCGGTCGTGGGCGAACAGCTTGGGACCTGGAGGCTTGCGCTTCATCCTGCTGCAACCGTACTCGCGAGGGCTCGCAAAGCGAGCGAGCCCTCAGCGCTGTCAACGCCAGGTCTAGAAGATGCCGATCCGGTCGATCGGCCAGTAGGTTGCGAACGCGACCCCGATGATCCACTTCTGCGGCACCGGGCCCCAGTAACGACTGTCCAGTGAGTTGCCACGGTTGTCACCCATCATGTAGTACTCACCGGCTGGAACGACGATCGGCTTCGGGAAGGTGCAATCGGCACCGAGTACCCTGTCGCACTTCTGTATGTAGGAGCCGCGCTCCTTCACTCCGTCGCGGTAGACATACCCGTTGCGGATCGTGAGATGGTCGCCCGGCAGGCCAACGACGCGCTTGACGAAGGTCTGGGTCGACTCCGCCGGAACCGCCTTATCGCAGGCCTGCGCGTGGCCACCGCCCTGGCTGGGGTCGCCGCACTCTCCATCGTTGGTGACAGCCCCGGTCGGTGGGTGAAAGACGACGATATCGCCGAGACCGGGATGTGTGTCGAGGCGATTGACGAGGATGCGCTGCCCAATCGCGAGCGTCGGGATCATCGAGCCACTCGGAATCCGGTAGGGCTTCACGAGCAACGCCTGGATGAGCAGAGCAAGCCCGATCGCGATTGCGACCGTGACTACCAGTTCGACCCCGTTGGCGACGAGGCCCTTGGGCTTCTTCTTCCTGCTGGTGGAGGCCATCGGGAACCGATTCCCCGACTGCCCGTGGGGAGCTAGGCCTCGTCAGCCGACGCCGGCGCGTCAGCGTCCGAGGCCACTGCCGCCGGCTTTTCCGTCTCTGCCGCTGCCTCGGGGGCCGCGACGGCCTCGGCGGCAGCTTGTGCGGCCTCCGCGGCAGTCTCGGCGGCCTCGGCGGCGGTCTGGGCGGCCTCGGCAGCAGCCGCGGCCGCTTCAGCGGCTTCGGCGGCAGCCTCAGCTACTTCGGGCGTGGAGGGCTCGGCTGTCTCGACCTCAGCGGCCTCGGGTGCCTCGACGACCTCAGCTTCCGGCGCCTCAACGGCCTCGGTCTCGAGGGCAGTCTCAGCCTCGGGAGCCTTGGCGTCGGCAAAGGCCGCGCCGTACAGCAGCTCGCGCTGGATGATTTCCTCGGGCCCGGTGTTGCGGCGCTCGCGGACGCGGGCGCGCTTGCCGACTCGGTCGCGCAGGTAGTACAGCTTGGCGCGGCGGACGTCACCGCGAGCGGCGACCTCGATCTTCTCGATCTTCGGCGAATGCAGCGGGAACGTGCGCTCGACGCCCACGCCGAAGGAGTTCTTGCGGACCGTGAAGGTCTCGCGCGCACCGTGCCCCTGGCGCTTGATGACCACGCCCTCGAACACCTGGGTGCGGCGACGAGTTCCCTCGATCACCTGGAAGTGGACACGCAGGCGGTCGCCAGCGTCGAACTGGGGAACTCGGCGGAGCTGTGCGCGCTCCAAACTTTCGATGACGGTGCTCATTGCTCGTGCTCTCGTTGCCGGCAGCACCGGCATAGCTGAAAACGGACAGAAGAAAAAGCGCAGCTGAAGAGCGCGCGGCGGCCTATGGTAGCGAAACGCGAGTTGAGTGCCGTCGCCGGCTACCCGGCTGCCCGCGCGCGTGCCTGCTCCAGCCGCCAGCGGCGGATGTTCGCGTGGTGCCCGGAGAGCAGCACGTCGGGGACTGCCCATCCGCGGTACTCGGCCGGGCGGGTGTAATGCGGGTACTCGGGCGCGCCCTCGAGCGCTCGGCTGAACGACTCCTCCAGGGCCGACTCCTCGTGACCGAGGGCGCCGGGCTGCTTGCGAAGGATCGCATCGGCGACGACCATCGCCGCGAGCTCCCCGCCGGCCAGCACGTAGCGGCCGATCGATACGCGGTCACTCGCGAAGTGGTCGAGGATGCGCTCGTCGAAACCCTCATAGCGGCCACAGAGCAGCGTCAGCGCCGGTTCGGCGGCGAACTCGTCGACGAGTTCATCGTCGAGGATGCGCCCGCCGGGCGTCAGCGCCAGGATCCTCCGCCGGCGGCGGACATCCGTCGGGTCGGCGCCGTACCGGGCCCGCATCGCGGCCTCGACGACGTCCACCCGGAGGACCATGCCGGCGCCCCCACCGAACGGCGTGTCGTCGACCTGGCCGCCGCTCAGCGGTGTGTGGTCGCGGTAGTTGACGTAGCCCATGCGGTGACCGGCACCGAGGGCGTTGCGCACGTGCCGTTGTGATTCAAACCACTCAAAGGCCCCGGGGAACAGGGTGAAGACATCGATCTCCATCGTCATGCCTCGCCGAGGAACTCGAGATCAATGTCGATCCGCCCGTGCTCGATGTCGACCTGTCTGACGGCGTCCGACACGAGCGGCACGAGCAGCGCATCTCCGCCCTCGGCGCGCTGCACCTCGAGCACCTCACAGGACGGGAGCGCCAGCAGCCTGCTGACGGTGCCCACCTTGCGTTCGCCGTCGCAGACGGCGAGACCCTCGAGGTCCTCTGCCCACCACTCGTCTGCTTCGAGCTGTGGTGCGCTCGTGCGGGAGACGAGCAGGGTCTGCCCCCGGAGCGCCTCCGCCGCCTCACGGTCCGAGCAACCGTCGATCCGCAGGATCAGACGCCTGTCATGTCCGGCCAAGCGCACGATCGTCAGGTCGGCATCGCCGAGCCTGACGGTCTCGCTCGCGCGGAGCAGCGCGGCGTTCGGGTCTGTGACAAGAAAGGAACCATCGAGCCCGTGCGGCCTGCCGACACGGCCGGCGTGCAACCAGTCTCGATCCGCGGCCGCGCCGGCCACTGAGATCAGTCGACGATGTCGACAAAGACGCGGTGCCCGTCGTGGACAGCCGCCGTCTTGACGACGGTACGCAGCGCAGAGGCCGTGCGCCCACCGCGGCCGATCACGTTGCCGTAATCGTCCTGCGCGACGGAGAGTTCGAGGACGACGCTGCCGTCGTCCTCTCGCACCTCTTTGACCTTTACCAGGTCGGGCTCGTCCACGAGCCCGCGAGTGAGGTACTCGAGGAGATCGCGCGACGAGGAGGAGTCGTTACTCAACCGGTGATGCCCTGCGTGCGCAGGAGCTTCTTGACCGTATCGGTCGGCTGGGCGCCACGGGCGAGCCAGTCCTTGACCTTTGCTTCGTCGAGCACGATGGTCGACGGCTCGGTCTGTGCGTTGTAATGCCCGACGGTCTCGATTACCCGGCCGTCGCGCTTGGAGCGCTGATCGGCGACAACAACCCGCCAGATGGGGTTCTTGCGTCCGCCGACGCGCGTTAGTCGAAGTCTCACTGACATAGGTCCGGACAGGTTAGCGTGCGGCGCGCATAAGCGCTTGAAGATCCGGCGTTTTGCCAGAGGCGACGACCTTCATGAGCTTGCGCATCTGCTCGAACTGCTTGATAAGAGCCCTGACGGCCTGGACGTTCGTGCCCGAGCCCTGAGCGATCCTCAGCCTGCGCCTGCCCTTGATCAGTTCGGGGCGCCGGCGCTCCTCGGGCGTCATCGAGAGGATGATCGCCTGGATTCGGTCGAACTCGCGCTCGTCGACCTTGACGCCACGCAGCTCCTTGCTCATCCCGGGGATCATCCCGAGCAGGTTCTGCAATGGGCCCATGCGCCGGATCTGGCGCATCTGCTGCAGGAAGTCGTCGAGGTCGAACTCCGACTTGCGGAACTTGCGCTCGAGTTCGCGGGCCTGCTCCTCGTCGAAGTTCTGGCTGGCGCGCTCGATCAGGGAGACGACGTCCCCCATCCCGAGGATGCGCTGGGCCATGCGGTCCGGGTGGAAGCGCTCGAACTGGTCGAGCTTCTCGCCGGTCGACGCATACATGATCGGCTTGCCGGTGATCGCCTTCACGGACAGCGCCGCGCCGCCGCGGGCGTCGCCGTCGAGCTTGCTCATGATCACGCCGTCGAAGCCGACCGTCTGTCCGAACTGCTCGGCCACCTGGACCGCGTCCTGACCGGTCATCGCATCGACCACCAGCAGCACGGCACTGGGCCTGATCGCCTTCTTGATGTCGGCGAGCTCCTTCATCAGCTCCTCGTCGACGTGCAGGCGGCCGCTCGTGTCGACGATCAGGACGTCCTTTCCCTCGGACTGCGCGCGATCACGTGCCCATGAGGCGATCTGCACCGGGCTGCGGTCTGTGCCCTGCTCGTAGACGTCGGCACCGACCCGCTGACCCACCTGGATCAGCTGTTCTACAGCCGCGGGCCGGTAGACGTCGCAGGCCGCGACCGCGACCGAGGAGCCGTGCTGCTCCTTGAGATAGCGCGCGAGCTTGGCGGTCGCCGTCGTCTTGCCCGAGCCCTGCAGTCCGGCCATCAGGATCACGGTCGGCGGCCGCGGTGAGAACTGGATCTCCTCGCCCGCGCCGCCCATCAGCGCGGTCAGCTCGTCACTGACGATCTTGATGACCTGCTGGCCGGGGTTGAGCTGGCCGATCACGTCGGCGCCCAGCGCGCGTTCCTTGACGGCGTTCGTGAAGCTCTTGACGACGTGGAAGTTGACGTCGGCCTCGAGCAGCGCCAGGCGGATCTCCCGCATCGCGCTGTTGATGTCAGCCTCGGTGAGCGTGCCGTGGCCGCGAACCTCGGTGAGCGTGGCCTGAAGGCGTTCAGCTAGGGAATCGAACATCTCACCTCGAGGTTAAAGCACTGGGCCGGTCACGCATGACCGGCCCAGTTCAAGCCATCTGTGGGGCCACCCTCGCGGACGGCTCAGTCGATCTTCGCGATGTCGTCGCCCGCGAACTCCTCGGCCACGGCAACGCTTCCCAGGGTGGGCCGCTGATGGAGATAGGCACTGCCCCGGGCGAAGTAGTAAGCGATCGGGATCAGACCAAGACCCATGCCTCCCAAGCCGATCCACAGGACAACGGCCGACAGCCCCGGGATCGACTTGATGAAGATGAACGTCATGAATGCCGCTCCGAGTAGGGGGAAGAGGCCCATGAAGACGAAGTTCGATACCGACTGCAGGAGGTACTTGCGGAAGGCCACCACGGCCGCGAAACCCGCGAGTGCGTAGTAGATCGCAATCTGAAGCCCGATCGAGCTGATCGCGTCGCTCAGAACGGTCCCGATGGAGCCGACGAGGTTCGACAACGCGAACATGATCAGCGATATCACGGCAACGACGACAGTCGCGAAGATCGGAGTGTTCCATCTGGGATGAAGAACGCCGAACGCCGACGGAAGCGTGCGCTCCCGTGCCATCGCGAAAAGCGATCGAGTGACCTGGATCAGGGTGGTCTCGAGTGTCGCGATCGTCGAGAGCGCCACCGCGATGATCATCAGCTTCCCGCCGACGCCGCCTCCGACCACCTGACCGAAGGCCTCGAGCACGTTCGAGCTGTTGCTCTGGATCGCCTTCTGCGTCATATCCATGTTGATTGCGATGGTGAACAGCTCGAAAAGCACGAACACGATCAAGATGCCCACGATCCCGCCGAGACCTGAGTTCTTCCGGCTGTCCTCAGTCTCCTCACCCAGGTTCGAGGACACGTCCCAGCCCCAGTAGTAGAACGCGGCGATCAGAGCGCCGCCGACGAAGCCGTTGAACGAGCCGAAGCGCCCGAAGCCGAGCCAGCTCATGGAGAAGGAGACCCGGTGCCCGTGAGCGATGCCGAGAACCGCGAACACGACGAGGAGGAGAACCTCGATTGACGACATGATCCACTGGGCGTTTGCGGTGATCCGCACGCCTCGTGCGACGAAGTAAGCCATCACGCTGAACCAGACCGCACCCACGAGCGTCACCCAACCGGCGTGGCTGGCAGCGCTGGCACTGAACAGCGAGAGGGTCACCTGTCCCGCGGGAATCGAGCCGGCGACCATGAAGATCGTCGCCGAGACGACGAGACCCCATCCCGCAAAGAAGCCGAGTATCGGGTGCAGGACGCGCCCCACCCACTCGTATGCCGCCCCGGCGCTGGCGCCGAGCTTGTTGAGATGGTGGTACGCAACAGCGATACCCATCATCGGGACACCGCACCAGAGCAGGGCTGCCGGAGCGCCGAAACCAACTGCGGAAACGATCAGGGCCGTCGTCGCGGCGATCGAGTACGCGGGCGCGCTGCCCGCGACCGCCATGACGATCGCGTCCCAGAAGCCCAGCGCATTCCGTTCGAGCGAATGCTTGTGCTGGCGCCGCGCGTCACTCTCGTGGGCCTGCCCGGGCCCGTCAATTTCATCAACCGTCGCCACTGCGTACTCCCCTCCTAGAACCTCTCTCCGAGGCCGCGACTGTACACCGCCGACAGCCGCCAGATCGGCGCGGACGTGATTTATGAATTGTGCGTTTCGTCCGTCGGGGTTATGGACGGCCTTTCGCTGCTGTCGGCCGCGCCCGCCGCACCCGTGAACATGCTCCCCAGGCCACTGACAGCCTGCGAGAACTCGGACGGGATCACGAACACCTTATTGGCGTCCCCCTGGGCCAGGCGGGGCAGCATCTGCAGGTACTGGTAGCTGAGCAGCTTGGGGTCCGGATTGCCGGCGTGGATCGCGTTGAAAACGGTAGCGATCGCTTGCGCCTCGCCCTCGGCGCGGAGGATCGCCGCCTGCTTCTCGCCCTCGGCGGTCAGGACCGCGGCCTTCTGCTGGCCCTCAGCTGTGAGGATCTGTGACTGCTTGACACCCTCGGCGGTGAGGATCGTGGCGCGGCGATCGCGCTCGGCGCGCATCTGCTTCTCCATCGCCTCCTGGATCGTCGGCGGCGGATCGATCGACTTGATCTCGACGCGGTTGATGCGGATCCCCCATTTGTTGGTCGCCTCGTCGAGCACGCCGCGCAGCTGCGCGTTGATGTGGTCGCGGCTCGTGAGCGCCTCTTCGAGCGTGAGCGAGCCGATCACGTTGCGCAGTGTCGTGACCGTGATCTGCTCGATCGCCTGCAGCGGGTTGGCGACCTCATAGGTCGCCGAGCGCGCGTCGTTGACCGTGAAGTAGAGCACCGTGTCGATGTTGATCGTGAGGTTGTCCTGGGTGATCACCGGCTGCGGTGGGAATGACACGACCTGCTCGCGCAGATCGATCAGCGGCCGCAGCCGGTCGACGAACGGCACCAGCATCGCCGGGCCGGGCCCGAGCGTGCGGCTGTACTGACCGAGCCGCTCGACGATCCCTGCGCGGGCCTGCGGGACGATCCGGATCATCCGTGCGGCCATGATGATGAGGAAGACGGCCACCACCGCCAAGACGATCTCTACGACCATGCCAACCCCTTTCGCGCCTACTCCATTACGAGCGCGGTCGCGCCCTTGATCTCGATCACATGCACCATCGTTCCCGGCTCGAGCACGCAATCCTCGTCGAGGCAGCGCGCCGTCCAGAGCTCACCGTCGATCCGCACCTTGCCGACGCCCTCGTGGTTGGCAACGCGCTCGGCCACGACCGCGCGCTTGCCGACCAGCGCGGCACCGCCGGTGCGCAGTCCTGGTCCGCTCGTGAGTCGGCGCTGAACCAGCGGCCGCACCGACATCAGCGTAATGATCGAGACCGCGACGAAGACGATCGACGCGGCCGTCTCACCGGCTGCGCTGGCGGCAGCCGCGGCAACCGCGGCGCCGATAGCGAACGGGGCCAAGAAGAAGCTGCCGGATCCGGCAAGCATCTCTGCCGCCCCAAAGGCGGCGGCCACGACCAGCCAAACGATCCAACCAGCCATTTGCAGCGAGCTTACTCTCAGTCACCGATGTAGTCACGCACCGGCAAACTGAGTTTTGGGCGGGACCCGCTCTTGTTCTGAGCGATCAACCGATCAGCGCACGGGCGAAGTCGCCGGCGTCGAACGGGCGCAGATCCTCGAGCTGCTCGCCCACGCCGATCAATTTCACCGGGATGCCGAGCTCGCCGGCGATCGCCAGTGCGATGCCGCCCTTGGCGGTGCCGTCGAGCTTCGTGAGCACGAGGCCGTCGACCTCGATCGCCTCTGAGAACAGCTGCGCCTGACGCAGGCCGTTCTGCCCGGTTGTGGCGTCGACCGTCAGCAGCGTCTCGTGCGGCGCCTCGGGGATCTGCTTGGCGAGCACCCGGCGGATCTTGGTGAGCTCAGCCATCAGGTCGTCCTGGGTGTGCAGGCGGCCGGCGGTGTCGACAATCACCACATCGGCGCCGCTGTCGAGACCGATCTTGACCCCCTCGAAGGCGACGGAACCGGGGTCTGTCCCCTCGGGGCCGCGGACGAACTCGGCGCCCGCGCGCTGCGCCCAGAGCTCGAGCTGTTCAACCGCCGCGGCACGGAACGTGTCGGCGGCGACCAGCACCACCTTGTGACCGAGCTCGCGGCTCAGGTGGTGCGCGAGCTTGCCCGTCGTGGTGGTCTTGCCGGTTCCGTTGACACCGGCCATCAGGATCACGGTCGGCTTGGCGCGCAGGTCGATGTGGTCGTCGCCCACACGCGCGATCTCGGCGAGCAGCTCCGTCAGCCGGGCGCTGAGCGCCTCACCGCCGGTGATGCCGCCCTCGGTCGCCTCGCGCTCGAGCTGGCCAACCACCTGCGCGGTCGTGCGGGCGCCGACGTCGGCGTAGATCAGCGCCTCCTCGAGCCGCTCCCAGGTCTCCTCGTTGACCTCCTCGAACAGCGTTGCCTGGATCTCGGCGCCGAGCGCCTGGCGGGTCTTGCGCAGGTTCTCCCGCAGCCGCGAGAACATGCCACGTCGCATCTCGGCGATCGCCGGCTCGGGCTCGCCCGACGCAGCCGCGCCCGTCGTCTCATCGGCGATGAAGAGATCTGCCCACTCGCGTGCCATCGGCGCGCGACGTTAGCAACGCTCGGTGCTCAGGCGACGGCTTCGCGCTCGGGCAGGCGCCGCGAGATCACCTTCGAGATCCCGTCGCCGCCCATCGAGACGCCGTAGAGCGAGTCAGCGGCCTCCATCGTGCGCTTCTGGTGCGTCACGACAATGAACTGGGCACGGTCGTTGTAGGTGTCGAGCAGGTCGAGGAAGCGCGAGATGTTGAGGTCGTCGAGCGCCGCCTCGACCTCATCCAGGATGTAGAAGGGGCACGGCTTCGCCAGGAACACGGCGAACAGGAAGGCCAGCGCGGTCATCGACTTCTCGCCGCCCGACAGCAGCGTCAGGCGCTTCATCGCCTTGCCGGCGGGCGTGATCTCGATCTCGACGCCGAGCAGATCCTCCTCCTCGGTCGGCTCCTCGCCGTCCTCGACCTGTGCGTCGGCGTCGCCATCGCCATCGCCCGAGTCGAGCTTCTGGCCGCCGATCACCGGCGCCCGTCCGTCGGTCTCGGAGACCAGACGCAGGCGGCCGTTGCCGCCTGGGAAGACCCGCGCCGCGAGCTCCTCGAAGTTGCTGGCCGCCGCCTCGAAGGTCTGCTCGAAGGTCTCGCGGATCTGACGATCCGTGTCCTTGATCAGGCCCTCGAGCTCGCGCAGCGCTGTCTCGAGGTCGTTGCGCTGGGTCTCGAGCTCCTCCACGTGCGCGAGCGCCTCCGCGTACTCGTCCTGTGCGAGCGGGTTGACCGGGCCAAGCTGCTCGCGACGCCTGGCCAGCCGCTCGAGCCGCGTGCGCAACTCCTCACGGCGCTCATCGGGAAGCGGCTCCGCGGCCGGGGCGGGTTGGAGCTCGAGCTCGCCGGCCAGTGCCCGCAGCGCCTGCTCGGAATCGGCCTCCTGGTCGCGGGAGCGCTGTGAGCGCACCTCGGCGGTTGTGAGCGCCTCGCCGGCGGCATGCAGGCGCGTCTGGATCGCGGCCTCCTCCTGGGCGCAGGACCGCAGTTCGGTGGCCACGGTCTCCCCCGCCTCGCGGTCGCGGGAGAGTTCGGCGTCGAAGCCCGCCTTGCATTCTGCGATCGCGGCTGCCAGCTCCTGCAGCTCGCCGTGAATTGCGCTGATCTGCGGGGCAAGCTGCTCGTCGCGTGAGATCTCCGCCTGCAGCTGCCGCATCTGAGCCTCGCGCTGCGTGCGCTCACGCTCGGACCGCTCGAGCTGGGCACGCCCGGCGTTGAGCTCGGCCTGGATCTGTGCGCGCCGGTCGGCGCCGGGTCCCTCGTCCGGCGCCGTGCGCCGGCGGTTGATGGCGGCGGTCAGGCGGCGCTGCTGTTCGACCGCGTCGTCGAGGCCATCGACCGCGGCGCGGTGCGCGACGATCGCCTGCTCACGTGCTGCGTCGAGCTCGGCGACCGTCCCCGCGGCCGCCTCGACCTGGCCGCGTGCCAGATGCTCGGCCTGCACGGCGCGCTCGCTGGCGGCGATCAGATCGTCGCGGCGGTTGCGTTCGGCCAGGACCCGCTCCTCGCCGACCTTGGCGGTCTGCCGCAGCTCGCGCGTGACGCCCGACCAGACCCGGCCCTTGGAGGTGACGGCGACGCCGCGGAAGCTCTCCGGGACCTGCCTGAGATCGTCCACCACCCAGACGTTGCTGAGCAGCGCGCGGGCCATCGCTGCAGCCTTGCTCTCACCCGAGATGTGGTCGCTCAGGCGCACGGCTCCGCTGAGCGACTCGCGAGCCGCACCGGAGTTGTCCTGTAGCTCGCCCAGCACGATCACACGGCCGCCGTCGCGACCTGCCTTGTCGAGCAGCTCACCCGCCGCGGTGCGCGTGTCGAGCAACGCGGCACCCAGCCGCCCGTCGAGTGCGGCGGCCACGGCCAGCTCGTAACCGGAGGCTACGGTGAGCTCGTCGGCGAGCGAGCGAGCGCCGCCCGGAGCCCCCTGGTGGCTGCGCAGGAACTGGTTGACGGCAGCCAGCTCACCGCCGATCCGTGCGCTCTCACGGCGCGCGGCCTCGGCCACACGCTCGGCCTCACGGACGGCTGCGCGCGCCTGCAGGTAGGTGGCCTCAGCACCGTCGCGCGCCCGCTTGGCAACCCCCACGGCGGTCGCGCGTTCCTGCTCGAGCCCGGCGGCGGCGGCAAGTTCCGTCTCGAGCTCCACCAGCTGGCGTGCGAGCTCGGCCTCGCGGTCGCGCTCGAGAGCCTCCAACTCTCGGCTGAGCGCGTCGATGCGAGTCTGCGCCCCGACGTCGGGCTGGTCGGCCGCGGCGGTCGCGGTGAGCTGCTCGAGCTGGGCGCCTGCCTGCTGTAGGCGACGCGAGACGGTGCTCGCGGCATCGCGCACGGCCTCGGCGCGGTAACCGACCTTGTCGGCTGCCGATTGCGCTCCGTAGCTGCGGCGCGAGAGCTCCTCCCGGTGGCTCGAGCGCGCAGCAAGCGCCTCCTCGGCGGCGCGGCGACGCGCCGAGACCCCCTCGAGCTCCTTGGCGATCTCACCGCGCTGCGCGCGTGCCCGCGCCGCCTGCTCGGCCGCGGCCTCGAGCTCTGCCCGGCGGGCGCGCAGCTCGTCGCGCGCTAGTTCCCAGCGGACCTCGAGTGTCTGGCGGTGCAGCCGCTCGTGCAGCTCGGCTGCCTCGGCCTGACGCTTGAGCGGCTTCAGCCGCGAGCGGGCCTCACGCTCGACGTCGAGCGCACGGTCGAGGTTGTCCTGCGTGTGGCCGAGCTTCAGTTGGGCGCGACGGCGGCGTTTACGGTGCTTGCCGAGTCCGGCCGCCTCCTCGATCAGGAGCCGCCGGTCACGCGGCTTGGAGGTGACGATCGCCTCGACGCGACCCTGCGAGATGACCGAATGCATCTCCTTGCCGAGACCCGTGTCGGATAGCACCTCGATGACGTCGATCAGCCGGCATTTGGCCCCGCCGATGCGGTACTCGCCGTCGCCACTGCGGTCCAGCCGGCGCATGACCGAGACCTCAGGCCCGAGTCCGAGCACGCCCTCGCTGTCGTCGAGCACAAGTTCGACGCTGGCGCTTCCGGCCGCCTGGCGTCCCGGCGCTCCACCGAATATCACATCCTGCATCGAGTGGCCGCGGACGGCCATCGGTGACTGTTCGCCGAGCGCCCAGAGCACCGCGTCCGTGACGTTCGACTTACCCGATCCGTTGGGGCCGACGATCACGCTCGTGCCCGGCCCGAACTCCAGCCGCGTGCGGTCGGGGAAGGACTTGAAGCCCTTCATCGTGATGCTCTTCAGGTACACCGCGCCTCCGCTCCCCTACCCGCTAGCTCTTCCCAGCAACGGCAATGTGTGACAGCGCCTCTTCGGCCGCCGCCTGCTCCGCGTCCTTCTTGCTGCGACCGACCCCGCGGCCGATCTCCTCCGAGCCGATCATCGCGACGATCGTGAAAGTCCGATCGTGCGGCGGTCCGCTCTCGTTGACGACCTCATAGCTGACCAGCGCGCCGCGGCGCGCGAGCCGTTCCTGCAACGCCGATTTGAAGTCGACGGGGCGTTCGAGCGCGTCGGCGAGCTCCGCTTGGAAGGCCGCGACCACGGCATCGGCGACACGCTCGTAACCGAACTCCAGATAGCAGGCTCCGATCACCGCCTCCGTGATCGAGGCGAGCACGCGCTCGGTCGAGATCAGATTGGGGATGCTGGCGGCCGCGCCCGCTGGCGCGGCGTCGGTCAGCCGCTGCGGTACGCCGAGGCGCTCGGCAACCGCGCGGCACGAACGGCCCGAGACGGTCTGCGCGCGGATCTTCGTCAGCTCACCTGCGCCGTAGCGCTCGAGCATCGGGAAGATGTGCGAGGTGATCGCCAGCGAAAGGACGCTATCGCCGAGGAAGGCGAGCCGCTCGTAGGAGTCGGCCCGCTTCGGCGTCCAGGAGGCGTGGGTGAAAACCGTCCCTGACAGCTCCTCGGGCAAAGCATCGAGCAGTTCCCGCAGCCGTGCGACCGATTCCGGTGCTTCGCTGTTGCTAGCCGTCACCGGAGGTGTCGCTCGCGGTCGTGACTCCACTCGCGAGCACGAACTCAACCGCCTCGCCGACGGTGAGGATCCGGGCAGCCTCCTCGTCGGAGATCTTCACGCCGTAGCTGTCTTCCAGCTCCTGCACGAGCGTGTAGAGGTCGAGGGAATCGGCATCCAGATCCTCACGGAAACGGGTTGCCTCCTCGATCCTCGCGGGGTCGATCTCAAGCTCATCGGCCAGGTGCGCGCGGATCGCGCCGAGGATCTGCTCACGAGTCATGAGCGCCCAACCGTAGCCCGGCGCTCGGACGGGGAAACCGCTTCTGCCGACTTTGCAGCGGTTTCGCCTACGCCGGTCTCCTCGTCACCCGCAGAAGCCTCGACGCCGGGCTTGCGCAGGGCGCCGGCCTCCTCGAGCGCAGCGCGCGTGCGAACGATCACGTTCTCCTCGACGCCGCGGGCGGCGACCTCGATCGCGCGGGCGAAACCGCGGCGCGTGAAGCGCCCGTGGCAGACGATTCCGATCTGGCGCAGACCGAGCATGTAGGCGCCGCCCGTGACCTCCGGATCGATCTCCTCGCGCAGCCCCATGATCGAGGGGCGCAGCAGGAAGCCGCCGACCTTCGCGCGCAGCGAGCGGTTGGCCGCGTCCCGCAGCAGGTGCAACGTCTGTGAGGAGACGCCCTCGATCAGCTTGAGCGCGATGTTGCCGGTGAAGCCGTCGGCAACGACGACGTCGACCACGTTCTGCAGCGCAACCGTGCCCTCGACGTTGCCGACGAAGTTGAGGCCGGCGCCACCATGGCCGCTGAGGCGCTCATGCACCTCCTTGAGATCCGGGGTGCCCTTGGCCGGCTCCTCGCCGTTGGAGAGCAGGGCCACACGCGGCGCGTCGATGCCGAGCACCGCCTGCGCGAAGGCCGACCCCATGTGCGCGAACTGCACCAGGTGCTCGGGGCGGCAGATCACATTGGCGCCGACATCGAGCAGCAACAGCGGTCCGACTCCCGGGCGCGGAAGCGGCAGGGCCAGCGCCGGACGGTAGATCCCGCGGTCGCGCTTGAGGTTGAAGAGACCGGCGGCGAGCGCCGATCCGGTCGATCCTCCGGAGACCAGCGCCTGCGCCCTGCCTTCGGCGACCGCCTTTGCGGCCTGCACGATCGAGGCGTCGGGCGTCGACCTGACGGCATAGGCGGGATCGGTGGCCTTGGCGATCGAGACCGGCGCGTCGACCAGCTCGACGCCGTCGGGGACCGAAGCGATCCGGGCCGCGTCCGCGAACAGGAGCACACGCACGCCACGCGCCGCTGCCAGCGATGCGCCTTGCGCTACCTCATCTGGGCCGAGATCAGCCCCGTTGCCATCGACGGCGACGGTCACCATCGGTGACTATCGCCTCAGCGCAGCGTCGAGTCGGTTGCGACCACGTTGCGCCCCTTGTAGCTACCGCAGACCGGGCACACACGGTGCGGCAGACGCGGGCTGTGGCACTGGGGGCACGCGTTCGTCGCGGCCGCGCTCACCTTGTGGGTCGAGCGCCGCTTGGTCGTGCGTGAGTGAGACTGCTTTTGCTTGGGAACGGCCATGACCGAGGAAGGTAGCAGGCCACCCATGCCGTCGCGAGGCGGCGTCCTCGCACGGTCTGGCTACGCCTCCCGGCTACTACGCCTCCCGGAAACCGAGACTACCTCAGGGTCAGCTATTCGAACTTGATCTCGGAGAGCTTGGCCCAGCGCTGGTCAGGCTCGGGTTCATGCGCGTGCTCGGCATCCGCGGTGTTCAGGTTCTCACCACACACCGGACACAGGCCGGCACAGTCCGGGCGGCAGAGGATCGCGCGCGGCAGGTTGAGTGCCAGCGCGTCGCGCGCCCAGGCCGCGAGGTCCAGGACGCCGGCCTCGACGTACGGTGAGTCGAGTTCCTCGCCGGCGCCCGGCTGCGAGACCTCGCGCGCGTCCACCTCGTAGGTGGTGTCGGCCGACTCCAGACAGCGCATGCACGGCCCATGCAGCGCGGCGGCGAAGCGCAGGCGAAGTGAATACCCCTGGCCGGTCGTGCGCGAGATCTCCAACTTCACCGGTACGACCGCTGGGTCAACCGCGTAGTTGTCGACACCGAGCGCGAACGGCTCGATGGGCACATCGAGATCCAGGCGGCGTCCTTCACCGGAGGTGAGCCGCAGCGCACCCAGATCGAAGCTGTCGATGGCGGCGCTCATACCCTTCAGCTTATTGTCCGCAAAGGGTTGGCGACGACGATCTGCTTATGCGTCGCGGAGAGCGTTCAACTCCTGACCGGCCAGCGCAACGGCGCCGATCGCGGACAGCACGATTCCGGTGATCAGCGGGATCAAATTGGCTCCATGCGACAGCGGCTCGTGGTACAGCAGCACGCCGGCCATGATCAAGCCGTTGGCCGACACCGTGGTGCTCGCGGCCGACACGCTGGCGGCGTTGGCGCGGGCGAATGCGTGCTGGATGAGTGAGAGCGACCAGACACTGAGTGCGATCATCAGCCAGGGCCCCGGCGTCAGCACAAGCTTGACGATCGCCGCGCCCCCGTCGCGAACGACGCGGTCGGCGATCTCCTTGGTGAAGACCCCCGTCGCGACGAACAGGATGCCGACTGACGCTCCCTTGAGGACGCCGCTGCGGGACCGCGCGAGCAGCGCGGCGGGCAGGCTCAGCACGA
The DNA here is from genome assembly GCA_035551915.1 of Solirubrobacteraceae bacterium. Lineage (GTDB taxonomy): Bacteria > Actinomycetota > Thermoleophilia > Solirubrobacterales > Solirubrobacteraceae > Palsa-465. The sequence goes on along the minus strand of DASZMI010000112.1, from coordinate 1,942 downwards.
CCGCCGTGAGCACCTCTGCCAGGTCCGAGAGTGGCGGCGCTGCTGCGCCTGAGGTGATGACGCTCGAAGCGACGAGCACACCGCCCAGGGCAAGCAGTGCCACCCCCGCCAGCTCGATCCTGGTGAAACGCTCACCAAGCCAGCGGTGCCCGGCGACCACCAGGCCGCCTCGACCCAAGCTCCGCAGGCTGGTCACGACCGGCACCGGCACAAGTCCGAGGGAGCCGGCTTCCGCAAACCACGCGAGTAAGCTCAGCGCCATCGCCAGCAGCCACAGGGGTCTCCGGACCAGAACGGTCAGCAATCCGAGGCCGTGCTCGCCCACGCCGACCTGCATCATCTCTCGCTTTTCAAGCGCGGCAGCTGCACTGTTCGCGAGCCCGCAGATGAGCGCGAGCGCGCTACCCAGAAGGAACATCGATTACAGGAGCATTCAGTGCAAGACGGGCACCCGGAAGTGGCTGCGACAGAAGCGATCGTATCGCCCCCCGAGCCATTACGGCCCAGCACCCCACGCAGGGTTCTGATCCTGTCGGGTGAGATGGGCGAGGGTCACAACGCCGCCGCCGCGGCGATCACCGAGGCGATCGCCGAGGTATGGCCGGGGTGCGAGGTCGAGCGCTTCGACACCCTCGAGCTCTGGGGCCGTCCGTTCTCCCGCTTCATGAGCCGCGGCTACGAGATCCAGATCCGCATGCTGCCGCTGACCTATGAGCTGTTCTACGACGCGCTCTGTGCCTCCCCCACCTTCGCGGCGATCAGCAAGCTCGCGATCGGCAGCTTCTTCGGCCGCCGGCTGAAGACGTTCCTGACGACCTATGACGCGGACCTCGTGATCTCCGTCTATCCGTTCGGCTCGGCCGCACTGCATTGGCTGCGCACGCGCCACTCCTACAGGGTGCCGACCGCTACCTACATCCCGGCGTTCCACGTGCACCCGGTGTGGGCCTATGCCGGGATCGACCAGCATTATGTGATGTACGACACCGCGCCCGACCACGCCGAGTGCGCCGGCTTCGAGCGCACCATGCGCGTCGGCGCGCCCCCGGTGCGGGCTGGGTTCGGCACGGTCTCCAAAAGCGAGGCACGCGAGCGACTCGGGCTCGACCCGGCCCGCTTCATCCTGCTCACGACGGGCGGGGCCTGGGGCCTCGGCGGGATCGATGAGGCGGTGCAGTCACTGACCGGCTCGCAGATCGATCGTCTGCAGGTGATCGCCGTGTGCGGCAAGAGCGCGCGGCTGCTGCAGCACATTCAGAGCATGGGCATTTCCGAACAGCGCCTGAAGGCCTATGGCTACGTCAACAACATGCACGAGATCATGGCCGCGGCCGACGTGGTCGTGACCAACGGAGCCGGCGTGACCGTGCTCGAGGCGCTGCGCACGCCGCGCCCGGTGATCGCGTTCAAGCCACTGGCCGGCCACGGCAAGGCGTCCACGGAGGAGATGATGCGCCGCGACCTCGCACTCGAGGCCAACGACGTCGGCGAGCTGGTGTCGGTGGTGCGCGCGCTCGCCACCGATCGGGTGCTGATGGCGCGCATGGAGCACGCCGGCCGTGAGTGGTGCAAGGGCCGTGAGCTCCGTGACAGCGTCCGCGGGATGAACGACCTGTTCCCGGCAGCGGCACGGATGCCATGATTGGCGCGTGTCGACTTGGTTCCGGAGCTACGGTTACGCGAGCGTCTGTGACCGCCTGATCGTCGGTGCACTGCCGCTTGATGAGGCCGACGTGCGCATGCTGGCGGCGCTCGGCGTGAGCCGGGTGCTGAACCTCGTCGAGGACGGCGAGTATGCGCGCGGCACGCGGCACAAGGTCGAGAAGGCGCTCGCCAGGGAGGAGATCGAGGAGGTCCGCCTGAGCACCGAGGACTACGGCACGCTGAGCCCGGAGATGCTCGAGCAGGGAACCGCGCAGGTCAACGGCTGGCTCGACGAGGG
>DASZMI010000111.1:0-1635 GCA_035551915.1 Solirubrobacteraceae bacterium | reverse complement strand
CTAATCGCGCTCGGCGACGCCACCCACGCCTACGTCGACCTGTAAAGGGGATCGCAGATGCGCTCGCTCGTACTCGAAGACACCCGCCGCCTGGCCTGGCACGACGTCCCCGACCCCGAGCGCCGGCACGAGCGCGAGGCGATCGTGCGGCCGATCGCGGTGGCGACGTGCGACCTCGACCAGCCCATGATCTTCGGCAAGACGCCGTTCGCCATGCCGATCCGCCTCGGGCACGAATGCGTCGCCGAAGTGGTCGAGGGACCGGACCGCTTCGCAGCGGGCGATCGGGTCGTGGTTCCGTTTCAGATCTCCTGCGGGACCTGCGAGCGCTGCCGGCGGGGGCTCACCGGAAACTGCGCGAGCGTTGCGCCACTCTCGATGTACGGCTTCGGAGCGTTAGGCGGCGACTGGGGCGGGATGCTCAGTGACCTCGCGCTGGTTCCCCACGCCGAGGCCATGCTCGTGCCGCTTCCCGAGGGAGTCGAGTCCACGGTCGTCGCGAGCGCCGCCGACAACATCACCGATGGCTGGCGCGCGGTTGCACCCGCGCTGGCCGAGCAGCCCGCGGCAGACGTTCTGGTCGTCGGTGGCGGGGGGTCGATACCGCTGTACGCGATCGACGCGGCGCTGGCCTTGGGCGCCGCCTCGGTCACCTACGTGGACACCGAACCCGCCCGGCTCGCGGTGGCAGGGAAACTCGGGGCACAAGTAGTCGAGGGGGAACCCGAGCCCTCACTGGGCGCGTTCTCGGTGACCGTGGACGGGACAGCCACCACCGAGGGGCTCATAGCTACGTTGCGGCTGACCGAGTGGGGCGGACGCTGCACCTCGATCGCCCAGGTTGCGCCGGAGGGCACACTGCCGCTACTGGAGCTCTACACACGCGGGGTGCAGCTACACATCGGACGCGCGATGGCGCGGCCGGCAATCCCGGCCATCCTTGACCTTGTCGCCGCCGGCCGCATGCGCCCGCAGCTGGTGACAAGCGCGACGATCGCGTGGGACGACGCGGCAGACGCCCTGCTCGAGCCTGCGACCAAGCTCATCGTGCACCGCGCATGACAACACCCTCTTCGTGGCATCTACCAGGTTCGATGATGCGTGCGAGCCGCCGGGGCCATTCACCAGGCCCGGGCGCCCCGAGATCAGAACGAAGCGTGAGCTACAAACCCCGGTTCGCTCCTGACGGTTGCTCTGTCTTGACGTACATTCCACCGCGCAAGGCGCGTACAAACCGCGCGGCAGCGCGATCACGCAGCCCCTAAATTCGAGGCCGCCTGACTTTCTGCAACAGCCCCGCCGGCGCCTGCCCTGGTTGCGAGGCGCTGGCTATCACTACTTCCTCGCCGGCCTGCGTCCGTGTGTGCCGCCGCGGCCGTTGTCAATCACTTTGGCGAGCAGCTCCTTGGGCAGCGCGCGGGCCTCGCGTGTCGGCTCGGCGTCGTCGAAGCCGGCTGCCTCTGCAGCGGCGCCATCGTAGAGCAGCGCGAGCCGTCGGCCGAGCTGCTCGGGGTTGCGAGCCCCCGCCTCTCTGGCGGTGGCGGCGAGCTGCTCGATGAAGCGTCGCTTGTGGTCGGCGGCGAGTTGGTGAGCGGGGTGCTCGAGGTCGGCGAGCTCGATCGCGGCGTTGACGTA
>DASZMI010000110.1:0-29003 GCA_035551915.1 Solirubrobacteraceae bacterium | reverse complement strand
CCGGCGACCTTGAAGTCCATGTCGCCGAGGTGATCCTCGACGCCGGCGATGTCGGTCAGGACGATGTACTCATCGCCCTCCTTGATCAGGCCCATGGCGATACCGGCTACCGGCTTCTTGAGCGGCACGCCGGCGTCCATCAGGCTCAGCGATGAGCCACAGACGCTCGCCATCGAGCTCGAGCCGTTGGACTCGAGCGTCTCCGACACGACGCGAATCGTGTAAGGGAAGTCCTCCTGGCTCGGGATCATCGGCACGAGCGCACGCTCGGCGAGCGCACCGTGGCCGATGTCGCGGCGCTTCGGACCGCCCAGACGGCCGGCCTCGCCGACGCTGAACGGCGGGAAGTTGTAGTGGTGGAAGTAACGCTTGGACGTTTCGAGACCGAGCGTGTCCAGACGCATCTCCTCACGCGTGGTACCGAGGGCGACGCTGCTCAGGACCTGCGTCTGACCGCGGGTGAAGAGCGCCGAGCCGTGGGTGCGCGGGGTAACGCTGACCTCGATGTCGATCTGGCGGATCTCCTCGGAGGCACGGCCGTCAGGCCGGATCTTCTTGATCGCGATGCGCTCGCGGATGAGCGACTTCTCGAGCTTGTCGGCGGCACGCTGGGCGTGGGCCTTGGCCTCGGGAAAGCCCTCGCCCTCCGGATCGCCGGAGTACTTGTCGACGATGTCGGCCTTGACCTCGTCGGTCGCCGTCTGGCGCTCGAGCTTGTCCTCGACCTGCGTTGCTGCATCCAGCGCGGCGCCGTGCGAGGCCTGCACCTGGGCGTAGAGGTCGTCGTGAACTCCCGGCGCCTCGAACTCGATCGCCGGCTTGCCGGCCTGGGCCTTGAGCTCGACCTGCGCTGCGCAGAGTTGCTTGATCGCGTCGTGCGCGATGTCCAGGGCGTCGAGGATCTCAGCCTCGGGGATCTCGTTGGCACCTGCCTCGACCATCGTGATGCCCTCGGAGGTGCCGGCCACGATCAGGTCGAGGTCGGTGTTGTCGAGGAGGTCCTCCTCGTTGGGGTTGACGACGAAGTTGCCGTCGACCTTGCCGATGCGGACCGCGCCGACGGCGTGTGCGACCGGGGCGCCCGACAGCTGCAGCGCGGTGGAGGCTCCGTTGATGGCGAGAATGTCGTAGGGGTTGACGTGATCGACGGACAGCGGCATGGCTACCAGCTGCGTCTCGTAGCGCCAGCCCTTGGGGAAGAGCGGACGGATCGGACGGTCGATCATGCGGGCGGTGAGAGTTCCCTTCTCACCCGCGCGACCCTCGCGCTTGAAGAATGAGCCCGGGATCTTGCCCGCGGCATACATGCGCTCCTCAACGTCAACTGTGAGGGGCAGAAAGTCGGCATCACGCAGATTCCCGACGACTGCGGTGCAGAGCACCATGGTGTCGCCCGCTCGGACGACGACGGCACCGGTGGCCTGCTTGGCCAGCTTGCCGGTCTCGAACGAGATCTCCTTCCCGGAGATCTCGACACTAACGCGCTTCACGGCGTCAGACATATGCAATTCCCTTCTGCTCCGCCCTTCGGTCGGCGGAGTGCTTCGCTTTTCTTTCTCTTAACCGAACGCACGAGATGCTAGATGATTGATCTCGATTTGTCCGGAAGCGGGGTGGTCGGGGAACCAGCCGGGCCGGATCCGCGACGTTGTCCCGGCCGCGTCCGCGACGGTCAAATCGAGATCAATCATCTCGCGGGTGCGGGGCAATGCAGCCCCTTTCTGAGCCTGCCTCAACGGCGGGCGAGGATCGCGTTGATGCGGCCTACCTGTACGCGCGGGCGCTTGTGAAGGCCGTCATAGGTGATCCGCATCGTCGGAATCCCGGTCGCGGCGAGGATGCTCGAGTCCTGATCGCGATCATCCTCAAACGACTGCTTGGTGCCGTGCTTACCCCAACCATCGAGTTCCACGATCAGGCGGTCCGGGGTGAACAGCACGTCGATGCGTTCGCCGGCGACGTGGACATTCATCTCATAGGCCGGTAGATCGTGCTTGGCGGCAAAGGGCGGCCAGTCGACCTCGAAGCCTGAACGCTTCGCCTCGCCCTTGCTCGCGCCCGCGAGATCTCTGAGGTGCTCTGCGCCAGGGTGACGAGGGTTCCGCGTCGCCACATCGAGCAATTGCTCGTTGTCGATCAGCTTGCGCATCCTGAGCTCGTTGTGGAAGCGGTGCAGCGTCCTTGTGTACGTGCGAGGGGCGATGTCGAGCAGTGTGCGGGCCGGGCTCGTGACGCGGATCCCGTCCTTGACGCGGATGTCGCGCCTCAGCAGCGTGCGGCAACGGCTGGCTTTGAGGGTCGGGATGCGGTGCTGGAATGGGCTCAGAACCTCGAGCGGCTCCGGCCAGCGTCGATAGAGCCCCCAGAGCGCTGCCGCGGACCCGCCGGCAAGCGCGCTCCGATCGCCGGTGGCGAGCAATGCTCCGCGCGCGCGGTCGAGCCGGTTGGTCGGGAGATGGCCCACGGCATACACGCCACGGTGGACCCGGAACAGCCATCCCGTTTTCAGTCGCGCCCTGATCCCACCACGCCCCACCCCCAATTTGTAGAGCTGAGCTCGCGTGACGTGGCCTCCCTGCCGCCGTGCCAGGGCCTCGATCAGGTCATTGCGTTCAGAAAGGCATCGATCAGATGTCTTTCTGAACTCGCTCACCTCCCATAGAGGCTCCGGCGGGCACTCATTGACCCCCCTGCCCGCCTCGCGTGGCCCGAAACTCCCGCAATTTGGGCCGATTACAAGCTCTAACCTGCGGTTATAGCTGCCGGAGCCGCGAGTGGGGCGCGCCCCTGGCAGGCGCCGGTAGGGCCCGCCGGTAGGGCCCGCCGGTAGCCGCCGGCGTGACGGGCGGCGAATCTTCCTCGCGCGAGTTGTCGCATTCGCGCCTGCCCGCTCGTCGTATGAGTGAGCAGGCCGCTGAACACGCCGTGCCTGTCAACCCAACGCAACGGGTCACAAAACAGAACCGGACTCGGCGATCCGCTTGTGCTAGGTTATGCGGACTCCCCAGTCCACTTTCTACTTCCCACACCAACCGGAGGCAACCCTTGAGTTCAGACTCGACCACAACGAATCGCTGGCTAGTACTGGTGATCGCATGCCTCGCGCAGTTCATGGTCGTGTTGGACAACACGATCGTCAACGTCGCGCTGCCCTCCATGCAGCGCGGGCTCGACTTCTCCCCCGCCAACCTGCAGTGGGTGATCAACGCGTACACGCTGATCTTCGGTGGCTTCCTGCTGCTCGGTGGTCGCGCGGCGGACCTGCTCGGACGCAGGCGCCTGTTTGTGATTGGAATCACGCTCTTCGCCGCCGCCTCGCTGCTCAACGGCCTGGCTCAGAGCTCAACGATGCTCATCGTCGGCCGTGGCCTGCAGGGGCTGGGCGGCGCGCTGGTCTCTCCGGCAGCGCTCTCGATCATCATGACCACCTTCCAGGACAACGCTGAGCGCACGCGTGCGCTGGGCGTCTGGTCGGCGATCGCAGCCGGCGGTGCGGCCTTTGGCCTGCTGCTCGGCGGCATCCTCACCGACCTCGTCTCATGGCGCTGGAACTTCTTCGTGAACGTTCCGGTCGGGATCGCGACGGTAGCGCTGGCCTTCCGTTACGTGCCTGAATCCCACGCGGACCTGGGTCACCGCCGCTTCGACGCGGTCGGCGCCACCACCGTCACAGCCGGCCTCCTTGCGATTGTGTTCGGCATCGTCAAGGCGCAGGTCTGGGGCTGGGGCTCGACCAAGACCATCGGGGTGCTCGGTATCGGCGCGCTGCTGCTGGTGGCGTTCGTCGTCATGGAGTCGCGCTCCGCTGCACCGCTGGTCAAGCTCTCGATCTTCCGGATCCGGTCGATCGCGACTGCCAACACGGCGATGATGCTTGTCGCGTCGGCGCTGTTCGGAATGTTCTTCTTCGTCTCTCTCTACGCACAGGACGTGCTGCACTACAGCCCGCTGAAGGCTGGGTTCGCCTTCCTGCCGCTGTCACTGGGCATCGTGATCGGCGCCGGCATCTCGCAGGCGATCATCCCGAAGCTCGGTGTCCGCAACGTTTCGGTCCTCGGTATGACGCTCGCGACCGCCGGCATCCTCTGGATCGCCCGCGTTCCGGTCCACGGCTCTTACCTACCGGACATGCTGGCGAGCTTCATCCCGATGTCGATCGGCATGGGCCTGGTGTTCGTGCCGCTGACGCTGCTCGCCACCTCCGGTGTCGAGAACAACGATGCCGGGCTGGCGTCCGGTCTCTTCAACAGTGCGCAGCAGGTCGGTGGCTCACTGGGTCTCGCGATCCTGGCCACGCTCTCGGTCGATCACACCACGAACCTGCTCAAGCACGGCTCTGGTGCGACCGCAGCGCGCCACGTCTCAGCGATAGTGTCCGGCTATCACGTCGCCTTCTTCGCGGCGGCGATCATGATGGCGGCCGGCGCGGTGCTGCTGGTGGTGTGGCTGCGTAAGCGGCACCTCGAGGGCATTGAATTCGATCCTTCGGCAATGGCTGCCGCTGCGTGAGAGACTGCCGCGCATGAGGAAGGACGCTCAAGCGAACCGCGAGCGGCTGCTGGAAGCAGCCGACCGCATGTTCCGCGAGCACGGCGTCGAGGTCAGCGTCGGCGAAATCGCCGACGCTGCCGGCGTCGGGCGCGGGACCCTCTTCCGGAACTTCAAGAGCAAGGATGAGCTGATCGCGGCCGTCCTGGGCGAGCGCATCGGAGAGGTGCTCGACTTTGGCCGCACGCTGCTCGAGGACGATCCCGACGACGCCGAGGTCACGTTCTCCTTCGTCAATGGCCTGGTGCAGCGTCAGGAGGAGAACCGCGCGCTGCTGCAGACGGTCGCCGATGATTTCTGGACGAGCGTGCCGGAGCTGAACGCCGCGCATGCCGCCATGATGGAGCTGGTGGGTGCTCTGCTCGCGCGCGGGAAGCGTGCGGGGGCGATCAGACCCGAGGCCACAGCAACCGACCTGATGATGCTGATCAAAGGCCTCTGCATGCTCGACCCGATCGGCCACGGTCCGTTGCCGCCCGAGGTGATCGTCCGCCATCTGGACCTGGTCCGAGCGGCAATGAGCACTCCCGAGTACTGGCGACCGCTCGGTGGTCAGCCGGTTCCCTTCCCAGTCTGACCTGGGTCGCGCGGGGCTCTACCGGCCCTGAAGCTTGTCGGGGTCGAAGCCGAGGCTGACGGCCCCGTAGAGCTGATCCTTGACGTAGAGCGGCAAGCTCAGCGTCGTCAGCACCGCGCCGGTATCCCGCAGGTAGCTCTGGATCAGCACGTTGTGGGGCGCGGTCCTCGGATCCCGCGTCAGCTTCCCTCCCAGGCCCTTGAGCTCGCCCCGACTGTAGGGACGCAGCTCGAGCTCGCGTACCCCCAGGCCGATCCGCGCGGCGCGTGTGAGCGGCCCGGAGTCCAGGAAGTAGCGCTTGGTACGGTTCTTCGCGAGGTCGGCGGCGGGATCGCCGGTGATCGGCTGCGAGACGATCGTGTTGTGCGCGCACGCGTAGGCGTTGAGGTCGAGCGGCAGCGCGAAGGCGAGCGCCGGGTCGAGCTCTAGCACGGCGTCCATGAAGGTCATCATCCGCTTGTCGACGAGCGCGTCGTAGGCGGTGTGGAACTTGGGCGGGCTGAAGCCCGAGGGGTCCGCCCTGCTGACGTCGAACAGACGCCCGAAGCGGGCCACCGACTCGCGCGTGTTGGCCTCCTGGTACTCGAGCGCGAGCACACGATCGAGCGTCACCAGACGCTGATCGATCACGTCCTCGAGCACGCCCTGAAGCTGCTCGGAGAGGGTGCGCGCCGCGTTGCGCAGGCGTGAGAGCTTGCTGCCGGTGTCATAGCGTGCGATGCGACCCGAGGCACGCTCGGTGCTGCGCGCCAGCTCCTGCTGACGCACGGTCTCGGTGCGTGCCTGCTGATCGATCTCGATGCTGGCCGTGGCGATCTCCTTGACATGCGTCTCGACGACGTTGACGTCCGCCATCTGCTCCTCGGAGAGCGCTGCGATCTCTGTCATCGAGGCGGTCGAGCGATGCACCAACTCGGCGATCTTTGCCAGCACGTCGCGGCCCGCGTCGGCCTCACCGGCGCCCTGCTCGGCCAGCGCGTGGGCGCTGCCGGCAGCGGCCTCGATGACGGCCATCTGGTCGCGCGTGCGCAGCACCGTGTCACGGATCTGCGTGGTCTGCTCGGCGGTCTCGGTCGCCAGGCGCTTGACCTCCTCAGCGACCACGGCGAAGCCGCGACCGTGCTCGCCCGCACGGGCAGCCTCGATCGCGGCGTTCAGCGCCAGCAGCTTGGTCTGGTTGGCGATGCCCTCGATGATTGCCGAGAACGAGGCGATGCTCGCAACCTCGTTGGCGGCCAGGCTCGAGACCAGCTCGAAGACCCGGCCGGAGTCGTCATTGATGTGGCCGATCGCGTCGATCAGACGGCCGAGCACGTCGTTGCCGCGCTCGCTCTCGCCCTCGAGTTCGGTCGCGGCGTCCGCGGCCTCTGCGGCAGATGCGGCCATCTGGCTCGACGAGTGTCCCAGCGACTCCGCGCGCCCGGCGACCTCCTTGATCTGGGCGCTGAGCGCCTCGACCTTGTCGCTCACGACCTTGATCGAGACCGAGCTCTTGGCGGCGCCCGCGGAGAAATCTGCGACCACCAGTGCCAGCTCGTCGATCGCGCCGGCGAACTCCGAGCTCAGCGTCCCCAGCGCGTCGTCACGCTGGGCAAGCCGCGCCAGCGGCCAGGAACCGTGCTCGTCGGTGAGCTCGACCTCCGTCGCGCGCAGATCCTCCGCGCGCAGCTCTTCTCCAGCGATTACGGCCACGACAGGCACTCCTTGTACAACGACGTTTGCCTTATCTATATCGGCAGCAGCCCTGCAAGCGTTGAACGCAAACCTGCACCGGAGAACGCCTGTCCATCACGGAACACGGTCGGGGTCGTGACGACTCCGGCCCGCACGCCGCCCGTGAAGTCGCGGCGCACGCGCTCGGCAATCGCCTCGCTGCGGCGGTCACTCTCGAAGTCGTCGAGGTCGAGGTCGAGCGCCTCGGCCAGCTTCCACAGGTGCGGGTCCTCGATGTGCGCCTGGTCGGTCAGGATCGCGTCGTGCATCTCCCAGAAGCGACCCTGTAGACCGGCGGCCTCGGTCGCGCATGCGGCCGCCCAGGCGCGTGGGTGCGAGGAGCGCACCGGAAAATGCCGGTAGGCCACGCGCAGCGGCGTCTTGGCGCGCATCTCCTCGAGCTGCACGTGCAGCGCAGCGCAGTATGCGCACTCAAGGTCGGCGTATGCGATCAGGAGCATGCCCTCAGCGGGTCCGCGCACATGGTCTTCGGAGCTGAGAGCCGGGACCGCAGCTGAGCGCAGGTCGCTCATTGCCTGGTCGCAGACGCGTGCCGCGCCGCTGACTTCAGCCGGCCTGGAGGCCGTCGAAGATCAGGTTCGCCCCGGGGAGGTCACCCGGGGAGTCCGCCTGGTAGCTCCAACGCACCGTCGCGTCGGGACCGATTATCACCAGCGCGCGCTGCGCGAAGCCGCCGGAGTGATAGACCCCAAAGGCCCGGCAGACAGCACCCTTGGGCTCGAAGTCGGAGAGCTGTTCGATCTCGATCCCGAGCCTGTCCCTGAACGCTGTCTGCGAGTACGTCGCATCGCACGAGACGCCATAAAGCGTCGCGCCGTGCCCGGCGAACTCCTCACGCAGATCGTTGTAGAGGCTCAGCTGGTCGGTGCAGACCGGGCTGAAGGCGAACGGGTAGAAGACCAGCACGCTGGTCCTGCCCTGGAGATCGGCTTCCGTGAACGTTCCGTCAGCCCGCCTGAGGCTGAACGGCGGAACTGGGGAGCCGTCCTGGAGTGGGCTCACTTGCGCAGGCCGAGCTCCTTGACCAGCGAGCGATACCGCTCGAGGTCAGAGCGCTCCAGGTACCTGAGAAAGCGACGGCGCTGGCCGACGAGCATCAGCAGCCCGCGGCGTGAGTGGTGGTCCTTCTTGTGCGTGCGCAGGTGATCCGTGAGCTCGTTGATGCGCGCGGTCAGGAGCGCGATCTGGACCTCGGGCTTGCCGGTGTCCTGCGGGGAGTTGCCGAACTTCTCGATGAGCTCGGCTTTCTTTTCCTGTGTAAGACTCATTCGACACCCGAGGCTAGCAGTTCGCGAGTGCTTTCGACGTCGCGCTGCATCTGCGCGACCAGGCCCTCGACGCGGTCGAAACGCTGCTCGTCGCGCAGCCGCGCGACGAACTCGATCGTGAGCCGCTGACCGTAGAGATCTCCCTGGAAATCCAGGAGATATGCCTCCACCAGAAGCTGCAGATCGGAGCCGAAGGTCGGGCGCACACCGACGTTCACCGCGGCCAGCTGCTCGCCGACCCGGCAGGCATAGACGCCCCGTGCCGGGCAGGCCAGTTTGGGGTCGGGGACGATGTTCGCGGTCGGGAACCCGAGCTCCCGCCCACGCCGGTCGCCAGGCATCACCTTGCCGCGCATGCGAAAGCCGGCGCCGAGTAGGCGCGCGGCGGTGCCGACCTCGCCCTCGCGCAGCAGATTGCGGATGCGCGTCGAGGATACCGGCACACCGTCGACCTCGACGAGCGGCACGACGCGTGTCTCGAAGCGGCTGTCCTGCGCCAGCAGCGACGCGGTGCCGCGAGCACGGTGCCCGAAGCGGAAGTTCTCGCCGATGGACACATGGGTCGCGCCCAGTGCCCGGACCAGCACGCCGTCCGCGAACTCCGAGGGCTCCTGGTGGGCGAAGCGCTCGTCAAACGGCACCACCACCAGCTCCTCCACATCGAGCGCCGCCACGAGCTCGGTCTTGAGCTCCAATGTAGTCAGCAGCTTCGGGCCGCCGCCGGGCCTGACGACCGACGCGGGGTGCGGCTCGAAGGTCAGCACGGTGTCGCTTGCTTCGATCACCGCCCGGTGACCAAGGTGCACGCCATCGAACTCGCCCACGGCCACACGCCGCGCACGCGGCTCGACTTCACTCAGAGGGACGACGCGCATTCGAGTGTGGAAGGCTAGTGGCTAGTCGCTGTGCGGGATGTGGCGGAGCGCCAGCTCCAGCGGGAGCAGGCGCTCCGGATCCGCGCTCGAGACATCGAAGTCTCCGATCCGAGTGCGGCGCAGCGCCGTGCAGTAGGCGTCACCGAGGTCGGCGATCAGCGAGCGCACGTAGGTACCCGAGGAGCACTCGATCACGAAGTCGCGCTCGGCGCCCGCGCGGCGCGTCTCCTCGAAGCGGTGCACGGCGACCTCGCGTTCGGGGATCTCGAAGATCTCGCCCGCGCGCGCGAGCTTGTAGGCGCGCTTGCCCTTGATCTTGATCGCCGAGTAGGCCGGCGGCCGCTGGCGGATCACGCCGGTCGGCAGCACCAGGTCACCGCTCGGCACGTTGCCGGTGACCGTGATCTCGCCCTCGGGGTCGCCGGTGGTCGAGACCGCGCCGAAGCGGGCGGTGACGACGTACTGCTTGGGCAGCGCCATCACGAAGCGCTGGATGCGGGTGGCGCGTCCGACGAGCACGATCAGCAGGCCGGTCGCGAACGGGTCCAGCGTTCCGGCGTGGCCGACCTTGAGGCCGCGGCCCAGCCGCCGGCGGGTCTGCGCAACAACGTCGTGGGAGGTGATTCCGGCGGGCTTGTCGCAGAGCAGCAGCCCGGCGTCTGCGGGCGCGTCGCTCACTCGGTGGCGGGAAGGTTCTCCAACTGCTCTGAGAGCTGCTCGCGCAGGAAAGCGACGAGCTCCTCCCAAGACAGTGAGGTGCTGAACCCGGCCGCGGCGCGGTGGCCGCCGCCGCCCTGGACACGGGCGATCGCCGAGACGTCGATCCGCATGTCGCTGGCGCGCAACGAGACCTTGCGCAGACGGCCGCGCTCCTCGCCGCCCTCCCCGGCCTCGCCGAGGCGGTCGCGGGCGAGCGCCGCCATCGCGGTGCCGCGCACGGCGCGCAGATGGTCGATCACGCCCTCGGAGTAGCTCTCCTCCGCCCCCGCGGTGGCAAAGTCCTCGGCGCTCAGCTGCGAGGCGGTCAGACGACCGTTGTCGTAGCGCTCGGCGTTGGCAAGGCCGCGTGCGAGCAGCGCCAGCTTGCCGAAGGGCACGCCCTCGTAGACCTGCTGGTAGATCGCGTGCACGTCGATCCCGGCCTCGATCAGCTCCGCAGCCATCACATGCGCGCGCGGGCTGGTGTTCTCGTACATGAAGCAGCCGGTGTCGGTGATCAGGCCGACATACAGGGCGCTGGCCAGTGGCGAGGTGAATTCGACATCCAGCTCGCGGGCGAGGTCCCAGATCATCTCGGCCGTGCACGAGGCCCGCGGATCGACGTAGTTGACCTCGCCAAAGCGCGTGTTGTCGTGGTGATGGTCGATGTTGAGGACGTGACCCCAGCCGGCCGCCGGACGCAGCCGCTCGGCGGCCGGATTGCGCTCGATGTTGCCACAGTCGAGGAAGATCACTGTGCGCTCGTCGACGTCGGCGGGAGCGTCGGAGATGACGCTGTCGAGCGGCAGGAAGTGATACTCGTAGGGCAATGGCAGATCGCTCTCGGCGATGAACATGCAGTTGTCGTGCCCGAGCGCTGACAGCAGCTGGTGCATCCCGATCAGCGAGCCGAGGGCATCCCCGTCAGGGTGCTCATGCGTGACGACGATCGTCTTCTGCGCGGCGCGCAGCTCGTCGAGCACCGCGGCCCGGCCCGCCTGCGTGGCTCCGGCAAGCTCGCCCAGGCTAGTCATCATCGCCGTCCCCGCCGTCCTCGCGCACAGGCAACTCTTCGCCGGAGAGCGGTGGCAACTGATCCAAGAGCTCGCTGATTCGTATGCCGCGATCCACGGACGGGTCGTAGTCGAAGACCAGCTCCGGGGTGTGCTTGAGCCGCAGCGAATGCGCGACCCGGCCCTGCAGGAAGCCATGCGCCCCCTGCAGGCCCTCGAGGCTCGCCGCCCGTTCGGCGTCGTCGCCCAACACGCTCACGTAGACGCGAGCGTGGCGCAGGTCAGGGCTGGTCTTCACTCCGGTCACGGTTACGAATCCCACGCGGGGGTCCTGCAGGTCCTTGGAAATCGCGTCGCTGAGAACGGCACGCATCGCCTCATCGACCCGCCTCATCCGTGCGCCAGCCATCCTATACCTGCTTGGCGTGGGTGTGGTTCTCAGGCGAGCTCGCGCTCGACCTGCCGCGTCGTGTAGGCCTCCATCACATCGCCCTCCTTCACGTCCGCGTAGTTCTGCAGCACGATCCCGCAGTCGTAGCCGGCCGCGACCTCGCGCACGTCATCGCTGACGCGGCGCAGCGATGCGATCTCGCCGTCCCAGATGACCGTGCCGTCGCGCACCAGGCGAACCTTGCCGCCGCGCGTGAGCTTGCCCTCTGTGACATGCGAGCCGGCGATCGTGCCGACGCGCGAGGCCTTGAAGATCTGGCGGACCTCGGCCGAGCCGACGGCCTCCTCGACCTCCTCCGGCGCGAGCATGCCCTGCATCGCGGAGCGCAGCTCCTCGATCGCGCGGTAGATCACGGAGTAGTGACGGATCTCGACGCCCTCACGCTCGGCCACGGCGCGGGCATCGCCCACGGGCCGCACGTTGAAGGCCAGGATCACGGCGTCGGAGGCTGCGGCGAACATCACGTCGGATTCGGTCACACCGCCGACGGCACCACGGATCACGTTGACCGCCACCTCGTCCTGCGGCAGCTTGGAGATCTCGTCCTCCATCGCCTCCAGGGTGCCGGCGACGTCCGACTTGATCACTAGGTTGAGCTCCTGCAGGCCGCTGCCGAAGATGTCCTCGAGCGAGACGCGCTTCGAACGTTGGCGCGCGAGCGACTCTGTCTTCAGGCGGTTGGCACGCTCACCCGCGAGCTGGCGCGCGCGGCGCTCGTGCTCGACGACGCGGAACCGCTCGCCGGCCTCGGGGACGCCGTCGAAGCCGAGTACCTCGACCGGCTGGCCGGGCTCGGCCTGCGTCACGCGCACGCCGGTGAAGTCGTGCATCGCGCGCACGCGGCCCCAGTGGGCGCCGGCGACGAGCGCATCGCCGACCTCGAGCGTTCCGCGCATCACGAGGATCGTCACCACGGGGCCTCGGCCCGGATCGAGCTTTGACTCGATCACCGTGCCGGAGGCCGGTGCCTCGGGGTTGGCGCGCAGCTCCATGATCTCGGCCTGGGCGACGATCGTGTCGAGCAGATCGTCGAGACCGACCCTGGTCTTGGCGGAGACATCGACGAAGTCGGTGTCACCACCCCACTCGACCGGCTGCAACCCGAGCTGAGTCATCTCGGTGCGCACGCGCGTCGGGTCGGCGCCCTCCTTGTCGATCTTGTTGACCGCGACAAGGATCGGGACGGCGGCGGCCTTGGCGTGATCGACGGCCTCCTGCGTCTGCGGCTTGACGCCGTCATCGGCGGCGACCACGATCACGGCGAGGTCTGTGACCTTGGCGCCGCGGGCGCGCATGGCGGTGAACGCCTCGTGGCCCGGGGTGTCGAGGAACGTCACCAGCTTGTGGTCGTGATGCACCTGGTAGGCGCCGATGTGCTGGGTGATGCCGCCGGCCTCGCCGGCCGCTACCTCGGTCTCGCGGATCGCGTCCAGCAGCGAGGTCTTGCCGTGATCGACGTGACCCATGATCGTGACGACCGGGGCGCGCTCGACCAGCTCATCCTCGGTGTCGTCGTAGACGACCTCGGCTGTGGTCTCGTCCTCGGCGTGAACGATCTCGACTTCCTTACCGAGCTCCACGCCCAGCACCTCGATCGTCTCGTCGGACAGCGTCTGGGTCTGGGTCTTCATCTCACCCAGCTCCATCAGCTTGCGGACGATGTCGGGCACGCGCACGTCGAGGTACTCGGCGACGTCCTTGACGGTCGAGCCGGAATTGATCCGGATCACGTCAGGGGCGTGCGAGGTCTGCGCCGGACGCGACGCGGCCTCTTCGTCGTAGACGCCGCGGCGGCGGCGGCCACGGCGCTGGCGCCGCGGCGGCTGGGCGGGCCCGCCACCCGGGGATCCGGGTGCGGGGGCGCGGCGCGAAGCCTGCGCGTCGATCACGACGCGGCGGCGACCGCCGGCGTTGCCCGGGGTGCGCTCGCCCTGTAGCGAGTCACGGGTCGGGCGCTTGTGGGCGTGGTCGTCTCCGGCCGCAGGATTCTCGGTCTGGGCGCCAGCCTCGGAGTTTGCCGGCTGCCGCGCAACCGAAGCCTCGGATTTGGCCGTCTGCGGCGCGGCGGAAGGCTTGGCGGTGGCGTTCGGCGGCGCGGCGGCGGCCGCCGGCTCGCTCTGGTTCGCGGGCTTGCCCTCAGCGGCTGGCTTGGTCTCGGCCGCGGGCTTGCTCTCGGCGGCGGGCTTGCTCTCCGCCTTCGCGGAAGCCTCGGCGTGCGGTCTGCGGGCACCGCCGGCGGAGCCACCCTGCTGGGCGGCCGCCGTGGGGGTCTGAGTGCCCGCCTTGGCGGGAGTCTTAGCTGCGGGCTTGGCGGCCGGAGCGGCAGCCTTGCCGTTGGCGGCGGGCTTGGCACTGGCTGCCGGCTTCGCGGCGGTCTTGGCCGCCGGCCTGTCCGCGGCGCCCTTGGCAGCCGGCTTGGACTGGCCCGAGCTGCCGGAGGCGGCGTCCTTGGCAGCCGGCGCCTTGTCCGCCGCCGGATGCGCCTTGGCCGCGTCAGCGGCCTGCTTCGGCGCGCTGCGCTGCTTGGGAGCTTCTTCGGTGGACTTGCTCATTCGTATCCCAGTGTAGATGTGTGAATTTCCCTGCCGGTCCCGTGGGGCTCGGCCCCGCGGGTCAGGCGCGTTCAGACGCCGTCAAAGACGTCAATAATTCCCTCGTGAGCCCTAAGCGCCGGCTTCAGAGTCCGAGGGGACCTGGTCAGAGCCTGTGCCCTCGAGCGCCTGGTGAGCCTCGATGCCGCAATAACGGGACCCGGGCAGCGCCGCATTCGGGCAGCGCCGTCCATTGGTCAGGATCGCGTGGCAGCGCCCGCTGGTCTCCTCTTCCTCATACCCGGTGTTGGTCTCTTCAGCCGCAAACTCGGTCTCGGAGCGGATATCGATCCGCCAGCCCGTGAGGCGCGCCGCCAGGCGGGCGTTCTGTCCCTCACGGCCGATCGCCAGCGACAGCTGATCGTCGGGGACGATCACGGTCGCCTGCTTGGCCTCATCGTCGACCAGCACCTCGCGCACACGCGCCGGTGAGAGCGCCTTGGCGACGAAGCGGGCGGGCTCGTCATTGTAAGGAATGATGTCGATCTTCTCGCCGCGCAACTCGGAGACGACCATGCGCACGCGCGAACCACGCGGGCCCACGCAGGCGCCGACCGGGTCGACCCCGTCGACGTGTGAGACGACGGCGATCTTCGAGCGGTAGCCGGGCTCCCGTGCGACCCCGGTGATCTCCACCAGGCCGTCCGCGATCTCCGGAACCTCGAGCTCGAACAGCGACTTGATCAGCTCGGGATCACGGCGCGAGACGATGATCGAAGGACCCTTGGTCGAGTTCGACACGTCCTTGATCACGGCCTTGATGCGCTGGGAGTGGTCGTAGCGCTCGCCCTCGACCTGCTCGGACTTGGGCAGCAACGCCTCGACCCGCTCGCGCAGCTGAACGAGCGTATAGCGCGAGTCTGACTGCTGGACGATGCCGGTGATCAGCTCGCCGACGCGGTCGCGGTACTCCTCGAACATCATGTCGCGCTCGGCCTCGCGGATCCGCTGCAGGATCACCTGCTTGGCGGTCTGCGCGGCGATCCGGCCGAAGTCACCAGGTGTGACGTCCTCGGTTTCGATCTTGTCCTCGTACTCCTTGAGCTTCTCGAGGTCGATCTCCGGCGCCGGCGGCTCGCGCATCTCACCGGTCTCGGGGTCGACGCTCGGCTCCTGGTCGGTGGTCGCCTCGATCAGCAGCTGCTCCTCGAGCTCTGCCGGGATCTTCAGCTCCCAGACGGTGAAGTCACCCGCTTCCCGGTCCATCTCAACGCGGGCGTACGGCGCCGAGCCCGGCGTCTTCTTGTACGCCGACAGCAGCGCGTCCTCGAGCGCCTCCATCAACTTCTCGGCGGAGATGTTCTTCTCGGCGGCCAGACCGCGGACGGCATCAAGGATCTCTTTTGACATGGGTCCTCTCAGTCACCAGGTACGAGGTTTGAGCGAGTGATCTGGTCGTAGGGGATCGAGACAACCCCCTCACCAGCGGCGATCGTCACCTCCTGCTCGGAGGCACCGACCAGCTCACCCGTAAGGCTTTTGTGTCCGTCGCGCTCCTCACGCAGGCGCACCTTGGCGCGCTGCCCGAGGAAGCGGCGGTAATGCTGCGGCTTCGTAAGCGGACGATCCTCACCAGGTGAGGAGATTTCGATCCCGTACTGCTCCCGGTAGTCGCCGAGCAGGTTGGTGACCAGCTCGCAGTGATCGAAGCTGACACCGTCGGGATGGTCAATGAACAGGCGCAGGCTCTCGCCAGAGACCTCCACCAGCAGCACCTCGATATCGGGTGCGCCAGCGGCAAGCCGCGCTTCGATATCAGTTGTCAGTGCCTTCAAAGTCCCTCCGGTCATAAAAAAAGCGGGCGAGCGCCCACTTCCTGTACATCCACCGGGTTCGCCCCGGCCTTACAGAAGCTGTGCGCTTAGCCTAGCACCGGAAAGCCCCCGCGTGGGCGCCAGTTCCCCGCCTCAAGCTCAGCTTAAGCGGCCCTACGCGGCGTCATCCTGCTCGCTCGACGCCCGCTCCGTCGCGTCCCGAGAACGGTCGCGATAGTCCCTGTAGTCGCTGCGTTCGGGCTTCATCGTCGCCGCCAGCGCGAGCGGCTTGCGGGCCTCGGCGTGGCGTCCGAGCATCTGTAGGCTGCGGCCCAGACAGAAGAGCGCGTAGTCATTGGTCGGTGCCCGCTCGACGACCGCGTGGAACTCATCGGCTGCCTCGCTGTAATGCTGCGCCTGGAACAGCGCCCGGCCCAGCGCCTCGCGGATCGAGGTGCTCTCGGGCGAAAGCTGACTGGCTCGCCGCAGCGGGATGGCCGCCTGGTGGTAATGGCCGTCCGCCAAGAGTGCCGAGCCACGACTGAAGAGCTCATACACATCATCCATGGCCATAGGAAGTGTAGGCGGGCTCCGGACGGGGTCCGGGTTCAAGCTGTGATCAGGCTGCGCTCGCCGCTGCTTCGCGCAGCCGCCCGACCTGGTCCAGGACGGCGTCCGCAATCGCGATCTTGGCGGCGCGCGTGATGTACTTCTCGAGGCCGTCGCGGGCCAGGATCAGCACCTCGTTCTGCTCCGCGTCGAACCCGATGTCGGGACGCGAGATGTCGTTGATCACGATCGCGTCAAGCCCCTTGCGCCCGAGCTTCTCGCGTCCGTAGGCAACCGCGCCGTCGCCGTGCTCGGCGGCGAAGCCGACCAGCAGCTGCTCGGGGCGGCGTTTGCCGGCGAGCTTGCTCAGCACATCCTCGGTCGGCTCGAGCTCGATCGCGGACAGGGCCCCGGGGGCGGTCTTCTTCAGCTTGCGCTCGGCGGGCTGGGCCGGGCGGAAGTCGGCTACAGCGGCCGCCATCAGCAGCACGTCGCAGCCGGGGAACTCCTCGGCGCAGACGGCGCTCAGCTCGGCAGCGGTCTCGACGCGCACGACGCGGACACCCTCCGGCACCGGCAGGCCGACGTTGGCGAGCACCAGCGTCACCTCCGCCCCGCGGTGGGCGGCCGCCTCGGCCAGCGCCAGCCCCATGCGACCGGATGAGCGGTTGCCGACGTAGCGCACGCTGTCGATCGGCTCGCGCGTGCCGCCGGCGGTCACGAGCACCCTGACGCCGGCAAGCGGCGAGCGGCCGAGCGTCGCGGCGGGCGCGGCTCGCGCCTGCGTGGTCGCGCCCTCGACCGCGGCCAACAGCTCCGCCGGTTCTGGAAGCCGCCCGACGCCGTTCTCCCCGTGCGAGGCCAGCTCGCCCTCACCCGGCGGGATAACCCTGATGCCGCGCTGCTCGAGCGTGCGGATATTGGCCTGCGTGGCCGGATTCAGGTACATGCGGTTGTTCATGGCCGGAGCGATGACGACGGGGCAGGCGGCGGCAAGCGCGGCGGTCGTCACGAGATTGTCGGCCTGGCCGGCCGCGAGCTTGGCGATCGTGTTGGCGCTGGCGGGCGCGATCAAAAAGACCTCGGCCCGCTCGACCAGCGCGAGGTGGCTGATCGGCGCCCGCTCCGGGACGGGCTCGCCCGGGTAGGCGCCGCGGGCGGGGTCAGCCTCGAACTCGGAGGCGAGCACCGGCGCGCCGGTGATGCCGGCGAACGACGCCTTGCCGACGAACCGTTCGCTGGTCGGCGTCTGGATGACCCGCACGGCGTGGCCCGCCTTGACCGCGAGCCGCGCCGTCTCGAGCGCCTTGTAGGCCGCGATCCCGCCGCTGACACCGATCAAAAGTCTCAACCTTGACCTCCGCTTCAGAGTTCAAGGGCAGCGGATGACGCCCGGTAGCCCTAGCGGTAGTGGTACTTCAGCTTGCCCTGAGCGACCTCTTCGAGCGCGATCGTCAGGTAGTTCTTCGAGCGGGTCTCCACCATCGGCGGCGGAAACTCGTCGAACGTGCCCTCACCGAGGTTGTGGTAGTACGAGTTGATCTGACGGGCACGGCGGGCTGCGACAACCACGCTCGCGTAGTCGGAGTCAACGTGCTCGAGAAGCTTGTCGATGCGGGGAGAGATCACGGTCTAGGTCTTCCTTGTTTGCTGGTTCTTCCTGAAAGAGTACCCGGTGTTGCGCCCGTGGCCTCCGCGCCGGACGCAAACCCACACCTCAGTTCGTTGCCGATCCGCTTCGTCAAGCGAGCGCTAGGCGGTTGCGTCAAGCTTGCGCTGCACGATCGCCACAAGCGAGCCGACCGCATCGTCGAGGCGGTCGTTGATCACCACGTGCGGGAACTCCGGTTGGGCGGCGAGCTCGGCGGCCGCGGTCTCCAGGCGGCGTTTGACCTGCTCGGGCGTGTCGGTGCCGCGACCCACGAGCCGGGTGCGGAGCGTCTCGGGCGACGGCGGCGCGATGAACACCTGGACGGCCTCGGGCATCTTCTCGCGGACCTGGCGAGCGCCCTGGAGCTCGATCTCAAGTACGACCGGGCGGCCCCGCTCGAGCGTCCTGGTGAGCTCAGAGCGCAGTGTCCCGTAGCGGTTGCCCGAGTACTCTGCCCACTCGACGAAGTCGCCGGCGGCGACGCGCCGCTCGAACTCTTCGCGGTCGAGGAAGTGGTAGGCGACACCGTCCTGCTCGCCCGGGCGAGGAGCACGCGTGGTTGCCGAGACTGAGAGCTGGAGCTCCGGGACGCGATCCAACAGAGATCGGATCAGGGTCCCCTTTCCTACCCCGGACGGACCCGTGATCACGAACACCTTGGCCACGCCGACGCGGGCTCGCGGCTCAGAGATGCGCGCCGCTCAGCGGCGCCGCATCATCGCGACGAGCTCGGTGCGCTGGCGCTGGGAAAGCCCGCCGATCGTCTTAGACGGAGAGATCCGGCACGTGGACAGGATCTTGTTGACCTTCACGCGACCGTACTTCGGCACGGCCAGCATGAGGTCGAAGACCTTTGCGGTCTCGAGGTATTCGGGCGGGTCCAGAAGCAGCTCATGAATGGCCTGGCGGCCAGCCTTGAGGTCGCGCTTGAGCTGGGCGCGACGGCTTCGAATGTCGTTAGCGCGCTGAAGCGCCTCCATCCGCTGCACGAGCGAACGCTCGGGTGCGGCGATGGCCTTCGTAGGGGAATCACTGACCGGCGGCATGGCGGGCGACTATACATCTTGCAAGCCGCCGATCACACCCTCCCACCTCAATTTCGACTCGACCTCAACCTCAGCTTGAGCATTGTCGAGGAAGGTTGCGACAATCAGGCACGTTTGCAGGCAGTTTCCTTGGCCAAATGGAGGAGTCAACTGACCTTCGGGCTATATCACACGACGCATCTGCTAGGTGAAGTTCTTTGGCATGCAGGGTGTCGTTGCGCGACCGCAAGCGTATGCAAGCCCGACGTACTGCTAGGCCACTCCGGCACCGGACGACACGATCTCCGATCTGGTACCCAAGATTCAAAACTGGCACGCAGGATTTCAAGGTTCTGGTTTTCCACCAACGGCAGGTCGCGCGGCGGTGGGAACCCGAATCAGGAGACCGACGCGGACTCGGCGTAGAGCTCCTGAAGTGACACGACGTCCGGTTCACCGTGCGCGGCAGCGGCGATCGCCCGTACTGCCGCGATCCCGCCCGACATCGTCGTGATGCAGGGAATCCGGTGCGCGACCGCGGCCGCGCGGATCTCGTAGCCGTCGGAGCGAGCTCCGGTCCCGACCGGGGTGTTGATCACGAGGTCGACCTCGCCCGCGCCGATCGCCTCGACCACGTGCGGCGAACCCTCGCTGAGCTTGTTGATCGCCTTGGCGGGGATGCCCATACGGGCGAGCGCCGTTGCCGTGCCGCGGGTGGCCAGCAGCGTGAAGCCCATGTCATGAATCTGAGTAGCGATCGCGGTCGCCGCCGACTTGTCGCGGTCGGCAACCGAGAGGAACACCGTGCCGCTCGACGGAAGCCGCGCCCCGGCCGCCGCCTGAGCCTTGGCGAAGGCGGTCGGGAAGTCGCGGGCGATGCCCATCACCTCGCCTGTCGAGCGCATCTCGGGGCCGAGCAGCACGTCGGTGCCGGCGAAGCGGTCGAAAGGCAGCACGGCCTCCTTGACGCAGACATGGCCGGTGGCGACCGCGGCCGGCAGCCCCAGCTGAGCGATCTTCTCGCCGAGCATGATCCGGCAAGCGAGCTTGGCGACCGGCAGCCCGATCGCCTTGGAGACGAACGGCACCGTGCGCGAGGCCCGTGGGTTGGCCTCGATCACGTGCAGACCCTCACCGGCGTGGATCGCGAACTGCACGTTCAGCAGCCCGACCACGCCGAGCGCCTTGGCGATGCCGCTCGCATGCGCGCGGATCTCCTCGAGCATCTCCTCGCCGAGTGAATGCGGCGGCAGCACACAGGCGGAGTCGCCGGAGTGGATCCCGGCCTCCTCGACGTGCTGCATGATCCCCGCGATCCAGACCTCGTCGCCGTCACAGAGCGCGTCGACATCGACCTCGACCGAGTCCTCCAGGAAGCGGTCCAGGTAGATCGTCGGGCTCTTGCCGCTGACGCCCGCGCTGCCGATCACGCCGACGCGCTCAAGGTAGTTCTGCATGCCCTCGACGCTGTAGACGATCTCCATTGCGCGTCCTCCGAGCACATAGCTGGGCCGGACGAGCAACGGGAAGCCGACCTCGGGTGCGCGCTGCAGTGCCTCCTCGGGGGTCCTGGCGGCCGCGTACGGGGGTGCCTTGTAGCCGAGCTCGTCGAGCAGTGGCCCGAAGCGGGCTCGATCCTCGGCGAGGTCGATCGCGTCGGTCGTGGTGCCGAGGATCGGGATCCCGGCGCCGCGGAGGCCTGCGGCGAGCTTCAGCGGGGTCTGGCCGCCGAACTGGACGATCACGCCCTCGGGCTTCTCGACCTCGCAGACGCCCAGCACGTCCTCGAGCGTCAGCGGTTCGAAGTACAGCCGGTCGGAGGTGTCGTAATCGGTCGAGACCGTCTCCGGGTTGCAGTTGATCATCACCGCGTCGCGGCCGGACTCACGCACCGTCTGGGCGGCGTGCACGCAGCAGTAGTCGAACTCGATCCCCTGGCCGATGCGGTTCGGGCCCGACCCGAGGATCACGACGCTCGGGCGATCGCCCCGCTGGACCTCATGCGCCGGGAGCGCCACGCCGCCCGGTCCGAGCGGCCGCGGACGCTCCCAGGCCGAGTAGAAGTACGGCGTCGAAGCGGCGAACTCGGCCGCGCAGGTGTCGACCGACTTGAACGTGCGCTCGCCGCTGAAGGCTGCCTCGGGCTCGGTCGCGACCGCCTGCAGTTCGCGCAGGAACCACGGGTCGATCTTCGTCAGTTCGTTGAGCTGGCCGATCCCGTGCCCGCGGCGCAGCGCCTCGAGCAGGTGGTCGAACCGCTCGGGTCCGGCCTTGGCCACGCGCGCCAGCAGCTCCTCAGTGTCCTCGGGAAAGCTCGGTTCGGCGTCGAGCTCGCGCGAGCGCAGCGCCTTGCCGAAGGCCTGGCGGAAGGTGCGGCCGATCGCCATCGCCTCGCCGACCGACTTCATGTGCGTGGTCAGCCCCTGCTCCGCCCCGGGGAACTTCTCGAAGGCGAACCGCGGCCACTTCACCACGCAGTAGTCGATCGCTGGCTCGAAGCTCGCCGGCGTCGCGCGCGTGATGTCGTTTGAGATCTCCTGCAGCGTGTAGCCGACGGCCAGCCGCGCCGCGATCTTGGCGATCGGGAAGCCGGTCGCCTTCGACGCCAGCGCGCTGGAGCGCGATACGCGCGGGTTCATCTCGATGACGATGATCTCCTCGGTCGCCGGGTTGACCGCGAACTGCACGTTGGAGCCGCCGGTCTCGACGCCGATCGCCCGGATCACCTTGATCGCCTGGTCGCGCAGCTGCTGGTAGAGGCGGTCGGGCAACGTCTGCTGTGGCGCGACGCAGACGCTGTCACCCGTGTGCACGCCCATCGGGTCGAGGTTCTCGATCGACGCGACTATCACCACGTTGTCGGTCTTGTCGCGCATCACCTCGAGTTCGAACTCGCCCCAGCCGAGCACCGACTCGTCGATCAGGATCTGCGAGATCGGCGAGGCGTCCAGGCCACGGCCGATGACCTTCTCAAGGTCGGCCATCTCGTAAAGCACGCCGCCCCCGGCGCCGCCGAGCGTGAACGCCGGGCGCACGATCACCGGCAGGCCGATCTCCTCGACCGCCGCGCGCCCCTCCTGAAGCGTGTGCGCGATCGCCGAGCGCGGCACCCGCAGGCCGGCCTCGAGCATCGTCTCGCGGAACAGGTCGCGGTCCTCCCCACGCTCGATCGCGTCGATCTTGGCGCCGATCAGCTCGACGGCGTAGCGCTCGAGCACGCCGTTCTCGTGCAGGTTCTTGGCGAGGTTCAACGCCGTCTGGCCACCGAGCGTCGCCAGCAGCGCGTCGGGCCGCTCGCGCTCGATGATCTTCTCGAGCGGGCCCGGCAGCAGCGGCTCGACGTACGTGGTGGTCGCCACCTCCGGGTCGGTCATGATCGTCGCCGGGTTGGAGTTGACCAGGACCACCTCATAGCCCTCCTGCATCAACACGCGCGCGGCCTGGGTTCCGGAGTAGTCGAACTCGGCCGCCTGGCCGATGACGATCGGCCCCGAGCCGATCAGCAGGATCTTGTGGATGTCTTCACGTCTTGGCATCAGCGATCAGCGGCCGTTTCGGATTTCGTTGACAAAGCGATCAAACAGGTAGAGCGAGTCGTTCGGTCCCGGGCCTGCCTCGGGGTGGTACTGGATCGTTCCGCCCTGCACGTCGAGCAAGGTGAGGCCCTCGACCGTGCGGTCGTAGAGGTTGACGTGGCTGAGCTCGGCGGCGCCGAAGTCGGTCTCCCAACGCACCGGCTCATCGCCCTCGATCCGGCCTGAGCCGTCAGGGCCGAGCACGGCGAAGCCGTGGTTCTGGCTGGTGATCTCGGTCAGGCCGGTCGCGAGATCCTTGACCGGGTGGTTGGCCCCGTGGTGCCCGAACGGCAGCTTGTAGGTCTCCAGGCCGACTGCCCGGCAGAGCAGCTGGTGGCCGAGGCAGATCCCGTAGACCGGCTTCTTGCCGACGAGCTCGCGGACCGTGCCGACGACGTAGTCGAGCGCCGCCGGGTCGCCAGGCCCGTTGGCCAGGAAGAAGGCGTCAGCATCGCTGGAGAGCAACTCGTCGGAGCTGACCGTGCAGGGGTAGTGCGTGACATGCGCGCCGCGTCTGGTGAGCTCGCCGACGATCGACATCTTCACGCCGGTGTCGAGCAGTGCGATCCGCACCGACTCGCCGCCGAAGACGCTGCCGTCGCTGCGCGAGACGTTCTGCCAGCGGTCGCCGTCGACGCTGAATCGCTGCGCCGGCGTGACCTCACGTGCGAGGTCACGCCCCTGCATCGAAGGTTCGGCGGCGATCAGGTCGCGCGCTTGCGCCTCTGACATCGACCCAGGGAAGACGCCGCCGCGCATCGCGCCCTCGTCACGGATGTGGCGCACCAGCTCGCGCGTATCCAGATCGGTGATCGCCGGGATGCCATGCATCTCCAGCCAGGTCAGCCAGCCGCAATCGGCACTCGGGGCGTCGCTGTAGTCGACAGCGGCGCGCATGATCGCGGCGCGAGCATGGATCCGGCTCGATTCCATCGCCGACTCGCTGACCCCGTAGTTGCCGATCTGCGGATACGTGAAAGCGATCAGCTGGCCGGCGTAGGAGGGATCGGTCATCGCCTCCTGGTAACCCGACATCGAGGTCGTGAAGACGACCTCCCCGACCGCGTGTGTGTCCGCGCCGCAGGCGAGCCCGTCAAACCGGGTCCCATCCTCCAGCAGCACGTAGGCGTCGCGGCTCATGAAACCTCCTCCGGGCTCGGCGTCGTGATTCCTGCGCCGCGCGATGCGAACACGACGCTTCCAGCGGCAACCGTCAGCTCGACCACACCGCTCAGCCGGCGCCCGTGGAAGCAACAGTTGTGCGAGCGGCTGGCGTAACCGCCCTCCCCCACAACCCAGTCGCGCTCGAGATCGACGAGCACGACGTTGGCCCGCTCACCGGCGGCGATCCGCGGGATCGGCAGCCCGTACAAGGCGCCACCGGAGGTCATCCGCTCGATCACCAGGCTCAAGGGCAGGACACCGGGTTTGACGAGCGCGGTGTAGACAGCCATGAACGAGGTCTCGAGCCCGGTGGTGCCCATCGGCGCCTGCTCGAACGGCTGCTCCTTCTCATGCCGGGCGTGCGGTGCGTGGTCGGTGGCGATGCACTCGAGCACCCCGGTGCGCAACCCCTCGATCACCGCCTGGCGGTCGGCCTCGGCGCGCAGCGGCGGGTTCATCTTGAAGTTCGAGTCGAGTCCGAGCAAGTCCTCGTCGGTGAGCGTCAGGTGGTGCGGCGTGGCCTCGCCGCTCACCCGCGTGCCCGTGCTGCGCCAGAATTGGAGCGCCTCAACCGACTCGACGGCGCTGATGTGCTGGAAGTGCACGCGCGCGCCCTCGTACCTGGCGAGCGCCGCGTCGCGGTCGATCATCGTCGACTCGCTGATCGACGGGATCCCGGCGACGCCGAGCCGCGCCGAGACGGCGCCCTCGTGCATCACGCCGTCGCCGGAGAGGTCCGGGTCCTCCTCGTGCAGCGCGATTACACCGCCGGCCAGCCGCTGGTACTGAAGCGCCTTGCGCAGCATCCCGGCCGAGACGACCGGCTTGCCGTCGTCGGTGAAGCCGAGCGCGCCAGTGTCGCTGAGTGCCGCCATCTCGGTCAGCTCCCTGCCCTGCAGGCCGATCGTGATCGCCGCCAGGAATCCGGTCGGCACAGCAGCCTGCTCGCCGGCTGCCGCCGTGAGTGCTTTGAGCACGCTCACCTGATCGACGGTCGGCGAGGTGTTGGGCATCGCGATCAGCTGGCAGAAGCCACCGGCCGCGGCCGCGGCCGTACCGGTCTCGATGTTCTCCTTGTACTCCTGCCCTGGGGTCCGCAGGTGCACGTGCGGGTCGACAAAGGCGGGGAACAGGTGCTGGCCGTCGGCTTCGATTACGGTCGCCCCGCTGGGCGCCGTAATCCCTCCAGGCTCCCCCAACTCCGCGATCTCGCCGCCGCGGATCAACACGTCGTGAGTCGCATCGACACCCGCACGCGGGTCGAGCACGTGCGCTCTGCGGATCAGCAGCTCGGCGGGCCGCGCCTGCCGGTGAAACAGCTTGGAGTCGCTCATCACTAGGCCACCGCCTGCAGTACCGGCGCGCCGACCAGCAGTTCGTAGAGCACCGCCATCCGCACCGCCACACCCGACTTCACCTGCGCGCCGATCAGCGCCATGTTTGAGTCGATCGCGTCACCGCTGAGCTCCACACCACGGTTGACGGGGCCGGGGTGCATCACCAGCTGGCCCGCGCGCAGCCGCGGCAGGTTGACCTGGTAGCGCTGGGCGTACTCGCGCAGTGTCGGCACGTAGGAGTCGTGCATGCGCTCGTGCTGCATCCGCAGCACGTAGACGACGTCGGCCTCGCGCAGGTTCGCGAGTGTGTCCTGTGATGCGCAGCCGAGCGCGTCGATCTGGCGCGGGATCAGCGTCGGCGGCCCGCAGACCGTGACGCTCGCACCCATCCGCTGGAAGGCGAGGATGTCCGAGCGCGCAACGCGAGAGTGCAACACATCGCCGACGATCCAGATGTTGAGCCCTTCGAGGCTGCCGAGCGCCTGGGTCAGCGTGAAGACGTCGAGCAGCGCCTGAGTCGGGTGCTCGTGCTTGCCGTCACCGGCGTTGACGACGGCGGCGTCGGTCCAGTGCGTGATCTGCTGCGCGGCGCCGGCCCATGGCGAGCGGATCACGATCGCCGCCGGCTCATACGCGCTCAGCGTCTGCACCGTGTCCTTGAGCGACTCGCCCTTGTCGACGCTCGAGCCGGCGCTGCGGATGTTCACCACGTCGGCGCTCAGTCGCTTGGCGGCCAGCTCGAACGATGAGCTCGTGCGGGTCGAGGCCTCGTAGAACAGGTTGACGACCGTGCGGCCCCTGAGTGCGGGCACCTTCTTGATCTCCCGTCCAGAGACCTCGGCAAAGGAGCGGGCGAGGTCGAGGATGCGTTCGATCCCGGCGCGATCGAGGTCGTCGATCGAGATCAGATGGCGGCTCATGCGACGCTCGCTCGCAGTTCGGTGATCGTGACCTCGTCGTTGCCGTCGACCTCCTCGACACGAACGTTGACACGCTCGTCCCGCGCGGTCGGCAGGTTCTTGCCGACGTAGTCCGGGCGGATCGGCAGCTCCCGGTGACCGCGGTCGGCGAGCACCGCCAGCTGTACCCGGGCGGGGCGGCCGTAGTCGAACAGCACATCGATCGCGGCGCGCACGGTGCGGCCGGTGTAGAGCACGTCGTCGACGATCACGATCGTGCGGTTGTCGACCGAGAAGTCCAGCTGCGTCGAGTGCACCACGGGCGCCGCTCCGGCTCCGCGCTCGCGGATCGCGAGGTCGTCGCGGTAGAAGCTGATGTCGACGGTGCCGAACGGGATCTCTGCGTCGGTCAGTTCGGAGAGCTGCTGGTGCAGCCGGCCGGCGAGCACCGCGCCGCGGCGGTGTACGCCGACGAGCGCGAGACCGGCGCCGGCCTCGTCGGGCGGGTTCTTCTCGACGATCTCGTGCGCGATCCGCACGAGTGTGCGGCGCATGTCATCGCGGTCGAGGACGACCGTTGGTTCAGGCATGTCTTTCAGTCCTTCCTGGCCTCACAGGACCGGGTTAAAGGCGACAGTCAGTTGAACTTATCAGCAGGCTCGGGCGCTGTGGTCTGTGCATCCACGTGGGGCGCCTCAGTACCGCCGGCGGAGATATCACGGTCCGACCAGCGGTGCAGCTCCGGCCTGCCGCGCTCGACGAAGGGAATCTCGATGGTGTCGAAGTCCCGCGGCAGCACCGTGTTTGGGAATATCTCGCGCGCCTCGTCGCGGATGATCGAGGCCGGGTAGCGGATCGAGAAGTGGTTGAGCGCGAGCAGCTTGACCTCGGCGTCACGCGCGATCCCGGCCGCCTGGGTCGAGGTCGAGTGTCCGGTCTGGGCGGCGCGCTCGGCCTCTTCGACCGCGAAGGTGGCCTCGTGGATCAGCACGTCGCTGCCGTGCGCGGCCTCGCGCAGCGCGTCGCATGGGCGGGTGTCGCCGGAGAGCGTCAGCTTGCGCCCCACGCGGGCGGGGCCCATCACCATCTCCGGGGTGACGCCGTCGACGGTCTCGCCGCGCTGCACGCGACCGAAGTCCGGGCCCTCCGTGAGGCCGGCCGCGCGCGCCTTCTCCGGGTTGAAGATCCCGGGGCGATCGATCTCGTGGAACACGTAGCCGAGCGCCGGGCCGCGGTGCGAGACCGTGACCGCCTCGACCTCATAGCCGTCGCGCTCGAGGATCTCACCGTCCTCGAGCTCGGTCAGGTACAGGTCATAGCTGGTCGTGCCGGCGTAGCGCATCAGCCCCTGAACCAGCTCGCGAAGCCCGCGGGGGCCGTGAATCTTGAGCGGGCGCTCGCGGTCGCGCAGGTCGAAGGTCTTGAGCATGCCCGGCAGGCCCAGCCAGTGGTCGGCGTGCAGGTGGGTGATGAAGATCTCATCGAGGTCGGTCAGGCCGATCGAGCGCAGCAGCTGGCGCTGGGTGCCTTCGCCGCAGTCGACGAGGATTCGCTCGCCGCCGCGGCGGATCAGGATGCCGGGCAGACCGCGGCGCTGGCTGGGCAGCGAGCCGCCGGTTCCGGCGAAGAAGACGGACAGGTCCATTGCGGCCCAAGTCTGCCAAGCCCGCGGTCCGCTGGCGGTGCGGCCGCCGGTACGCTGCTGGTGTGCCAGCTGTGAAGTACCGGCGTGACGGCAGCTCCGGCAGGCGTCGCGGCTTCGAATACCGCGCGCTGCCCCTGTGGTTGCAGTGGCTTCTGCCGTTCGCGGTGGCCGGGGCCTTGGTCTTGGCGCTCGTCCTGTTCGTCCTGCACGAGACCAACGACGTGCCGGCGATCGCCGGCTACAACAGCGCCTCGGCGGTGCGCGAGCAGCACCGCGAAGACAACATCCTCGTGCGCCAGCAGCAGGCGCCGCATCGCGCCAAGCTCAGGACCGGCGTCGCCCCGGCCGTGGCGTTGCGCGGCTCGATCGTCGCCTGGATGACCCACCAGATCGACATCGGGTCGATCGATGGGCCGATCAGGCGCAGCTCCTGCCATCGGGCCGCCGGTACAACCAGCGGACGTCTCGTCTTCCGCTGCGAGCTGACGGCGTCGGCGCAGAGTGTCACCTACCCATTCGACGGCGTCATCCAGACCGCCGCGCGCGCGATCACCTGGTGTCAGCGGGTGGCGCCGCCGATCCCGAGCATGAACGTGCCGGTCTCCAAGCGCTGCAGCTGAGGGCCCTGAGCTGCGTTCAGCCGATCAGCACGGCGGCCAGCTCACGCCAAGCGCGCTCGGGCAACCCGGCACTGCCCCCGGCCCTGAGCGTCTGCACGCAGACGTGATTCGCGCCGGCATCCAGATGGGCGTGGACGGCAACCGCGGCCTGCTCGGCTGAGCCCTGAGGCACCAGCTCCTCGACCAGCTCCCGGCTGCCGCCGTCCGCAAGTGCCTCGTCACAGTAGCCAAATCGCCTCAGGTTGTTCACGTAGTTGGAGAGCCCGAGGTAGTAGCCGGCGTACTGGCGCGCAACCATCAGCGCGGCGCGGGCGTTCTCGTCGATCACCACCGCCTGCTCCGGTGCGACCAGCGCCTCCGCCCCCAGTCGCTCGCGCGCGAAGCTGGTGTGAGCCGGCGGCGTGAAGTACGGGTGCGTGCCGAGCGCGCGCTCGTAGCTGAGGTCGAGCATCTTCGGACCGAGCGCCGCCAATGCCATGCGCTCCCGCGGAACCGGATGCTCCGACGCCGCGATGCCGTCGAGGAACTTCCGCGTCTTGGTCAGTGGCTTCTCGTACTCCTGCGTCGCCTCCGGGTGGCCGATGCCGATGCCCAGCAGCACCCGACCGGGGAAGTCGTCCTCGAGCGCGGCGAACTCCTCTGCCAGCTGCGCCGCGTCGTAGGCCCAGATGTTCACGATGCCGGTTGCGATCACGATCCGCTCACTGGCCTCCAGCATGCTCCGCAGCTTCGGCAGTCTTGGCGAGCTCCCCAGCCACAGCGCCCCGTAGCCGAGTGCCTCGGCCAGGTGCGCCGCCTCGCCGTGATGCTCCTCGCTGACCGACCGCCCGATCCACAACCCGTATTTCGTCAGCTCCATGCCAACAGGCTTGCACAGGGCCGACTCGGGCTCGCTGACTGGTCTCGTCTCTCGCGGCTCGCTAAGCTCGCCTGCGGCGGATCACCGCCACCGATGCGCCCGTAGCTCAGGGGATAGAGCGTCCGCCTCCGGAGCGGAAGGCCGCTGGTTCGAATCCAGCCGGGCGCGT